>JAILMS010000032.1 GCA_024692385.1 Prevotella sp. | reverse complement strand
TTGCTGACCTCCATGGTGCGGATGTCGTTTTCTACCAGCTCACCATTCAGGTAGGTGTCTGGACGTCCTGTCTCGGCATTGAACTGGAACGAGATTTTGATGTTGGGCATCTGCTCGCGCAATGCTGCCTCGTTGATGCCGTCAGCGGTAAACAGCCCATGACGAAGGGCATAGAGGGTGACACAGCGGTACATGGCTCCTGTGTCAACATATACGTAGCCCACTGTGCGGGCCAGGTCTTTGGCCATCGTGCTCTTGCCGCACGACGAATGGCCGTCAATAGCTATTGTAATCTTTTTCATAGTGTGGTGAGTGTTTTTCGTTGTTATACGCTGACTTCTGCCTTAATATGTGGCCATGGGTCATAACCCTCCAGTTCAAAGTCTTCGAACTTAAAGTCAAAGATGCTCTTCACGTCAGGATTAATCTTCATGGTAGGCAGTGGGCGTGGCTCACGGGTCAGCTGCAGCTTTGCCTGCTCAATGTGGTTCAGGTAGAGGTGTGTGTCACCTGTAGTGTGAATGAAATCGCCAGGAACCATATCGCAAACCTGTGCCATCATCTGCAGCAGCAGGGCGTACGAGGCAATGTTGAACGGTACACCGAGGAAGGTGTCGGCACTGCGCTGGTAGAGCTGCAGTGACAGACGACGGCGACCATCAGGCAGGGGAGCGGTATAGAACTGGAATATGGTGTGACAGGGAGGCAGCGCCATCTTGTTGACCTCTGCCACATTCCATGCCGATACTATCATACGGCGAGAGTCAGGGTTATTCTTCAGCTGGTCTACTACATATTGTATCTGGTCGATGGTGCCACCAGCGTAGTCGGGCCATGAGCGCCACTGGTGACCATAGACAGGTCCCAGCTCACCATTCTCATCGGCCCACTCGTTCCAAATGCGTACACCATGTTCCTGTAGGTATTTCACGTTGGTGTCACCCTGCAAGAACCATAGCAGCTCGTAGATGATGCTTTTCAGGTGCAGCTTCTTAGTAGTCAAGAGGGGAAAACCATCTTGCAGGTTGTAGCGGCTCTGCGTACCAAAGATGCTGATGGTGCCTGTTCCTGTGCGGTCACCCTTCTCGGTGCCCTCAGTCAGTATTCTATTCAGTATGTCTAAGTATTGCTTCATATTCGTTGGGTATATGTGTTGTTCTGATTCTCCATTCTTTAGGATATAGGTTGTTGGCACGGGAGCCGATATTCTTCATCTGTCCTAAGGGGTGGCCCATAAAACTTACTTCCACTATGCCACGCGGCGTATCCTCAGGCAGCACTAGTGCCTCACCACGCAGGTAGGCGATTGCTTGGTGGTAGGGAAGGTTCAGCCTTTCTCCATCCCCTTCCAAAAGAAATGGAGGCTCTAATACCTTCATTAGCTCCTTCGCTCTTTGGAGAGGGCGGGGGGAGAGATTTCCCTTTTTCCTCAGCACACAAAGAAACAGTCCTTCGCTGCGTGTGATACCTGGGATGAAACGATAGACGGGCTCGTGGAAACCTTCCAGCAAGGAACCAGTGATGTTCCATTCTGGCAGGATGTCGATAGGCACTACCTCCATGTCGTCGTATCGCTCCAGAAAGTAGCGGATGTTTTCTTCGTTCTCCTTGGTGTTAAAGGTACAGGTGCTATATATTAGCAGTCCGCCGCCATTAAGGCAGGTCCATGCGTCGTCAACAATCTCGCGCTGCAACTGCCAGCACTTCTCTACGTTTTGTGGTGACCATTCGCGGATGGTCGCCTCGTCCTTGCGGAACATGCCTTCACCAGAACAGGGTACATCACAGAGGATGAGGTCGAAATGCATTTTCGACTTACGATAATCCTTGGGATAATTGTTGGTGACGATGTGGTTCTTGTAACCCCATTTCGTGACATTCTCCAACAAGATGTTGGCACGGTTGCGGATGGGCTCGTTGCTGTAGAGCACACAATCCTCAGGAAGGTCTGCACGAAGTAGGGTGGACTTGCCGCCAGGGGCTGCGCACATGTCGAGCGCTGAAAGTGGTCTGATGGCCGATGGCTGATGGTTGACGTATGCGTTATGCATTTGTCGCAATGCCTCGTCAAGGAACATCGACGCTGCCTCCTGCACGTAGTAGCAGCCGGCATGCAGCAATGGGTCCATCGTGAAGTTGGGACGTTGCTTCAGATAGCAGCCGTTGCGGCACCATGGCACCTGCTCACCATCTGTAACCTCCATGTCAACAGCTTTCATGGGATTCATACGAATACTGACAGGAGGCTCCTCTTCAAACGACTGTAGATAGCGTCCGAAGCGTTCTTCGCCCATCAGTTGGCGCGTTGTTTCCGTGAAAGCAGCAGGTAATTGCGTCATTTGCTTGCAAAATTAAAAAAAAAATTGCATCTTTGCAACTAATTTAGAATTAATAACGTCTAACGGGTAAAAACAACAATAAAAAAGGTATGAAAAAAATAGTTTTTGCTATCATGGTACTCGCGGTGCTTGCTTCTTGTAAGGGGTTGAATGTGAGCTGCTCATCTACCAACAAGACCACGATTGAAGAGAACCGCCACTTAAAGGACTTTGAGCGCATCACTTTGTTGGGCTCTCTAGACGTACATTATGCTCAGGCCGACTCTTTCTCTGTCGTAGTGAACGGTCCCGCTAAAGCCATCAAGAATGTAGAGACGGAGGTGGAGCACAATACGCTGAAGGTGAATATGAAGAATAGTACATCCTTTTTCCATTGGAGCAGCGAAGACATGGACGATGTTACGGTATATGTCACCTCTCCCGACTTTCTGGGAATCAGTCTGCAGGGCTCTGGTGACTTCAGTTGTGAGCGTAAGCTCGATACTGATAACCTGGACATCTCGCTGCGTGGCTCTGGTGATATTACTTTCGAGGATATTATCTGCGACCGCGTGAAAGTATCGCTTGTAGGCTCTGGCGATGTGGATGTCAACAATATAGAGACGCAGCAGGCTGAACTTGATTTGGTCGGTTCCGGCGATATCAATATGTTCTTTACGAACAGCGGCAGGGTGGAGTCACGTGTAGTAGGCTCTGGCGACATTACACTGAAAGGCTCAGTAAAAGAGATGAAGAACAATGTGCGCGGCTCTGGCGATATTGACACAGATGATTTACTTATAAAATAATACATGGGCAATTAAAAAACAACTACGGATATGAAGAAGATTATTATTACAATGATGATGTTGCTGGTGTTGGGCATGACAACAGAGATGGTTGCCCAAAAACATCGCCACACACCCCAGCAGACCGAGTTGGTGGACTCAACGAGTAAGAATGCTGTAGAGGCATTCTCTGATACGACCTCGACGTCACAGACATCCGCTGCCGATGATAACTGGCCGCTCGATGAAGATGACGACCCACAATTCGTTAAGAACACCGGCCGTTTCTTTGACTTTATGGATAATACAATATCAGGCATGCTCTTCGTAACAATGGTATTGTTCATCATCTTTGTCCTGTCGCCTGTTTTGATTATCGTTGCTGTGTTCTATTTCGTCAATAAGAATCGCAAGGATAAGATACGCCTGGCACAGATGGCTATGCAGCAGGGACAGCCTATTCCTGACCAGCTGCTTAAAGATCAGTCTGGCAACGCTGACGAGGAGTATAAGAAAGGTATCCGCCAGTGCTTTGTAGGTGTAGGTCTGATGATCTTCCTTGGCTATGCTGCTGGTACGGTAGGCTTTGGTATCGGTGCCTTGGTGTTCTGTATCGGACTGGGCAAGGTGTTTGTCTCTAAGACTGCAGGCAATAGTAATACAAATAATCATGATGTAACCCAATTATAGGAGATAGACTATTATGACAAAGAAACTGTATCGCAGCAACGACCGCGTATTAGGCGGTGTTTGTGCAGGAATTGCCGAGTACCTGGATTTTGATCCTGTAGCTGTGCGCCTGGCATATGCTTTCCTCACCATCTGCACCTGCTTCTCAGGTGTGCTGTTCTACATCGTGGCATGGATTGTGATGCCAGCGAAGAATAGCTTGCAACAGATGTAAAAAAAATAGGTAAAAAAGGGTAAAAAGATAGAGGTGGCATTGCTCAGTAGCGACATAGTACTAGTAACGCAGGTGGCGGTATCCGGCAATCAACGGGCTTTTGACGAGCTTGTACGCCGATATCAGTCACCTGTACGCCGGTTCTTCCTGAGCCAGACTATGGGTGATGAACAACTTAGCGACGATCTCGCACAAGACACGTTTATCAAAGCCTATACCAACATTGCCTCCTTCCGAGGATTAGCCTCGTTTAAGACGTGGATTATGCGCATAGCTTATAACGTCTTCTACGATTACACGCGCAGCAAGCACCAGACAGAAGATGTCGATGCGGCTCCTCAGCGGTCTGGCAGTGAGAACTCATCGCTCAAAATGGACCTTTATGCTGCTCTGGCACTCTTGAAGCCTGATGAACGCCTATGTATCACCCTGCAACTCATCGATGGTTACGATATTGCAGGTATCGCAAAGATTACACAGATGAAGGAGGGTACCGTGAAGTCGCACCTCTCCCGTGGAAAAGAGAAATTAGCAAACTATTTAAGACAGAATGGATATGACTGAAGATAACGACCTTTTGTTGAAGCAGTTCTTCCAGGATGCTGCTCAGCAGCAGATTCCCGACAACGGCTTTACGGAACGGGTGATGCAGCATCTGCCTCAGCGCTCACCGCTGGCAGCTCATCGTACGTTGCTCACACGTCTGTGGAACCTGTGTTGTGTAGTGGTGTTTGCCATCCTGTTTGTCTTGATAGACGGATGGGACTTGTTGGCAGTCCAGTTTGAAGTGATGTTACGTACCATGGCCGTGCAGACCATCAGCATCAATCTGCTGATGGCAGTATCAGTGCTCTTTGGCCTGCTCTTTGTGGGAGTGGGAGAGGTTATTTCTTCGGAAATAGTCCGTAAGTAGTACGCAGCACGATAAACTCTGTGCGACGGTTTAACTGGTTACATTGTTCCTGCTGTTCCTCATTGAGTGTCTTGATAAACTCTTCCGTCAAGACGTCACCCTCTTTGAGGAACGGATATTTTTCAGTCAGCTTGCGACGGACTGTCTTGGGCTTCTCCTTACCGTAACCTACGGGCTTCAAGCGGTCGCTGGCTACACCATGAGCGGTAAGGTATTCTACCACGCTCTCAGCACGTCGTTGTGCTAACACCTTATTATATTCTGCAGAACCTTTATAGTCGCAGTGTGCTGACAACTCAATGGTCACGTTGGGGTTTTCACCCAATAGGGTTACCAACTTGTCGAGGGCTGCTGTTGACTCAGGGCGTAGTGTAGCCTTGTCGAAATCATAGAAGATGTTCTCAATGAGTACGGGGGCTGTGATGCTGGCCAATGGGAACTGCAACACATACTCTTCTGACTCAGTGACGGGTTCTACACGCAGCTGCTCCTGATGATTCAGAAAGCCCTTGCAGGTACCTAAGAAAACGTAGTCTACACCCGGCTTGATTTGCTGGGTAAACGAACCGTCACCCTTTACACTAAGCTTCATATTGGTACCGTCGTTGCCTACCATATATACTTGTGCCTGTGGTAGCTCATAGCCATCCTGCTCGTATACCCATCCTTTGACGGTCTGTACAATTTCTGGGTTGTAGAATGAGTAGATATGGTCCCACCCTTTGCCGTCTCCACGGTTGCTGGAGAAGAATCCTTTGTTGAGTAGTCCCTCAAATGTCATGCCGAAGTCATCGCCTTGTGAGTTCAAGGGATAGCCAGGATGCTGTATAAGTGTAGAGTTTAAAGTGGAGAGTGTAGCGTTTGCTTCCGCTGTTATTTCCTTTATTTTTTCACTCTCTACATAGTAGATGTCCAGTCCTCCCATACCTTCGTGGCCATCACTGGAGAAGTAGAGGTCGCCATTGGGACGGAATGTGGGAAATAGCTCGTCGCCAGGCGTGTTGATAGGTGCTCCGACATTCTCGACACCTCCCAGACCGTTACTGGTGAGACGTATACGCCAGATGTCATATCCACCCATACCACCAGGCATGTTACTTGTAAAGTAGAGCCAGTCACCATCAGGACTGACGGCAGGGTGAGCGTAGGCAGACAACGTGTCGCGAGTGACGACAAGTTCTGTGGCTTTGCTCCATGCAGCATCAGAGCGGTTGCTGGTCATGATGGTGGCATAGCGTGGGAAGCTGGCATCGCTACGACACTGGGTCAGATACATGGTGCGTCCGTCTGGTGAGAAGCAGCATGCTCCCTCATCATAGTCACTGTTCAGCTCCGAGTCAATCACTTCTGGACGCTGCCATTTTCCTTTCTCGTCTTTCTGTGATACGAATATGTCTGCATTCTTTGTACCCGTGATACCACTGAATTCGTCTCCCTTGGCTTGATTGCGGGTGGAAGTGAAGAACAGCTGGTTGTTCTCCTCGCCAGCCAACATGGGCGAGTAGTCTGCACGTCGTGAGTCGAACAGGTGTTCGCGCTTCACAGTATATGCTGAGCCTTGCTTCTTCCATTCTGGTGCTTGTTGGGCAGCGCGCAGGCCTGTCTTTGCTAATTTTGAACTGAAAATTGATAATTGAGAATTATCTTGAGGCAGGGAGTCTATCACCATTTGGAAATACTTGGCGGCCTCCTTGTAACTGCCATTCTTCATCAGTTGCTGTGCCAGATGCAGGTAGGTCAGCGAGTCCGTCTGCTTATAGCGGATAGCATTGTTGTAAGCGGCAATAGCTTTCTGCGAATAGTTGATGCGGCGGTAACATTCCGCCATTTTCAATGCTACTCGCCCACGCTGTTCACGCTCCTTGGCGGGTGTCTGTGAGTAGGCCTTCCTGTACTGCGTTGATGCGTCGTAATATTCGCCCAGCGCATAGTAGCGGTCTCCTTTCTTGATAGCCTGTTCAGCACCACACCCCGTCAGGAGCATGGTGACCATAGCGATACCTATTATAATAGAAAAGAGTCTGCGCATACCTACATATAACGCAGACTCTCCTTATTTTATTGTATTCTCGCTAAGAATCAAGGGCAACAAGTCATCGACGCTTACTCTCTAACTCTTCACGCTTAGCCTTATAGAAACGATCTACAAAGTCAATCTGCTTACGATTAGGTACCGTAATCAGCGAAGCACCATTGCTGAACTGCATAGTGGTGGCTTTCTCCTTGTCGAAGGTTGGCCAGTAGGGCAGACCTTTTCCGTTGGGATTGCCTGTCTTGGCGAAGTTTACCCAGTACTGCTGCAGGATTTCAGCCACTGCTGCCTCATGAGGATATTTGTCTGCCTCATTGATGAACGTGTCGTTCAGATACATAATGTCATCAGCATGTGCCACACCTTTACGACGTGGGTCTGGTGAGAAACTGCGTGTAGATGGCTGAGCCAGATAGGCAGCATAAGCAGCGCTCTTGCCAGTCTTTGCCTGTAGGCTTACCCATGCGAAGGAAGGCCATGCAAAGCCCATATCACGGAATGTGTCGCCAAAGCCATGCCATGCTTCATCGTCGGTATTACCAGGATAAACTTTCATGGCCTCGTCAGCCATATCACCAAAAATCTGCTGGGCCATTTTCTTGTAGTCTTCTACCTTCATGTTGCTTGGAGAGAAGAGCGCACCTTCGTCGCTGTTGGTCATCACGATGACGGGTACATCGTTGTATTCACCACGCTCATAGAGGCGATATTGGTCGTCACAGATGACATAGCCGTCAACACAAGGCCAGAAACCAGAAAAGCCCACATTGCCGTCACACAGTTCCATGGCTGACAACTTACGCATCTGCTTGATGTTCTTTTTCTTCAGATGTTTCTGGAAAGCCAGTCCCTGCTGCTCAGCACCCTTTTGTGAGGCGTCCTGTCCCATAGCGCGGGGCAGGTCTGCCCATGGAGCAAACGAACCACCGCTATGGCTGATAACTCCACGGAAGAGTCCCTTTGCCAGTGGCGATGCGCAAAGCATGCTACAACTGATAGCACCTGCTGACTCACCAAAGATTGTAACCTTTGAGGGGTCACCGCCAAAGTTCTGTATGTTACGCTGTACCCACTGAAGGGCATATATCTGGTCTAATAGACCATAGTTGCCTGAGTGTCCTTCTTCTGACTCCTTGCTGAGTTCCGGATGTGCCAGGAATCCTAAGGCGCCAGTGCGATACTCGACGCTGACAATGACAACGCCACGGCGTGCAAGACTGGTCCAAAGGTCACCGCCATACCACTCTGTCTGGAAACCGCCACCATGAATCCATACCATTACTGGCAGACGGTCATTGACTGATTTCGCAGGTGTGGCGATACCTAAATATAGACAGTCTTCACTCATCATGTCTGCCGTACGTCCTGGTCGTGTAGGCTGTGGTGGTAAGGGTCCGAATGTATCACACTTTCTGACACCCTCCCAAGCCTTGGCAGGTTGTGGGGCACGCCAACGCAGGTCGCCAACAGGTGGCGCCGCATAGGGAATAGCACGATAAACGGCTAAGTTGGAGCCATCAACAACTCCCTCAACATCGCCCGTTTCTACATGCGTTTTCAACAATGGCTGACTCTGTGCTCCTGCAGCCATCAATAGTCCAAGGGCTAACAGACAAAAGTACTTCTTCATAAGGCTTTTTCGGTTATAAGTAAATTATTACTTCTTGCTCTTTTTCTTCTTAGCCTCTTCTTCGGGCATCACGGTGACACGACGGTTGGTAGGGTCACTGATTACATCGTTGACGATGGTGCTGACCTGTTGCTTTAGCTCACTGATGAATTGCTGGGCATCGTATTTCTGCGACTCGATGTCGCGCAGTTTCTTCTCCCATATACCGGTCAGTTCACAGCTCTTTAGCAGGTCTTCACGGATGAGGTCGATGAGCTCGATACCTGTGGCTGTTGCCACCAGACGCTTACGCTCCTTACGGATATATTTACGTTTGAAGAGTGTCTCAATGATGGCGGCACGTGTAGACGGGCGACCGATGCCGTTCTCCTTCATGGCGCGACGCAACTCCTCATCCTCCACCAACTTACCAGCCGTCTCCATAGCTCGCAGCAGAGTGGCCTCAGTATAATAAGGTGGTGGTGTGGTCATCTTCTCTGTGAGGGTAGGTTGGTGAGGACCGCTCTCGCCCTTCTGGAAGGCTGGCAGTGTTCGTTCTTCCTCGTCAGGCTTCTTCTCGTCATCGTCTGTCTGTACATCCTTGGCATAGACGGTGCGCCATCCTGGGTCGAGAATGGTGCGGCCAGTGACCTTGAACTCTATATCATCCACCATACCCAATACGGTGGTCTGGGCATATTTACAGTCAGGGTAGAATACAGCGATGAAGCGGCGCGCCACGAGGTCGAAGACCTTGCGCTGCATATCGGTAAGCGCTGTAGGTATCATGCCTGTAGGGATGATGGCATGGTGGTCGGTAACCTTCGACGAGTCGAACACCTTCTTGGATTTTGGCAGAGCCTTGCCACCCAATGGGCGTACCAACTCAGCATAAGGTGCTGTGCCAGCATGCTTCACTTGGAAGAGACCGTTCATGGTCTGTGGGCACTTGGCATAGACATCATCGGGCAGGAAGGTGGTATCGACACGCGGATAGGTGGTCAACTTCTGTTCGTAGAGTTGCTGGATGATGTTCAGCGTGGTCTCTGCTGAGAAACCGAACTTCTTGTTACAGTCTACCTGTAGTGATGTCAGGTCATAGAGTGATGGCGGTGTCTCTTTACCGTTCTTCTTCTCTACCTGTGTAATGGTAAACGGCTTACCTTCAATCGTCTTGAAAGCCTCTTCACCCTCTTCTTTGGAAGTATACTTACCCTTAGTGGCGGTAAAGATGGTATCGCGATAAACGGTAGCCAACACCCAGTAGGGCTCTGGCTTGAAATTGTCGATTTCCTTCTGACGATTGACAATCAGTGCCAGAGTCGGAGTCTGTACGCGACCAATGCTGAGTACTTGGCGGTTCTGACCGTATTTGATAGTGTATAGGCGTGTGCAGTTGATACCCAGTAGCCAGTCGCCCACGGCACGAGAGAGACCAGCCATGTAGAGTGACTGATAGTTGCTCTGGTCTTTCAGCGTGGCAAAGCCTTCGCGGATGGCCTCGTCAGTCATGGACGAAATCCACAGGCGCTGTACAGGACATGTGGCACCAGCCTTCTGCATCACCCAGCGCTGGATGAGTTCACCCTCCTGGCCGGCGTCACCACAGTTGATGATGCCGTCAGCAGCCTGCATCAGTCGCTCAATCACGGCAAACTGCTTCTTGATACCTTCGTCATCCTTCAGACGGATGCCAAAGCGTGGGGGAATCATGGGTAGCGCTGTCAGACTCCACGACTTCCACATGGGCGTGTAGTCTTCAGGCATTTTCAGCTCACACAGATGACCGAATGTCCACGTCACCTGATAGCCGTTGCCTTCCATATATCCGTCACGACTGGCTGTCGCTCCGATGATGCGTGCGATGTCTTTGGCTACGCTTGGTTTCTCTGCTATACATACTATCATACAAAGTGCAAAATTACAAAATAATTTTCAACTATCAACTATCAACTATCAACTTTTTTTCGTACCTTTGCACTCGTTATGATAGACAGAGCGACCGTAGACAAGATAATGGATGCTGTGAACATCGTTGATGTTGTCGGCGAGTTTGTTAACCTCCGTAAGTCGGGTGTTAACTACAAGGGTCTGTGTCCTTTTCATGACGATAAGACACCATCGTTCATGGTGTCTCCAGCCCGACAGATTTGTAAGTGCTTCTCGTGTGGCGCAGGTGGTAATGCTATCAATTTCCTGATGAAGCACGAACAGATTACCTATCCTGAGGCCCTGCGCTGGTTGGCGAAGAAATACAATATTGAGATTCAGGAGCGTGAACTCAGCGATGACGAGAAGCGTGAGCAGAGTGAGCGTGAGTCGATGTTTGTGGTCAATGAGTGGGCTTGCGATTATTTCCATGATATTCTAAAGAATAATGTCGACGGTATGGCTATCGGTAAGCAGTATTTCCGTAGCCGTGGCGTCCGTGATGATATCATTGAGAAGTTTAAGTTGGGCTTTGCCCTTACCAAGCGTGATGCCTTGGTCAATGAGGCTAAGCGCAAGGGCTATAAAGAGGAGTTCCTGGTAAAGACAGGCCTCTGTGTCGAGAATGAACATGGAGTCTACGACCGTTTCGCCGGCCGTGCTATTTTCCCCTGGCTCAATGTCAGTGGTAAGGTGGTTGCCTTTGGTGGTCGTAAACTTGATGCTGCCACGAAGGGCGTACAACAGAAATACGTCAACTCGCCCGACTCTGAGATATATCATAAGGAACGCGAGCTCTATGGTATCTATCAGGCCAAGAAGGCTATCGTCAAGGAAGACTGTGTGTACATGGTGGAGGGTTATACCGACGTCATTGCCATGCACCAGTGTGGCTTGGAGAATGTCGTGGCTAACTCAGGTACGGCATTGAGCAACTACCAGATACGCCTGTTGCACCGCTTTACGCCCAATATCGTGCTGCTCTACGATGGTGATGAGGCTGGTATCCATGCTGCTATGCGTGGTACTGATATGTTGTTGCAGGAGGGTATGAATGTAAAGGTGTTGCTGTTGCCTGATGGTGACGACCCTGACTCATTCAGCCGCAAGCATACTGCTCAGCAGTTTAAGGAGTATATCGAACAACACCAGACTGACTTTATCGAGTTTAAGACCGACCTGTTGCTGAAGAATGTGAAAGACCCCATCAAGCGTGCTGAGGCTATCAACAATATCGTCCGTTCGGTGAGTGTTATTCCTGACCCCATTGTGCGTGCTGCTTATATCTCTGAGTGCTCGCGTCGTCTGGATGTCAATGAGCGTACTCTGATTACGCAGACCAACAAATATATTGCTGGCGACAAGGAAGAACAACGTAAGATTTCTGAGCGTGAGCAGTCACGACAACCACAGGCAGCTACGCCTATCGATAACTTTGGACTGCACACCCATCAGGAGCAGGCTTCCGAGGTGGAGCGACTGATTATCCAGAATGTTATCCGTCATGGTGAGGAGGTAATCTTTGAGAATCTGGAAACTGAAGATGGTAACACGGTGAATCTGAGCTTGGCACAATATGTAGAATTTGACTTGTCGAGTGATGGATTGTTATTCAGCGATCCGCTGTATAACACCATTCTGCATGAGGCTGTAGAACATTCTGCAGAGCCAGGCTTCAAGGCTGCCAACTACTTCTTGCAGCATCCTGACCAGGCGATTAGTCAGCTGGCTGCCACGCTGGGTATTGACAACCATCAGCTGAGTAAAAGCTTCGAGATGAAAAGAAGCGAGAAGACACTACGTCAGCGCATACAGCATCTGATTCTTGACTTCCGTCTGGATATTGTCAGTCAGCAGCTGAAGACGATTCAGCAGCAGATGAAGGAGGCTGGTGCTGATATGGAGAAGCTACGTCCGCTGATGGACAACTACAAGGAGATGCTGGAGTTGCGCAATGCACTGGCTCGTCAGCGTGGCTCAGACGTGATTGTTTAGTTGACAGTTGATAGTTGATAGTTGACAGTTGATAGTTGACAGTTGACAATCGAAAGGAGAGATGGAGGGACTATTATATATTATAGGTGTTTCGCTGGCATGGATACTGATAGCAATAGCTATCATTCATGTTATCATGGACAACCGGCAGCCTGCCAAGACGATGGCGTGGGCGCTGGTCATCTTCTTCATTCCTGTTGTCGGCATTGTCTTCTACCTTTTCTTTGGCATCAATCATCGTAGGGAGCGTATGGTCAGCCAGCGCCTGATGGACCAGCTCACTAAGCGCTCCATGCTGAGCTTCGTAGAACAGGAGGACTTCCATATGCCTGAACGTCACCGCCAATTGGTTGACTTGTTCATCAACCAGAGTATGGCGCTGCCCTTTAAGGATAATCAGATAGATATTATTACTGATGGCTATGCCTTCTTCCCTGAGTTGCTGAAGGATATTGCTGAGGCCCGCCATCATATCCATCTCGACCTCTATATTATAGAAGATGATGCCCTGGGCCATCTGGTGGCTGATGCACTGATGGATAAAGCTCGTCAGGGTGTTGAGGTGCGTCTGATATATGATGATGTGGGCTGTTGGAAGGTGAGCCACCGTTTCTTTGAGCGTCTGCGTGATGCTGGTGTAGAGGTTGTTCCTTTCCTGCCTGTACACTTCCCGTCGTTTACGTCAAAGGCCAACTATCGCGACCATCGCAAGATTATCGTGATTGATGGCCGGGTAGGCTATGTGGGAGGCATGAATGTGGCGCTGCGCTATGTGAAGGGAACAGGCTCTCAGCCCTGGCGAGATACTATGTGGCGACTGACGGGTGGTGCTGTCTATGCCTTGCAGCGTGCCTTCCTCGTCGACTGGTACTTTGTTGACCGCACGCTCATCAGTGACCGCCAGTACTATCCACCTATAGACCATAACGAACAGGCTGTTGTCAATAACTGCGTTGTACAAGTCGTTACCAGCGGTCCTACGGAACACTATCCAGAGATTATGCAGGGCTTTGTGCGCACCATTCTGGCTGCGCGACGCTATGTCTATATTGAGACACCTTATTTCCTGCCCAACGAACCTGTACTCTTCGCTTTGAAGACAGCGGCGGTGGGTGGTGTCGATGTGCGCATCATCTGTCCGTTAGAGTCTGATGCTGTCTTTACTGACTGGGCGTCGCGCTCGTATCTTCGTGAGTTGCACGAGGCGGGTGCCAAGATATATCTCTATAAGGCTGGATTTATGCATGCCAAGACGCTGGTCACAGACGATACATTATCTACTTGTGGCTCTACCAACCTCGATATTCGCTCCTTTGAGAACAACTTTGAGGTCAATGCCTTCGTCTATGATGAGGGCATGGCGCTGAGAATGAAAAAGGTATTCTTGGATGACCAGAAGCAGAGCGTAGAACTGGGCGAGTTGCCTCGCCGCGTACAGCCCAGCTTTGGTGCTCGCCTGTTGGAGTCGCTTACTCGCCTGATGTCGCCGTTGCTTTAAAGAGCGAGAAGTTCACGCTACCATAGCTACGGTGTTCCACAAAATTGGGATGCTTAGAGAAATCATAGTCTTTGCCGTGTTCAAAGACAAAGATACCATCCTCTTTCAGAAGTTGCTTTTCGATAATCAGGTCTGGAATCTGTGGCAACTCCTTCAGCGCATAGGGCGGATCAGCAAAGATAAGGTCATACTGCTGCTTGCACGACTTAATAAAGCGGAAGACATCGCCACGGATGGGGATGATAGAGGATGATGGGTGCTGGGTGCTAGGTGTTAGCTTCTTGATGCACTCTTGGATAAAGCGGTGATGGTCGCGGTCCATTTCTACGCTGACCACCTGGCTACATCCACGGCTGAGCAGTTCCAGCGAGATGCTGCCCGTACCTGAGAAGAGGTCGAGGGCGGTGGCACCTTCAAAGTCTACATACTGCACCAATACGTTGAAGATGTTCTCCTTGGCGAAGTCTGTTGTGGGACGCGCCTTGAACGAGCGGGGTATGTCGAAGTGACGACCTTTATATTTTCCTGTGATTATTCTCATAATGTTCAACGTCCCTTGATAAATAGTGTCATCATGTCGTACGGCATATCCTTAATCTGCGTGACTGGCGCACGATTGAACTCTCCTGAGGGGTTGATGTAGAAGACGCGTTTCACAAACTTCTGTGCCTCTTCCAACAGCTGGTCGCGCTCGTTGATGTCGCCCACCAGATGCAGCTCGTCGTGTTCTGCCTCCATAGCCAGCTGTTTCCATACTGCCAACAGGTAGTAGAGCGCATCATTAGGATTGTTTACCATGAAAGAGTTACAGAACTTAAAGCGGTTCTGCTGGTAGCTGAATACCTCCATCCTGCGGTCGTGGAAGTAGCCATAGAGCTTCTGGTGCTGACCAGTATAGCTGCGCTGGTGCAGGTGGCGCCATACGGGAGCTACGGCAGCAGTATAGCGCACATTGCTAAAGTTATTGGCAATGACACTGCGCATATCCTTCTGTACGGCAAACAACACCACAGCATTCAAGTCGGGCAACACGGTATGCATCACCAGCTGCTGCTCGTCTCCAGTAAAGGCATGATGGTATAGTGCCTCGCGCTCTTCTTCTACGAAGTTGTTGGTAGGCACCATCAGCGTGGGTGTATCAACCATCACCAGCACGCGCTCAAAGTCATCGTTCAGCAAGGGCAGTGTGCGCAGTGCCTCGCGCAGATTGGCAGCCATCGATATGCTGCTGTTCAGCGCATAGTCCTCATAGAGCACGTCACTACCGTCTGCCGTGGCAAACGAGAGGCGACCTTTGCTGATGCGTATTACAAGTCGTTTCTGTCTGTTTTCCATCATGTCAGTATGCTTAACACACACAGCACGGCCAGCGCCAGCGCCATGAGTCCCAATAGAATGTTGGTTTTGTGAATACTTGTCATTTCGTTTGCAAAATTAAGAAATAATTCTTAATTATCCATTGTCGAAGACAGTTTTCTTTCTTTTAAGAATATTTTTTGCTTGCAAAAAGGGTTCACATTCACGCGCAAACCATTGATATACTGCGCAGTAAGTGTGAACCCTATTTGCAGTAGAGGAATCAAAAAACAGTTCCAGTGATTCCTTGCATTCCCTTTGTGCCGTTCTTAATGACAATACCATGGTAGCTGGCATCAACCTTCTGACCATGAAGGTTATAAACAGGATTTATCTGCTTGTCTGTGCCAATGGTTTGGATATGCGTTCCTTCCCAGAATTTATCAGTAATCTCCCTTTTTGCATAATCATAGCGTTCTTGGTAAGGGAACCATACCAATTCCATATAATAAGGAGTCCATCTTTTAGACTTGACAAGCTGGTAATGGTCATAGTTGAAAACATTGCCATCATCTCCTTCTGGATATAGCACACAGAAGTTGCCATAAGTTGATGGGAGAGAGTTGATGAGGAGAGTCATGGCATCCTCTTTTATGTTATTCATAAAGAAAAGGATGTTGTTGATATTAGTGTTTTGTTGCAAATCAAGACTTGTCAACAGATTATTGCTACAATTTAACGTTGTCAATTCTGGATTATTTGACACATCAAGACAAGTGAGCTGGTTGCTGTTACAGTCTATACTTGATAATGCTGGATTATTTGAAAAATCAAGCGCTGTTATGTTGTTTCTAATGCAACGAAATTCTTTCAGCTTATCATTGTTAGATAGATTTATTCCTGTCAATTGAAGTGAATCCAAGAATAATGATGTTAGCTTTTGGTTTGCTGATACGTCTAAAGATGTTATTGGGGCATTCATTACTAACAAGAATTCCAAGTTGGTATTCTTTGTAACATCTAACGATGTCATTTGACGTGAATTAATTCTCAGGTCTTTCAATTGGGTATTGTTTCTGACATCTAGAGAAGCCAGGTTGGACACTCCGAAGAGCCATAAGGCTTCAAGGTTTACATTATTTGAAACATCTATTCCCAAAAGATTAGGAGAATCTGTTGTGTCAAGGTGTTTTAATTTCGCATTTCCAGCCAAGTTAAGTTCTTCGAGATTGTTAAAACTTAGATATTCCAAATTGGTCAACATAGAAAAATCATAAGCCGTCATTGGAGCATTGTTCGGCTGCCAAAGCTTAATTTCTCTCAGGGCAGTATTACCATCCAGTTCTATCTGCTGAAGATTAGGGTTCTGCTGAATGGTGAGAGTGCCAAGATTGGGATTGTTTGAGAGATGTGCAACACTGAGTTTTTTACAATTCTCAATGCCAATGCCTGCTATTTGTGAGTGACCCGTCATGCTTAACGAAATCAATTCAGGACAGTCGTATACCCCTAATGACCTTAGATTTGGAATGTTTGAAAGGTCGGTATTTGTGATATTACAGCTGTAGATTGCAAGGCCTATCAAGGACGTAAAATACTCTATTCCCTGCAAGTCCTTGATGTTATACACTGATTTATCGTCATTTATTGTAAAACGAGCAATTGATGAAATATTATCAGGCGTTGCATGATCATTTACATAGTTTCGGAACCCCTCATCAGGAAAGTGTTCAGTATCAATAGGAACTGTAGTTTGTGCTGACATATTAATAGCACTTGCCAACACAAACAGCAAGATGACGATTCTATGCATATTCTTTATCAGATTATTCATAAGCTCAAATTCATTTGTTTAAAAATAACTATTACTTAACACGAATTCACCTCCAGAGTATTCTTCATTACCTTTTATCAGTCTAGTGACATTGTATTCATATTGTGGACTGCGCTCAGGGTGATTTGGATCGTAAATTAGATTTTTTTCTATCAGGGTTGGAGTGCCAGGAGTA
>JAILMS010000019.1 GCA_024692385.1 Prevotella sp. | reverse complement strand
AAATCGGTGGCTAAATGGTGGAAGAATAAGGCAAAGGAAATCTACAAACTCATCCCTGACTTTGGCGGTTTCCTGGTGAAGGCCAACAGTGAGGGACAGCCTGGTCCTGGCGACTACAAGCGCACGCATGCCGAGGGCGCCAATATGTTGGCAGATGCGCTGAAGCCCTATAAAGGCATCGTGATGTGGCGCTGCTTCGTCTATGGTGCCAACCATAAGGGCGAAGACCGCGTGAAGCAGGCTGTATCGGAGTTTAAGCCGCTGGATGGTCAGTTCCGCGACAATGTTATTCTGCAGACCAAGAATGGTCCACTCGACTTCCAGCCTCGTGAACCATACAGTCCTATCTTCGACCAGATTAAGCAGACCCCCAACATGGTAGAGTTGCAGATTACTCAGGAGTATCTCGGTCAGTCGCGCCATCTGGTTTTTCTCGCACCCATGTGGAAAGAGTTCTTCTCACAGGTTAATCCCAGAGAGTTGAAAGGTATTGCCGGTGTGGCTAATATCGGGCTGGACCGCAACTGGTGTGGTCACCATTTCTCACAGGCCAACTGGTATGCTTTTGGTCGATTGGCATGGAACCCGTCATTGGGCAGCGACAAGATAGCCCGTGAGTGGCTGGAGCTGACCTTCACCAAGAATGCAGACTTTGTGCGTACGATGTCACAGATTATGATGGAGAGTCGTGAGGCTTGTGTAGACTACATGATGCCACTGGGCTTACATCACATCTTTAAGTTCGACCACCACTATGGTCCAGAACCCGATGGTTTCATCAAGAGCTATCCTTTGGAGTGGTGTCCTGTCTATTACCACAAGGCAGACAAGAATGGCGTGGGATTCGAGCGTAGCAGTAAGGGAACAGATGCCGTCAGCCAGTATCGCCCAGAGGTGGCACGTCGCTATGATAATATCGAGACCTGTCCTGAGAATCTGCTGCTGTGGTTCCACCATGTGCCCTGGGACTATAAGATGAAGGATGGCACCACGCTATGGGAGTCGCTGCAGTACCACTACAACGAGGGCGTTCTGTGGACAGAACGTACCCACAATCTCTGGCACAACAAGATGCGCCACTATATCGATGAGCAGCGCTGGCGTGAGGTTGAAGAACGCCTGCAGCACCAGGTAGAGAATGCCCGTGAGTGGCGTGACGTCTGCCTTAAGTATTTCGGACAATTTGCAAAAGGAGAATAAGTATATGAGAAAAATATTATCGCTCATGCTGGCGTGCATGGCACTCACTGTTAGTGGAAAAGAAATCAATGTAAAATCACCTGACGGTAAGTTAGTGGTTACTGTTGACGATGAACAGGGACTGCTAACCTATCGTGTCAGCTACATGGGACAAACCATGCTGAAGCCTTCAGCATTAGGACTGAAGACGGATATTGGTGACTTCACCCGTGGTCTGACTTTCAAGGAGATGAAGGAGAATAACATCGACAAGACGTACACGATGACTCGTACCAAGGCCTCATCAGCTCACTATGTAGCCCGTCAGGCAGACCTTACCTATACAAATAGCCAGGGACTGCCTATGACCGTTACCTTCTGTGTCTCCAACAATGACATTGCCTATCAGTATAGCCTACAGGCCAAAGGTGATAGCCGACTGAGTGCTGTCATCTATAACGAGGCATCATCCTTCAATTTCCCTGAAGGTACGACGACCTTCCTGACACCACTGAGTCTGCCGATGGTGGGTTGGCAGCGTACCAAGCCATCATACGAGGAAGACTACAAGGCTGACATGCCCATGACAGAGCGCTCAGCATTTGGCGAAGGCTTCACCTTTCCTTGTCTGTTTAAGGTTCCTGCTGGTTGGGTACTCGTCAGCGAGACGGGTGTTGGTTCTAACTACTGCGCCAGTCACCTGAGCGATTATGTAGCAGGAAGCGGTTACACCGTCGCTTTCCCCAATATCGGAGAGATGCAGGGACTTGGTAGTTCGTGGGCTGGTATTCCATTGCCTGGCAGCACCCCTTGGCGTACCATCACGCTGGGCACCACGCTGAAGCCCATCGTAGAGACCACTATTCCCTATGACGTAGTAGATCCGCTCTACGAGCCTTCTCAGGACTACAAGCCTGGCCGCTATACATGGAGCTGGCTCATCTGGCAGGATGAGAGCGTCAACTATGATGACCAGGTGAAGATGATTGACCTGTCTGCCGCTATGGGCTATGAATATGTGCTGGTTGACAACTGGTGGGACAAGCAGATTGGCCGCGACCGCATCGTCGAGCTGAACCGCTACGCCAACAGCAAGGGTGTTAAGCTGCTGTTGTGGTATAATAGCAATGGCTATGCGAACGATGCTCCACAGACGCCAAAGCACTGTATGAATACTGCCTTGGCTCGCAATCGCGAGATGGCATGGCTTAAGAAGCTGGGCATTGCCGGTATCAAGGTAGACTTTCTGGGTAGTGACAAGCAGGAGAATATGAAGCTCTACGAGGACATCCTCGCTGACGCTAACCGCTATGGCTTGCAGGTGGTGTTCCACGGCTGCACCATTCCTCGTGGCTGGGAGCGTATGTACCCCAACTATGTCGCTTCGGAGGCAGCCTTGGCATCAGAGAATATCATGTTCAGTGAATATCATGCCAAGCAGGAAGGCTTCGAACTCACCATGCATCCCTTTGCCCGTAATGCAGTAGGCTCTTTCGACTGGGGTGGCATCATTATGAACCACCACATCTCGCGCGACAACAAGAGTCGTCATCGTCGCTATACAACAGATATCTTTGAGATGGCTACGGGTATCGTGCTACAGACCAGTGTCAACTGTGTTGCCATGTATCCCAACAACCTGCAGGATATTCCCCAGTTTGAGATTGACTTCCTCAAGCAGCTGCCTACCACATGGGATGAGGTACGTTTCCTCGATGGTTATCCCACCAAATATGTGGTCCTGGCTCGCCGTACAGGTAATAAGTGGTATGTGGCCGGTCTGAATGGTACCCAGCAGACAAAGACCCTGCAACTGTCGTTGTCTATGTTTGCCGGACAGACCGTACAGTGCTACATCGATCAGCCTGGTAAGAAGAAGGGAATGCCCAGCACACCCGTGCTGAAGACCCTGAAGGTTGATAAGAAAGGTATTGCGAAGGTAGCGATACAGCCCATGGGTGGACTGATTATCACTCGCTAAAGCAGGCAAGCCTGCTTACTAATATTCAAAATTTAGCGACAGCTGGCCATCGCCCAGCATGTTAAAAGTCTTACGGTGGTATGGCGTAATGCCATACTGCCGTATTGCTTCTCTATGCTTCTTGGTGGGATAGCCCTTGTTTGACAGCCAGTCATATTGCGGATACTCCTTGGC
>JAILMS010000018.1 GCA_024692385.1 Prevotella sp. | reverse complement strand
AACCAGCTTGGCACGCTTGACCTCACGGGCCTTCATTGATTCTTTTGCCATAACTCTTAGTCGTTTTTAGCGTTCTTGAAAGGGAGGCCGAAAGCCTTCAGCAGAGCGTAGCCCTCCTCGTCGGTCTTGGCCGTGGTAACGAAGGTGATATTCATGCCCTGGATGCGGTCGACGGAGTCGATGTTGATCTCAGGGAAGATGATCTGCTCCTGGATGCCGAGCGTGTAGTTGCCGCGTCCGTCGAGCTTGCTCTCAATACCCTTGAAGTCGCGGATACGCGGCAGGGCGATGCGAACGAGCTTCTCGAGGAACTCATACATGCGCTCGCGGCGCAGAGTGACCATCACGCCGATAGGCATCTTCTTACGCACCTTGAAGTTGGCAATATCCTTCTTCGAGTAGGTGGCGACAGCCTTCTGGCCGCAGATGGTGGTAATCTCGTTGATAGCCACCTCGATGATCTTCTTGTCCTGTGTGGCGTCGCCAAGACCCTGGTTCACCACAATCTTCTTCAGTTCGGGAATCTGCATGGCAGACGTATAGTTGAACTGCTTCTTCAGTGCCGGAGCAATCTGCTCACGGTACGTTTTCTTTAACTGTGCTGTATTTGCCATTACTTAATCTCCTCCCCTGACTTTTTGGCGACACGGATGACGTTCTTGCCCTCGTGCTTGATGGCAACACGTGTGGGCTTTCCGCTCTTCGGGTCAATCAAACTTAAATTAGAGACATGGATGGGAGCCTCTACCTTCTCGAAGCCTCCCTGAGGATTCTTGGCGCTGGGCTTTGTGCTCTTGTTGACGATGTTCACACCCTCAACGATGGCACGCTGCTTCTCCACCAAGACCTTCAGCACCTTGCCAGTCTTGCCCTTGTCCTCACCGGCCAGCACATAGACTGTGTCGTTTTTCTTGATATGTAACTTGCTCATTACTCTATTGCTTTTAATGTTAAAGAACCTCGGGTGCCAAAGATACGACCTTCATGTTGACAGCGCGCAGCTCACGTGCCACGGGGCCGAAGATACGGCTGCCGCGGAGCTCGCCGGCATTGTTCAGAAGCACACAGGCGTTGTCGTCGAAGCGGATGTACGAGCCATCGGCGCGACGTATCTCCTTCTTGGTGCGGACAATCAGAGCCTTCGACACTGTACCTTTCTTCACGTCACTCGTAGGAATGGCGTTCTTGATGGCCACGACGATGATGTCGCCCACGCTGGCGTAGCGGCGGCGGGTACCACCAAGCACACGGATGCAGAGAGCCTCGCGTGCACCGCTGTTGTCAGCTACTGTAAGTCTTGATTCTGCTTGTATCATAATTACTTAGCTTTTTCTACGATTTGTACTAATCTCCAGCGCTTCGTCTTCGACAGCGGGCGTGTCTCCATGATGAGCACGGTGTCGCCGATGTTGCACTCATTCTTCTCGTCGTGTGCATGGTACTTTTTCGTCTTCTGGACGAACTTACCATAAATAGGGTGCTTCTCCTTGAACTTAGCGGCAATAACAATGGTTTTATCCATTTTGTTGCTGATAACGACACCCTGTCTTGTCTTTCTTAAATTTCTTGTTTCCATCTGGACCATTGTTATTTGTTAAGTTCTCTCTGACGGAGTTCCGTCTTGATGCGTGCGATATCGCGACGTGCAGCCTTAATCAGTGATGGATTCTCCAGCGGAGTTACGTTGTGATTAAACTTCATCTGGTTGTACTTAGCAACCTCAGTCTCCAAACGCTCGGCCAATTCCTTGGTCTCAAGCTCCTTAATTTCCTTCGTCTTCATACTAATTAAGCGTTTTTATCGTAGTCACGTCTTACAACAAACTTGGTCTTCACAGGCAGCTTCTGAGCGCCGAGGCGAAGAGCCTCCTTAGCGATCTCAAAAGGAACGCCTTCCACTTCGAAGAGGATACGACCAGGAGTTACAGGTGCAACCCATCCTGCGGGATCACCCTTACCCTTACCCATTCGGACGTCAGCAGGTTTGCGAGTGATGGGTTTGTCGGGGAAGATGCGGATCCATACCTGACCTTCACGATTCATATAACGATTGATGGCCACACGAGCAGCCTCAATCTGGCGGCTGTCAATCCATTTAGCGTCAAGCGTCTTGATGCCAAATGAGCCGAAAGCCAGCGTTGTACCTCTGTGGGCGTTGCCTTTATTGCCACGTCCGTCCTGAGGTCTTCTATATCTTACTCTCTTAGGTTGTAACATGATAGCTTCTAACTTTACAAATTATTACTTTTTCTTATTACGGAACTTACGGCCACCATTGTTACCGCCGTTACCACGAAGGCCCTGCTTCTCCTGAGCGAAGTTAGGTGCAAGGTCAACCTTACCGTAAACTTCTCCACGGCAGATCCAAACCTTGATACCCAGCAGACCTACCTTAGTAAGAGCCTCTGCCTGACAGAAATCGATGTCAGCACGGAAGGTATGCAACGGAGTACGACCTTCCTTAATCATCTCACTGCGTGCGATCTCAGCTCCGTTAAGACGTCCCGAAATCTGAACCTTGATACCCTCGGCACCGGCGCGCATGGTATTTGCAACAGCCTGCTTGATAGCGCGACGATATGCAATCTTGCCCTCAATCTGGCGAGCGATATTAGTGGCAACGATTGTTGCATCAAGTTCTGGACGCTTTACTTCAAAGATATTAATCTGAATCTCCTTGTCGAAGAGCTTCTTCAATTCATCTTTCAGATTATCAACATCCTGTCCACCTTTACCAATAACGATACCCGGACGAGCCGTGCAAATAGTAATGGTAACCAGTTTCAAAGTGCGCTCGATGACAATCTTCGAAACGCTAGCCTTGGCCAGACGCTCGTTGAGGTACTTACGGATTTTCTGATCCTCTACCAGGTTATCTCCGAAGTCCTTGCCTCCGAACCAATTTGAATCCCAACCTCTAACGATACCCAGACGGTTGCTAATTGGATTTACTTTCTGTCCCATT
>JAILMS010000017.1 GCA_024692385.1 Prevotella sp. | reverse complement strand
GGCGCCCTCGGCATGCGTGCGCTTGTAGTCGCCAGGACCAGGCTGTCCCTCACTGTTGGCCTTCACCAGGAAACCGCCAAAGTCAGGGATGAGTTTGTAGATTTCCTTTGCCTTATTCTTCCACCATTTAGCCACCGATTTGTCCAGCGGGTCAGCCGTCTTGGTCTCCTTCAGCGCCATCGGTGTGGCGAAGTTGATAGACAGATACACCTTAATATTGTAGGGGCGCAGGATGTCGGCAATCTTCTTCACCTCTTTGAGATAGGGAGCCGTCAGCATCTTGGGCGACGCATTGACATTGTTGAGCACCGTACCATTGATACCAATAGAGGCATTGGCACGAGCGTACTCTTTTATCAGTTGACAGTTGATAGTTCTCTCTTTGAGAGTGTGGCGTTGCGAGGAAAGTTGACCGTTCTCTGTCTTCCAGAAAATACTTTCGCCAGCATAGCCGCGCTCAATACTGCCGTCAAGGTTGTCCCAATGGTTCAGCAGACGCAGCGAGAAGGCGGGGTGAGACTCTATATTGGTATCGCCACGCAACAAGGCGTAAGTGCCATAGAGCAGACCAGCCTCACGGCGTGCGGAGAGTGTACTGCCATCGAAACGATAGCCATCATCATCGGGCATCGTGGCATCAAGTTTCAGGGCAATCTCTGCCCCCGTATAGTAGGTCTCCAATTCCTGCTTGGCAATCTGCACCGTCGGTGACTGACTGTTACAGTGAACTTTCGCTTTATTGACAGGCTGATAGCGCAGCCATAACTGGTGGCCATCCTCAGCACTCATGCTGACGGTGGCCATGATAGTGAATAGTGCTAATAGCAGTTGCTTCATGATTGTGTTTTATTGCTTCAATAATTTGAGTGGCTGCTGTGGAGCCAGCGCCTGAGAGGTTTTCTCCGTATATTCTTTCAAGGTGAGAGGCAGGGTAGCCTTGATGTCACGACTTGAGAAGCCGATGCGGAAGGTGTAGGTGCCAGCTTCCGTGAGCCACTGTGAACCAGCCTCGTCGAAGCTGGCCAGATCACGTACTGGGATTGTCATCGTCAGCGTCTGGCTCTCACCGGCTTTCAGCTCACGGGTCTTAGCAAAGGCTTTCAACTCCTGAGCGGGCTTCTCCAGTTTGCCTTTCGGTGCCTGAACATATACCTGTACGACTTCCTTACCGGCAACACTACCTGTATTCTTCACCGTTACAGTGATGTCAACCTGGTTGCCACGGCTCTTCACCGTAGGCTTTGTGAGGTCGAAGGTGGTATAGCTAAGACCATAGCCAAACGGATAAGCTACCTCGCGATTGAAGGTATCGAAGAAACGATAACCTACATAGATGTCCTCTTCGTGGTTGGTATAGGTATGTCCAGGAATAGGCATCTTGTTGCCTACCATCATCTCAAAGCTATAGGCATCAAGGTTGCCGGGGAAATTCTTTGTTGAGGCATGGTCGGTGGCAGCGATAGGCCACGTCATGGTGAGCTTGGCTGAAGGATTCACCTTACCAGTCAGGATGTCGGCAATAGAGTTGCCGCCTTCCTCACCAGGCTGCCAGGCACAGAGGATGGCGTCAGGATAACCGCTCCATGATGCCGTCTCAATGACAGAGCCACTATTGATAATGACGATGACGGGCTTGCCTGCTGCGTGGAATGCGTTGCAGACATCAGTGATGAGGGCGCGCTCCTCAGGAATCAGGTTGAATTCTGTCTCAATATCGCGATCGATACCCTCACCAGCCTGACGACCAATGGTGATGATAGCAGCATCGGCAGCCTGTACCTCCTTATTGATGGCAATGGGTGACAGTCCGATTTCCGGATATTTCTGCTGACCCATCATCTCTGTCTGGAACCACTTGGCGGGGTGACGCTCGGCCTGGAACTTCACCTTGGCATAGTCAATATATTTACGATAAATCTCCGTCAGCGTGGGCGATGCCTTAACACCGATATTCTTCAGACCTTGCAGCATGTCAACGACATAGGGTGGGTGAACACAGCCTGATCCTGTACCGCCACTGAGGAAGTCGTAAGAATTCTCACCAAAGAGAGCCACTGTCTTGACAGCACCAGACTTCCAAGGCAGCACACCATTGTTCTTCAGCAGCACGATACCCTCGGTAGCACTCTGACGTGTAATCAGGGCGTGTGCCTCCAGGTCGGGCTTGTTAGTGGCAGGATAATGGTGGAAGCTGGGCGTCTTGACGATATATTCCAGCATGCGGCGTACATTACGGTCAACATCAGCCATGCTGAGCTTGCCACTCTTTACGCCAGCGATAATCTCCTGAACCTGTGCAGGCTGACCGGGTTCCATCAGGTCGTTGCCGGCTTGCACCTCGGTAATGGTGGGCAGTCCCTCACGAATACCAATCCAGTCAGTCATCACGATACCCTTATAGCCCCAGTCATCACGCAGAATCTTGGTTAGGAGGTCATGGTTGCCCATCGAGAACTGACCATTCACCTTGTTATACGATGCCATGATGGTCCACGGACTGCTCTCGCGTACAGCAATCTCAAAGCCACGCAGGTATATCTCGCGAGCAGCACGCTGGCTGACGCGCTCGTCAACACTGGTACGGTCGGTCTCCTGTGAGTTGACGGCGAAATGCTTGGCAGAGACGCCAGCACCCTGACTCTGTACGCCCTGGATATAGGCGGCGGCAATCTTACCCGTCAGCAGGGGGTCCTCACTATAGTATTCGAAGTTACGACCACAGAGCGGATTGCGGTGCAGGTTCATACCTGGGCCGAGGATGACGTCACAACGGTATTCTTTGGTCTCGTTACCGATAGCTTCGCCTACCTTCTTTACCAGTTCTGTGTTCCATGTTGATGCCAGACAGGTACCGATAGGGAATGCAGTGGCATAGTAAGTCTGATTGGTTCCTTTACGGGTGGGGTTGATACGCACACCGGCAGGACCGTCGGTCAGTACGGTGGCAGGAATACCAAGGCGTGGAATAGCGGGCGATGTGCCGGCAGCACCAGCCACGAGGTCGGCCTCACCACCTACTACGGCACCAGTGCCGAAGAAGTTGTTGGCACCACCAACCAATAGTTTGGCTTTCTCTTCCAAAGTCATCGCCTTCAATACCTCATCGATATTCTCTGACCTAAGTTTCAGGTCAGAGTGTGGCGTTGCGAATTCAGCGCGCAGTTGAGGGGTTTGTGCATTCATTGTTGTAGTTGTTAGTAAGGCCGTCAAGCCCAGCATGATTAGTTGTTTGGGATTCATATAATAAGTCGTTTGGTTTTGGTTACGTCATAGCCAGATGTATAATCAGTTTACAAATGTACGCTTTTTCTGCGACATGGCCAAATTTTCAATGTTTTATTTGTTTTTTTCCACGTTTTGAGCTACCTTTGCGCTGCAAAAAAGAAATACTACCAAAAAGCTATGAAGAAGAAAGTACTACTCCTTGCTATTTTAGTGACAACTGCTATGGCAGTACAGGCTAAAATACGCCTCCCTCACATGATTAGTGACAATATGGTGATTCAGCAACAAAGCGATGTGCGCTTGTGGGGCTGGTCAAAAGCAGGAAAGAAGGTGACGGCCACGGTGTCGTGGTCAAACCAGAAGGCTGAGGCCAAGGCTGACAAGGAAGGTCGTTGGCTGCTGACGGTAAAGGCGCCTGCTGCCTCCTATAAGCCCTTGAGCATCACGTTTGACGACGGTGATGAGAAGGTGACAGTCAATAATGTACTCGCAGGTGAGGTGTGGGTATGCGCGGGACAGTCGAATATGGAGATGCCCGTCAAGGGTTTTGGCATGTGTCCTGTCAAGGACTATAACTACCATGTGTTGGATGCCGTCAACTCTAAGGGTGTTCGGAGCCTTAAGATTCCCAGTGTTATGAGTAGCAAGCCGATGGACGACGCTCAGTGTGAGTGGCGCCCGTGCTCTCCTAAAACTGTTGGTGAGTTTTCTGCTACGGGTTACTTCTTTGCTCGTCTGGTGAGCCGCACACTTGATATTCCTGTGGGCATCATTGAAGCAAATAAGGGCGGTACGCGTGTGGAGAGCTGGCTGACCAAGGAGAATCTGGAGAAATATACCAGTGATCCTACAGATTCGGTGGCTATCTGTAAGAAGTGGCCGGAATGGGACTATCACCGTTCTCTGCTGTGGGGAAATGGTACCTTCAACCCCATTCTGAATTATACGGTCAAAGGCATCATCTACTATCAGGGATGCTCGAATGTCGGTGATCCTGGCGACCAGTATTCACAGCGCATGAAGCTGTTGGCAGACCAGTGGCGCAGTCAGTTCAGACTGGGTGAGATACCCTTCTATTTCGTGCAGATAGCACCGTGGGCTTACGACGATGGTGATGTTAATGCTGTGAGTGGTGCCTTGCTCCGTGAACAGCAGTTCAAGGCTGCTCAGATTATCCCCAACAGCTCTTTGGTATGTACCAATGACCTGGTCTATCCCTACGAGTATTCCCAGATACATCCTGCTCAGAAACAGGCAGTTGGAGAGCGCCTGGCTTTTACGGCGCTGCATCGTGACTACGGCTTCGAGACCATCCAGTATAAGAGTTCGTCATACAAGGATATGACCATCAAGAATGATACCGTCTTCATTCATACCCAGGACAACTACTGGTGTGATGCTCCCTTCGAGCAGATGCAAGGCTTTGAGGTGGCTGGCGAAGACCGCATCTTCTATCCTGCAGAAGCGAAACATTTCTGGCAGGCAGGCGGAGGCTATTGGGATGAGGCTATTATCATTTCCTCACCCAAAGTAAAGAAGCCTGTTGCCGTGCGCTACTGTTTCAAGAACTACCAGCTTGGCAATGTCAAGAATGGTGGCAATCTTCCTTTATTCCCCTTTAGAACCGACAACTGGTAATGGAACATCCATTAGAGAAATTCAAATACTGTCCGGTATGTGGCAGTGAGCATTTTGAGGTCAACAACTTCAAGAGTAAGAAGTGTCAGGACTGTGGCTTCACCTATTATGCCAACCCCTGTTCTGCTACGGCAGCCTTTATCGTCAACGACAGAGACGAACTGCTGGTGGTGAGACGGGCCAAAGAGCCTGCCAAAGG
>JAILMS010000134.1 GCA_024692385.1 Prevotella sp. | reverse complement strand
GCATGGGCATGGATGCTTCCTGAATGCCAACAGATAGCGCTTGGCAGGCTTCCTCTCGGTGGTCTTGACAGCACACACTCTGCTGGGAAAGAACCCCACGAAGATAGCCTCATCCTCCATGCGCTGACGGTAGTCGAAAGGCACCACCACGCTCAATTCGCCATCACCGCTCAGCAGCCTGTAGGCAGCCTGCATCAGCTCTGCATAGGTCAGTGTCTGCGTATGGCGTGCCATATTCCGTTGCTCGTCAGGAGCAGCCAGAGAGTCGATGAAGAATGGTGGATTGCTGACAATGGCATCATACGCGCCCTGATGCTCCTGTAGCGTCTCCCGTAACACCGTCACCTGTGCTGCAAAAGGCGATACAGCCACATTCTGCTGTGACTGACGCACTGCCCCCTCGTCAATATCTATTGCAGTTACCTGCGCCTCTGGGTAACGCTGCGCCATCATCAGGGCGATGACACCCGTACCCGTACCGGCATCCAGAATGCGCTGACCACCCTTGGCCCACGCTCCCAGTAACACGCCATCGGTACCTACTTTCATGGCGCACAACTCTTGCTGAATGGTAAACTGCTTAAACTGAAACATGCTGATTTATTTTCATTGCAAAGTTACAAAATATCGAGCAAACTACAAAATAATAGGAAAAGAAAACTTACATAATCTGGACAAATGGACTATGGACTATGGACGTTAAGCTAAAAAAAAAGTGTAAAATGAGAAGAAGACGATAAATCTATATAATAATTCAATAATAATATAATATTATAATATTATATTATTATTGATATTCGTCTGTGAAAAATAAAATCGCCTTAACGTCCATAGTCCATAGTCCATAGTCCATTTGTCCATTTTGAAGCCCCCGATTATCATCGTATATTGATAGCATAACCCTCGCAGGAGCGCTTCGGAATTTTATGTAAAATTAGGGCAAAAAATACCCCTCAAAAATGGCGGTTTTGGGGCGGAAAATTTGCGCCCCGCCGCATTTTTTCGTAACTTTGCAACACGTTTAAATCGTCAACCGACAAGAACAGCTGATACAAAATCGAGACAGGCTGATACGCGCGCAAGACAGCCTAATACAAAACTGAGACAGGCTAAAAACGGGAGAAAAGGGGCTGATAATCGTGGAAAGATATTAAAATATCTTATCGCGTGAGCGATATTTCGAGAAAATGTTGTAACTTTGCACCCTATTATGGAAGAAAAAATAGCAATGTATATGGATAACAAGAACAGGTCGTTCTCGATGATTGCCGATGTAGAGGGCGATTACAGCGACCTGACGAACATGGAAATGCCTGACGCGTTACCCATTCTGGCTGTGCGCAATCTGGTATTGTTTCCTGGTGTTGTGTCGCCTATCTTGATTGGTCGTGAGTCGAGCATGACGCTGATTCGTAAGGCCGAGAAGAAAGACGGGCTGATTGGTGTTGTGTGTCAGCGCGACCCAGAGGTAGAGAGTCCTATTCGTGCCGACCTCTACGATATGGGTGTCTTTGCAAAGGTATTGAAGATACTGACTTTGCCCAACGGCAATATCACTGCCATCGTGCAGGGCTTAGGCCGTATGCGCCTGATGGAGCTGCTGAAATACCAGCCATACATCATCGGACGCGTTGTTGCCGCTCCTGAAGAGGAGCCTGAGAAGAGCGACATGGAGTTCAGTACAGCTGTAGAAGACCTGCGCAACCAGACGGCAGAGTATATCCACATGAACGACGAGATACCCGAAGAGGCAGCATTCGCCATTAAGAATGTGGGTAACAACATGATGGCACTGAACTTCATCTGTTCAAACATGCCTTTCAGCGTGAAGGAGAAGATGGCCCTGCTGACGCTTGACAGCATCAAGGAACGCCTGTTCAGCACCATGCGTATCGTAAACCGCGAAATCAATCTGCAGAGTCTGAAGCTGGACATCCGCAACAAGACGCGCGACGACATCGACGAGCAGCAGCGCAACTACTTCCTGCAGCAGCAAATCAAGAATCTGCAGGCAGAGATGGGCAACGAGAGCACTCCCGAGAAGAAGGAGTTGCTGGAGAAGGCTGCCAACAAGAAATGGCCTGAGGATGTAGAGAAATTTTTCTATAAGGAACTGGAGAAGCTGGATCAGGTAAATCCCAACTCGCCCGACTTCAACGTACAGCTGACCTACCTGCAGACGCTGGTGGGACTGCCTTGGGGTGAGTACACAAAGGACGACCTGGACCTGAAGCGTGCACAGAAGATACTGGACCGCGACCACTACGGTATGGAGAAGGTGAAGGAGCGCATCCTGGAATATATCGCCGTACTGTCGCTGCGTGGCGACCTGAAGAGTCCTATCCTCTGCCTCTACGGCCCTCCAGGAGTAGGTAAGACCTCACTGGGCAAGTCGATTGCCGACGCCCTGAAGCGTAAGTATGTACGCGTCTCACTAGGTGGTCTGCACGACGAAGCTGAGATTCGCGGACACCGCCGCACCTATATCGGCGCCATGCCCGGCCGTATCATCAAGAACATCCAGAAGGCAGGCTCATCAAACCCTGTATTCATCCTCGACGAGATTGACAAGGTAACGCAGAACACGCATAATGGCGACCCCGCCAGTGCACTGCTGGAGGTACTCGACCCAGAGCAGAACAACGCCTTCCACGATAACTATCTGGATGTAGACTATGACCTGTCGAAGGTGATGTTTATCGCCACAGCCAACAACCTCGGCACCATTCCCCGTCCCCTACTCGACCGTATGGAGATAATCGAGGTGAGCGGTTATATCACGGAGGAGAAATACGAGATTGCCAAGCGCCACCTCGTACCCAAGGAGAAAGACAATACCGGACTCAAAGAGCAGAAGCTGACCTTCAACAAGGCTGCCATCGAGAAGATTATCGAGCAGTACACCCGCGAGAGTGGCGTGCGCCAGCTGGAGAAGCAGGTCAACAAGGCCCTGCGCAAGGTGGCTGTGAAATATGCCACGAATGGCGAGCTGCCCTACGACAAGATTACTCCTACAGAGCTGGAGGACTTGTTGGGCAAGCCCCCCTTCTATCGCGACATCTATCAGGGTAACGCATACGCTGGCGTGGTGACCGGATTGGCATGGACCAGCGTAGGCGGTGAGATACTGTTCATTGAGACCTCGCTGTCGAAGGGCAAGGCCGGCAAGCTGACACTGACAGGTAATCTGGGCGACGTCATGAAGGAGTCGGCAGTGATTGCACTGGAGTATGTCAAGGCACATGTTGACCTGCTGGGCATCGACTACCGCATCTTCGACCACTGGAATATCCACATCCACGTTCCTGAGGGCGCTACACCAAAGGACGGCCCCTCGGCAGGTATCACCATCGCTACCAGTATTGCCTCGGCATTGACTCAGCGCAAGGTGCGCAAGAATACGGCGATGACGGGTGAGATTACGCTGCGCGGCAAGGTGCTGCCCGTAGGTGGCATCAAGGAGAAGATTCTGGCTGCCAAGCGTGCAGGCATCACCGACATCGTGATGTGTAAGGAGAACGAGAAGGACATCAACGAGATTCCTGAGATGTACCTCAAGGGAGTTACCTTCCACTATGTAGAGAATGTGCAGGACGTATGGAAGTTCGCGCTGACTGACGAGATGGTAGACCACCCCATGGTGTTTGAGATTCCTGAAGAGGAAGTGAAGAGTGAAAAGTGAAGAGTGAAGAATTTGCTACCGCATGACTTTTGAAGTACAACATAACGACCCATATAGCAGCGCCCGTACAGGACTGATTCAGACAGACCACGGCCCCATCAAAACCCCTATCTTCATGCCTGTGGGTACGGTGGGAAGCGTGAAGGGTGTACACTTCGCTGAGCTCCGCGAGCAGGTGAAGGCACAGATTATTCTGGGCAACACCTACCATCTGTATCTGCGCCCGGGACTCGATATCCTGCGCAAGGCTGGCGGACTGCACAAGTTCAATACGTGGGACCGCCCTATCCTGACAGACTCCGGCGGTTTCCAGGTATTCTCGCTGACGGGTATCCGCAAATTGAAGGAAGAGGGCTGCGAGTTCCGTAGTCACATCGACGGTTCGAAGCACATCTTCACACCTGAAAACGTGATGGACACGGAGCGCGTGATTGGTGCCGACATCATGATGGCGTTCGACGAATGTCCTCCAGGAGAGAGCGACTACCAGTATGCGAAGAACTCGCTCAAGCTGACTCAGCGCTGGCTGGAACGCTGCGTGAAGCGCTTCAACGAGACAGAGCCGCTCTATGGCTATAACCAGACGCTGTTCCCCATCGTACAGGGCTGCACCTATAAAGACCTGCGACAGGATGCCGCCAAGCACGTCGTTGACACGCTGGGCAAGCTGAACGACGGAGGTGGCGCCTCAATCGGCGGACTGGCTGTTGGTGAGCCTACGGAGGTAATGTATGAGATGATAGAGGTGGTCAACGACATTCTGCCCAAAGACCGTCCTCGCTACCTGATGGGAGTGGGCACTCCCCAGAATATTCTGGAAGCCATCGAGCGTGGTGTTGACATGTTCGACTGCGTAATGCCTACCCGCAATGGCAGAAACGCCATGCTGTTCACCTATGAGGGAACCATGAACATGCGCAACAAGAAGTGGGAAGACGACTTCTCACCCATCGACCCTGACGGCTGCGACATTGACCGCATCCACAGCAAGGCCTATCTGCACCACCTGTTCAAGGCTCAGGAGCTGCTGGCCATGCAGATAGCGTCGATACATAATCTGGCCTTCTATCTCAGACTGGTCACCGACGCGCGCACGCATATAGAACAAGGAGACTTCACGCAGTGGAAACGCAGCGTGATAGACAACTTAGGAAGAAGAAGATAAATGGCTATAAAACCAAACATCAACAAGGCGAAGAGGCCAGCACTGAAGCTATTTTCCGTGCTGCGCAATCTGCATCTGCTTGATCGTGTGAGAGCAATCAGAAACGAATATATCAAGCGCTTAGACTGGTATATCATAAAGAAATTTATCGGTACCTATGTCTATTCTATCGTTCTGATTATCTCGATATCCATCGTTTTCGACGTCAACGAGAACCTGGCAAAGTTTACCTCTAACAACGCACCGCTGCGCGCTATCGTCTTCGACTACTACGCCAACTTCGTGCCCTATTTTGCCAACCTCTTCTCACCGCTATTCGTCTTCATTGCCGTCATCTTCTTTACGTCGAAGCTGGCAGGCAACTCTGAGATTATAGCCATGCTGGCCAGTGGCATGAGCTTCAAGCGACTGCTGCGCCCCTATCTCATCTCAGCAGCACTCATCGCCCTGTTGAACTTCTACCTCGGCTCATACGTCATCCCCAAGGGAACAGTGGTGCGCCACGACTTCGAGTCGCTCTATAAGAACAACAAGAAGAACACGTCGGCCTCGAATATCCAGCTGATGGTAGACAAAGGCGTAGTGGCCTACATCTCGCAATATGACGACCTTCGCAAGACAGGCTATGGTTTCTCACTGTATAAGTTTGAGAACAAGAAGTTGGTATCGCAGATGAATGCCAACGTCATCCAGTATGACACCATTGCCGAGGAGCGCTACCACTGGAATGCTCGCAACTACAAGATACGCAGGATGAAAGGTATGCGCGAGGAGATTACCAGCGGTTTTGAGATAGACACGCTGATACAGATGGAGCCCATGGATCTGGTGTTCTCTAAGGGTCAGCAGGAGACCTTCACGTCGCCAGAACTAAAACGATATATCTCTAAACAACAGCAACGTGGTTCGAGCAACGTGGTACAGTATGAGGTAGAGTACCACAAGCGCATAGCGACATCATTTGCCTCCTTTATCCTGACCATCATCGGCGTATCGCTATCGTCGCGCAAGCGAAAGGGCGGTATGGGTATGTATCTGGGTATCGGACTGGCACTGTCGTTCACCTATATCCTACTACAGACGGTGAGCGCCACCTTCGCCATCAATGCCGACACGCCACCTATTCTGGCAGCATGGATTCCAAACATTCTGTATGGCTTCATCGCGTACTATTGTTACAGACATGCTCCGAGCTAAACTAGTTGATAGTTGATAGTTGAAAGTTGAAAGTTAAGAGTTAAATGACATTTGAAGAAACATATTTGAACGATAACATCCTCGATGCCCTATACGACATGCATTTCGAGGAAATGACACCCATTCAGGAACAGTGCATACCAAAAATACTTGACGGACAAGACCTTATCGGCGTAGCACAGACAGGAACAGGAAAGACGGCAGCCTATCTGCTGCCTATCCTGAGTATGCTCGACGATGGCGGTTTTCCGCGTGATGCTGTGAACTGCATCATTATGTCGCCCACCCGTGAGCTGGCACAACAGATAGACCAGGCCATGCAGGGCTTTGGCTACTATCTCGACGGCATCAGCAGTGTGGCAGTCTATGGAGGTAACGACGGCAACCGCTTCGACGTAGAGACACGAGGTCTGAAGATGGGTGCCGACGTCATCATTGCCACTCCAGGTCGTCTGCTCTCACATATCCGCATGGGACATCTGGACTTGTCGAAGCTCAGTTTCTTTGTGCTCGACGAGGCAGACCGCATGCTTGACATGGGTTTCTCTGACGACATTCTGAGCATCGCTAAGATGCTGCCAGAAGGCCATCAGACCATCATGTTCTCAGCCACCATGCCCAACAAGATACAACAGTTGGCACACACCCTACTCGACCACCCTGCAGAGGTAAAGATTGCCGTATCAAAGCCCGCAGAGAAGATTCAGCAGTCGGCCTACGTCTGCTACGAGCCCCAGAAGCTGGGTATCATCCGCAACCTATTTAAGAGCGGTGAGCTGCAGCGCGTTATCATCTTCTCTGGCAAGAAAGACAAGGTGAAAGACATCACTCGTGAGCTGAAACACATGAAGATAAACTGTGCCCCCATGCACAGCGACCTCTCTCAGGCTGAACGCGACGACGTGATGTACCGTTTCAAGGCAGGTCAGGTAGATGTATTGGTAGCTACCGACATTGTGGCACGAGGCATTGACATCGATGATATCCTGATGGTCATCAACTACGATGTACCCCACGACGCAGAAGACTATGTCCACCGCATCGGACGTACTGCTCGTGCTCAGCGCGACGGTGTAGCCATCACATTTGTATCAGAAGCCGACATGCGGGCCTTTGCCGATATAGAGCGCTTCTTGGAAAAGGATATTCAGAAGAAACCACTGCCTGAAGGACTGGGAGAAGGACCAGAATACAAGGTATCTGCACCCCGCAAAAACTCGCGAGGAAGAGGCGGTAGAGGCCGTGGAGGAAAAGGCAGAAACAACCACAGAGGACACCGCCCCAAGAAGAAAGCCAATTAAACATTTTTAAGAAAAAATAAAGAGGGTGCGATAACAACGTATCGGGATTTTTTGTAACTTTGCACCGCTTTTAAAAGTAATAATTTCAAAACGCCGCTGGCTATCAATTAGTTAGCGCGGATTTAATAGGTAAATATGAGACAATTAAAGATTCAAAAGAGTATTACGAATCGCTCTAGTGAGGCACTGGATAAGTATCTGGTGGAAATCGGCCGTGCGCCCCTGATCAGCATCGACGAAGAAATCGAACTGGCTCAGAAAATACGCAAGGGCGGTCCTGAAGGCGAGCGTGCTAAGGACAAGTTGGTGACTGCCAACCTGCGATTCGTAGTATCTGTTGCTAAGCAGTATCAGCATCAGGGACTGACGCTGACTGACTTGATTGACGAGGGTAACATCGGCCTCATCAAAGCCGCACAGAAATTTGATGAAACACGTGGTTTTAAATTTATCTCGTATGCTGTATGGTGGATTCGCCAGAGCATTCTGCAGGCTATTGCCGAGCAGAGCCGTATCGTACGTCTGCCCTTGAATCAGGTTGGTAGCTTGAACAAGATCAGCCACGAGATCAACCGCTTCGAACAAGAATTCCAGCGCCATCCCTCTGTTTCAGAGCTGAGCGACGCTACCAATATGGACGAGGAGAAGATTGCTCAGTCTATGCAGGCTGACAGTCACCACGTTTCTATCGACGCTCCTTTCCAGGATGGTGAGGACAACTGTATGTTGGACGTGATGGCCTCTGGCGATGACTCACGTACCGACCGTCAGGTTGACCATGAGTCAATGGCTCAGGAGCTGAACACCGTACTGCAGAAGGTACTCAAGGATCGTGAGATTACCATTATCCGCGAATGTTTCGGTATCGGCTGCCATGAGAAAGGCCTTGAGGAGATTGGCGACCAGCTGGGACTGACTCGTGAGCGTGTTCGCCAGATTCGCGAGAAGAGCATCGCCAAATTGCGCGACTCAGGTAATGCACGCATTTTGATGAAATATTTAGGATAAATTTTTGCGGCTCCAGATTTTTTTTGTAATTTTGGGGTCGTGAATCAGAAGCTGCACATAATAATAATGATGCTGGGCATGATGATTTTCATGCCCAGTATTTGTTTTGCGCGTAATCGTACGGCAGACTCTCTCCTCATCAACTGCATGTGGGACTACTACGAATGCAACAAGGATTACATTAGTGCAGTAGACAAGAACCTGTATATCGTTTACCATTTCAGTACCAAGCGCCGCAATGCCCTGCTCTATCTGATCCCCACCATGTACAGCATTGCGCGAGGCGAGAAGGACTATGTCGGAGAGACCTACAGCAAACTCAGATACCGTAGCGCTAACGACTACGAATTCTATCGGCAGGTGACATGTGGTACGATTCCCCATCAACGCGACGTGATGCCCATCCTTTTTGAGTTGGCAACACCCAATCTCTACAATGTTCACCTCTATCGCAACAGAATCCTATCGCCCTTCCATCGCACCAACCGCTTCTTCTATAAATACCGCGTCTCACGGGTTGGCGGCTATGCGGTCATCCATTTCCGTCCTCGTAGCAGCAATACCCAGCTCATCAAGGGCGAAGTCAATGTAGACCTGTTCACAGGACGCATTCTCTCCCTCAAATGTCAGGGAGAATTCGACATGATTGACTTCAAGATTGACGCCATCATGGATCACCGTGACCTACACAGTCCACTGCCCGACCAATGTACGACAGAGGCCACATTCAAGTTTCTGGGCAACAATATCAATGCGTCTATCACGTCTTTTTATAACTGTCAGACCACCCTCCCCGACTCTATCATCAATGTTGACGATTCTGTCTTGATGAAGAAGTTACGCCCCATACCGTTGGGAGCAGAAGAGAAAAGAATCTACGAGGCTCGTCAGCGTCAGGAAGAAGAGGTACAGGGGAACGACACCATTCAGAAATCGAGCAATCGCCTGAAAGAGATGAAGGACGTGGCATGGGACATCATCGGCGACAACCTCATCAACAGCACACACAAGCAGACGGAGAATATCACGCTGAACGTATCGCCCCTGCTGAACCCTCTATATATGGGATACAGCCATAGCAAAGGCCTCTCCTATAAGCTCGACATCGGAGCACGCTACGCATGGAACACGCATCGCTACCTGACGCTGAATCCACGCTTCGGTTACAACTTCAAGGGAAAGCAGTTCTACTATACCCTGCCACTACGCATGACCTACAACCCCAAGCGTAATGGTTATACGGAGTTCTCGTGGGGTAATGGCAACCGCACGTCACACGGTGCTCTGGGCGAAGCCTTCCAGAAAGTGATGGGTGACACCATCGGTATGCCTGACTTTAAAGACGAATATTTCCAACTCATCAACAACGTGGTGGCCTTCGACTGGCTGGAAATCATTACGGGTATGGTATACCACCGTCGTGAGAGTAGTGATAAAGCACTGATGCAACAGGCTGGACTTGCTGATAAGTTCTTCAGCTTTGCTCCTTCACTAACCGTCAGGCTGAGTCCTTGGAAGAAAGGTCCTACACTCACAGCCAACTACGAGCGTGGTATCAAGGGGGTACTGCAGTCTAATCTGGGCTATGAGCGCTGGGAGTTTGATGCTGTCTACAAGCACCAGAAGAAGAGTGTGCGCATCTTGAATCTACGCCTGGGAGCAGGCTTCTATACCCAGCGTAGCACTGACTATTTCGTTGACTTCACCAACTTCCGCGACAACAACCTGCCAATGGGTTGGGAGGATGACTGGACAGGACAGTTTCAGTTGCTGGACAGCCGTTGGTATAATGAGTCTGACTACTACATACGCAGTCATGTCTCCTACGACTCTCCCCTACTTATGTTGTCGTGGATACCGTGGGTAGGACGCATCGTTGAGACAGAGCGCATCTATATCAGTGCATTGTCTATAGACCACACACGTCCCTACTACGAACTGGGCTACGGATTCCAGAACCGTTACTTCTCGACAGGCATCTTTGCCAGCTTCCTCAACACCCGTTTCCAAAGTTTTGGATGTAAATTCACTATAGAATTGTTCCGCCGATGGTAAAACCACTCACCGTATACAAGGCCAGTGCCGGTTCAGGAAAAACCTTCACGCTGGCTGTAGAATATATCAAACTGCTGGTACAGAATCCTACCAGCTATCGCAACATCTTGGCCGTGACCTTTACCAACAAGGCTACGGAAGAGATGAAGATGCGCATTCTCAGTCAGTTGTATGGCATCTGGAGGGGGCTCGACGACTCCAAAAGCTATACCAACCGCATCCTTACAGAGACAGGACTACCCATTGAGACCATCAAGGAGCGCGCTGGCATTGCGCTACATCTATTGCTTCATAATTATAACTTCTTCCGTGTAGAAACCATCGACTCATTCTTCCAGAGCGTGCTACGCAATCTGGCTCGTGAGCTCGACCTGACGGCCAACCTACGCATCAGTCTGAACGACACACAGGTGGAAGAGCAGGCTGTGGACCAGCTCATCGACTCCCTGACACATACCGACCGCATGCTGCAATGGCTGCTGAGCTACATTATGGAGAAAATCAGCGACGACCATTCATGGAACATCATCGGACAGGTGAAGCAGTTTGGTAAAACCATCTTCCGCGACTACTACAAAGCCAATCGCAAAGAACTGGGCAGCGTCATTAGTCAGAAAGGTTTCATCGAAGAGTATACCAAGCAGTTGAAAGAGTTGCGCAGTACGTCACTGGAGCGGATGAAGGCAATAGGCAATGAGTTCTTCGACATCTTAGAGAGTGAAGGGCTGAGCATCGACCAGCTGGCTTATGGCAAGACCGGTGTGGCAAGTTTCTTCATGAAGCTACAGAATGGCGTGTTCGACGAGAGCATTGAGGGCAAGCGTGTCTGCGAATGCAGGGAAGATCCGGAGAAATGGTACTCCAAAAAGAGTGAGCATGCAGAACATATCTATGCGATTGCCGTATCTTCACTGCTACCACTGCTGATAAGGGCTACGGATGAGCGTCCCCGACAATATAAGATATATCAGTCTGCCGACCTCACGCTGCGCCACCTCAGTCAGCTACGCCTGTTAGGCAGCATCGAACAGAAGGTACGCAGTCTGAACGACGAGGCCAACCGCTTCTTGCTCAGCGACACACAGCAGCTATTACATGACCTTATCAGCGATAGCGACTCGCCATTTATCTTTGAGAAGATTGGTACACAACTGGAACACGTAATGATTGACGAATTCCAGGATACCAGTACTGTACAATGGCAGAATTTCAAGGTATTGCTGCAGGAATGTATGAGTCATCAGCATTCACAGAACCTGATTGTGGGCGATGTCAAGCAGAGCATCTATCGTTGGCGCTCTGGCGACTGGCGACTGCTCAATGCCATCGACCAGCAGTTCCCGTATGCTGATGAAACTATCGACATCCAGCCTCTGAAAGTCAACTGGCGTTCATCACGCAACATTATCCATTTCAACAATGCCTTCTTCCAAACTGCTGCTGAGCACGAATATGAGGCACAGCGCGAGGAATACCCCACTGGTGCAGAACAGTTGCGCCATGCCTATGACGACGTAGCACAGGAGATACCTGAGGGACGCGACAACAGTGGTTTTGTCGATATCCGTCTGCTACCTTCCGATGATTATCAAGAAGAGACGTTGACAGCTATTGCCGATACCATCCGCCAGTTGCAACAGCAGGGGGCTGCGCTCCACGACATCGCCATCCTCGTACGAAGCAACAAACATATTCCCCTCATTGCAGCCTACTTCGACGAGCAGTTGCCCGACATACGCATTATCAGCGACGAGGCCTTCCGCCTGGACGCTTCAGTATCTATCTGTCTGCTCATTCAAGCCCTCCACCTGCTGACACATCCTGACGATCAGTTAGCAAAAGCCACTATCGTTAAACTCTACCAGCGTACAGTCCTCGGCAATGCTGTTGCCGAGCAAGAGCTGCTTATTAAAGACCGCGACCTCGACAGTCTGCTGCCTGAGGCCTATATCCAACATACGCAGGAACTACTACAGATGCCACTCTACGAATTGGTAGAGCGACTTTACGCTATCTTCCAATTAGAGCGTCTCAACGAGCAAAGTGCCTACCTATGTGCCTTCTACGATCGTCTGAACCAGTTTGTTCAGGACCATGTAGCAGACATTGACGCCTTCATTCGTGAGTGGGAGGAGACTATCTGCAGCAAGACCATTCAGAGTGACGCCACAGACGGTGTGCGCATTCTGTCCATTCATAAGAGTAAGGGTCTGGAGTTCCCACATGTTATCATCCCCTTCTGCGACTGGCGTCTGGAGATGCCCGACGTGCTATGGTGTAAACCTACTGAGACTCCCTTTAGCGCTCTACCGCTGGCCCCCATCGACTTTAGCGCCAGCCAGATGAAAGGTACCATCTATGAGCACGATTATCTGGATGAACACCTGCAGAATATCGTTGACAACCTCAACCTGCTATATGTCGCTTTTACGCGTGCTGAGCATAGCCTGTATGTCATTGGACAGCGAGGTGCCAAGAGCAATCGATCCGCACTCATTGAAGCAGTACTGGCGAAGATCAAGTTGGAAGGAAGCAGTATCAGCGGTGAAGAAGATGAGGGTGGTGAACTGGAGTTTCAATATGGTAAGCTGAACCATCAGACACCTGACACCAAACGTCAGGCATCAGATAATGTCTTCCTCAAGTCTGTCACACCCCTACAGATTCAATTGGAAACCTTCGAGGGCAAGACGGAGTTCCGACAGAGCAACAAGAGCCGTGACTTCATTGAGGGCGACGACGAGCAGCAGGAGCTCAGCTACATCAAGATGGGAAGTGTGCTCCACGAGATATTCTCAACCATCCATACTACCGACGACATCGAGGGTGCCCTGCGCCAATTACAACACGATGGCGTGCTCTACGATGACGAGGTGACGGCAGCTAAGTTGACTGCGATGCTACACAAGCGTTTGGAAGACCCACGCGTGAAGGATTGGTTCTCCTGTCGTTGGCAACTGTTTAATGAGTGTAGCATTCTGCGCCTCAACGAGCAAGGCGTAGTAGAAGAGCGCCGCCCTGACCGCGTGATGACTGACGGTAAAGAGACACATGTGGTTGACTTCAAATTTGGTCGCCCCAAGCCCGAGTACCAAGAGCAGGTTTGTGAATACATGCAACTGCTTCAGCAGATGGGCCACCCGAATGTGAAGGGATGGCTGTGGTATGTGTATAGCAGTAAGATTGAAGAAGTGAAGGACTAAGGAGAGAAGGAGTATGAAGAGCTTTTTAGAATACGTCGCAGAAGATATCATCCAGAAATACGGCACCGACCTGTCGCGCACAGCGGTGGTATTTCCCAACAAGCGTGCCTCATTATTCCTGAATGACAAGTTGGCACGCCTGACGAATGGTAAGCCTCTCTGGAGTCCTGCCTATATCACTATCAGCGAACTGTTCCGCCAGCAGTCATCACTATCAGTGGCTGACCCCATCAAGCTGGTGTGTGATTTGCACAAATCGTTCTGCCTGCATACAGGTTCTGACGAGACACTCGACAAATTCTATGGTTGGGGACAGCTGCTCATCAGCGACTTCGACGATATCGACAAGAATATGGCAGATGCCGACCGAGTATTCGCCAATCTGCGCGACATTCACGAACTCGACGACCTCAGCTTCCTTACTGATGAACAGCGCCAACTGCTGAAACACTTCTTCAGCCACTTCACCGAGGAGCATGAGACGGAACTCAAGCAGCGTTTTCTGCGCTTGTGGAGCCACTTCACCGACATCTATCATGATTTCAACGAGCGACTCACCAAACAAGGTCTCGCCTACGAGGGTGGCCTCTACCGTTCCGTGGTCACCAATAACCATGAACCAATCAGCAATAACCAGTATAACCGCTACCTCTTTGTGGGCTTCAACCTACTACAGAAGGTAGAACAGCAACTTTTCTCGCAACTTCAGAAGGCTGGCAAGGCTCATTTCTATTGGGACTTTGACGACTACTACATGCACAACCATGAGGCAGGTCGTTATATCGCCACCTACCTCAAATACTTCCCTAACGAGCTGGACAGCCAATGTGACGACATCTACAAGAATTTCAAGCATCCGAAGGAGATTACCTACCTCGCTGCACCCACAGAACATATTCAGGCTCGCTACGTCAGTAACTGGCTACGTGATCAGCAGCGCTACAAGGACGGCAGACGGACTGCCATCGTGCTCTGCAACGAACAGCTGCTGCCCACCGTCATCCACTGTCTTCCCGACGAGGTAGAGAGAGTCAACATCACCACGGGCTATCCACTATCGCAGACGCCCGTTGCTTCTTTCATCCAGCGCTACTACGATATGCTGCTGGGTGGCAGCAGTCCACGACTGGTCCGTGCCTTCCATCGACATCCGTATGCCCGTTTCGTCGAGGACGGTCAGCCCCTGCTCACTATGTTGAAGGCTATAGCCCAAGGGGCCAAGGATGAGATTACCGACCCACTGTTTCAAGAATCGCTGTTCCGTGCCTACACACTTATCAACCGCCTTCAGGCACTTGTGGAGAGTGGCGACCTGCAAGTATCAGATACCACACTACAGCGTCTCGTCAACCAGCTCATTCAACAGACCACTATTCCATTCCACGGAGAACCCGCAGAAGGCATACAGGTAATGGGCGTTCTGGAAACCCGCAACCTCGACTTCGACCACGTTCTGCTGCTGAGCTGCAACGAAGGCAATATGCCCAAGGGCGTCAACGACAGCTCTTTCATTCCTCATAGCATCCGCCAAGCCTATGAGTTGACAACCATAGAAAATAAGGTAAGCATCTATGCCTACTATTTCCACCGTCTGCTACAGCGCGCCAAAGATGTCACTATCCTGTGGAACAACGCTACAGAAGACGGCCAGCGTGGTGAGATGAGTCGTTTCATGCTCCAGCTGATGGTAGAGAGTGGACAGACGATTACACAACACACCTTGCAATCGGGTAAGGCTGTTGCCCGCTATACGCCAGAAGCCATTGAGAAGACGCCTCACGTTATCGAACTACTCAACCAGCAGTTCACGGGTCCTGACAATTTATTGTCACCCTCGGCAATCAACAAGTATATGCGCTGTCCGCTACAGTTCTACTACCGCTATATTGCGGGAATCAAGGAACCTGACGAGCCCGACGACGAGCAGGAGCTCGACAACCGTATCTTTGGTAACATCTTCCACCAGGCTGCCGACACACTCTATCACCAGTTGCCCAAGCACGTTACCCGTGAAGCCCTCGACCAACTTCTGAAGAGTAAGATAGCTATCGACAAGGCTGTTGACGAAGCTTTCCATCAAGAATTGCCTCATGCCGTCATTGGTGGTCTGCATCTCATCAATCGTGAGGTCATCATCCGCTATCTGCGTCAACTCATCGAGATTGACAAGGCCCTCACGCCCTTCGACATCCTCGGCTTGGAGTACGACGTCACACGCACCTGTCAACTCTCAACGGTCAACTCTCAACTAAACATCGGAGGTCGCATCGACCGCTTAGACCAAATGAGTGATGGACGCATTCGCGTGGTAGACTACAAGACGGGCAGTCGGAAACCAAAGCCACTGGCAAGTGTAGAGGACATCTTTGACCCTGCCAAGATTCACGAACACTCCGACTACTATCTGCAAACCTTTACCTATGCCGACATTGTACGTCGCCAACAGTCTCACCCAGTCTCTCCTGCCCTGCTATTTATCCAGCATGCAGCAGCAAAAGACTACGACCCCACGCTATGTTTTGGCAAGGAGAATATTCTCGATATCCAGGAGCATAGTGCTCGTTTCTGCGAGCTATTAGAAGAAAAAGTGAACGAGATATTCTCGCAGAACATCCCGTTCACTCCCACTACAGACCTCAAGGTCTGTCAGTCCTGTCCGTATCTGCAGATGTGCAGACGGTAAATCTCTTTAGCGGTTTTTGTTACGCAGAAACCACTGATGTGTATAGAAATGGTATAGCAACAGCGCTATGGCAGAAAGTGCCAAAGCTGTATCTATCAGTAGCGTAGGTTGCTGGTAGAAACAGCCATAGCCCAGCGCCAGTCCGGCAGCCAGTCCTGTCTCCCATCCTAAGAAGTATGTACTCTGTGAGGTTCCACGCTGACAGTGGCGGCTCAACTTGATGAAGAATAGCAGGAAGCGCGAACCGATGATACCTGTACTCAGTCCTACAAGGACAGGCGATACAGGCGAGGCTGGTGCCACAAGCAGAATAAGCAGTGCAGCTACCAACAGGAACAGTCCCGTTATAATCTCGCTCTTCAGTTCAGCATCGCGGAAAACGAAGCGCTGAGCCAACAGTGCCAATAGGAAGCCACCCATCATCAGCGCATAGAACAATGGTTCAAAGGGCATAGAGAGTAGCAGACCTATCACTGTAGTTACAAGTAACAAGTTGACAAACAGCACAAAGCCATGCGTCAGGAAGAAACGGTCGAGCGATACCACCTTGACACCCTCTTCAGGTGTACGGAATGGGAATGTGATCATCTTCACCAACAGCAGGGCACATACAGCACAGCATACGGCACCCAGCACCACACTGCTAAAGCCATCCAGCACATAGACAATCAATCCCGTCAACGGACCGAGCGACAGGGCGAAACGTGCAAACCACGAAGCACTATGGTTAGCCTCTGTACGCTGGAACGACTCACAAGTATCGATAATCAGCGTCGACGACAGCACCATCTGCGCCAATCCGAATGTTGCTCCAAGTACAAAGCGGTGTACCATGATGATGGAGAACACAGCCATTTCCTTGTGCAACGTGTCGATATACCATAAAAGAGCCAGATTGACGATGATGGCTATCATCGACCACATGCAGACTACATTACGACGGTAGCGCTGCACCAGCCACGAGCAGAACATACCCATCAGATATAGTCCCAGTCCGAAGACACCCATCGAGCGTCCTGTCTCTTCGGGCGTGAAATGGTGCACTTCCATCATCCAACGTGGCATGATGGGAATGAGTATATATAGCGACATGGTCAGCAGCAGCGAACTAATGGCCATCAGCCAGAAGTCACGGTGCCACAACTTGATGTGTACAGGTGTATTCTGTGTATTCATCCATTAGTATGATTCGTTCGCATTGGGGAAGTCGCCACTCTTGACGTCTTCCACATAGTGTCCCACAGCATCGTTGATGACCGTGTTCAGATCAGCATAACGACGCAGGAAACGGGGTGAGAAGCCCTGTGTCATACCCAGCATGTCGGCAATCACCAACACCTGACCGTCACAGCCGTTGCCCGCACCAATACCGATAGTCGGACACTTCACCAGTTTGGTCACCTCTGTAGCCAGTGCTGCGGGCACCTTTTCCAGCGTAATACCGAAGCATCCTACCTCGTCCAGCAACTGAGCGTCGTGCAGCAGTTTCTCAGCCTCAGCCTGCTCCTTAGCACGCACAGCATAGGTACCAAACTTATTGATAGACTGTGGTGTCAGTCCCAGATGAGCCATTACGGGAATACCAGCATCAAGGATACGCTTCACAGTGTCGAGAATCTCCTCGCCACCTTCCATCTTCAAGGCATCACAGCCGCTCTCCTTCATAATACGGATAGCATTGGCAACACCCTCAGCAGCATTTACTTGATATGAGCCGAAAGGCATATCACATACCACCAGAGCACGCTGTACGGCACGAGCCACTGAGCGAGCGTGATAAATCATATAGTCCACGGTCATCGGCAGTGTGGTAGCATTACCCGCCATCACGTTCGAGGCAGAGTCACCCACCAAGATAGCGTCAATGCCAGCCTTATCTACGATGCCGGCCATAGTATAGTCATACGATGTAAGCATGGAGATTTTCTCGCCTTTCTGCTTCATCTCCATAAAACGGTGTGTTGTTACTTTGCGATTGTCGCTAACTAAATATCCTGACATATCTTCTAAAATTGAGAATTGACAATTGATAATTATAATGCTGTGAAATCGCTGACCACCTCATCACACAACGGACGGATGGTATCAGCACTATTCGTCGTGGCCAAGCCGACAACATACATGCCTGCAGCACGTCCAGACTTCAAGCCATTAAACGAGTCCTCAAAGACCACACAGTCCTTGGGCTCTACGCCAAAGCGCTCGGCAGCCTTCAGGTAGCAGTCTGGATCAGGCTTCGAACGCTCGAAGTCCTCTGATGTAAGAATAGCATCAAATAATCCACGGAATTCTGGACGACTGGCATATACTGCCTGCATCTTCGGCTGGTTTGAGCTCGTCACCACAGCCGTCTTCACCCCTTGTTGGCGCAACTTCTTGATGAATGCCTCAAAGCCGGAAACATACTGGTAGTCCATCTGCTGTTCATACTGATTCAGACGCTCCGTAATCAGGGGCTGCTTTTCAGTCAGTTTTCCTGAGAACCACGCATCATAGATCTGCACCAGCGTCTGGCCCTTGATTTCGTGCTCCAGTCCTGGACGCTCTGGATGAAACTCACGGCACTGGCTTCCCCAGAACACCGTATACTGCGGTTCCGTGTCGAAAACGACACCATCCAGGTCAAACAATGCTGCTTTTAAATCCTTCATTTTTACCTTATTATTCAAAAATCGGCTGCAAAGGTACGAATAAGTGAGCGAAAAAGCAAATTTATTTGAGTTTTTCCGAAGTTATGCCCACTTTTCCCCGTACCAAGTATAGGGAAATCCCCCTTCGGGTTTAGGGATAATCCTTTGTACTATCCCTATTTTCTTTCTAATTTTGCAACGTGAACATTAAACACTTGCAACTATGAAGAAGATGATGATAGCCCTTATAGGTATGCTGACGATAGCAGCATCGGGCAAGGCAATGAGTTACGAACAGGCTCGCAACGAGGCACTGTTTCTGACCGATAAAATGGCTTACGAGCTGAATCTTACTGATGAGCAGTATGAAGCCGCCTACGAGATCAACCTCGACTACCTGATGGGTGTGACGAGTTACGATGATGTCTATGGTGACTACTGGGAGCGCCGCAACCGCGACCTCAGCTATATACTGCTCGATGCACAGTGGCAGGCATATATCGCAGCCAGCTACTTCTATCGTCCACTGTATTGGAGCGCAGGCTATTGGCACTTTGGCATCTATGCCCGCTATCCTCACCGCGACTACTTCTACTTCGGACGTCCCGCATTCTATGCTACCTATCGTGGTGCCCACGCATGGCATTTGCATGGTACACACGGATACTACTATAACCACCGTCACCACTTCCGTCCAGAAGGACGCACCCACTTTGGTATGTTAGACCGTTGGAACAGAGGTGATTTCCGTCATCATCACGGTGACAGACCAGGTCATCACGGTGGAACAGCCAATCATCACGGCGACAGACCAAATCATAACGGAGGCTCATTTGGACATCATGGCGGTAATAACAGAGACCACGGTGGCAACAACAGAGACCATGGCAATAATCATAGAGACCATGGCAACACTACCAAAGATTTTGGCAAGGGCTACAATCGTCATGGAGACTTAGGAGGTATACGTAGCAGTTCAACACGCACTACGGTACATCAGGAAGGCCCCATTCGTAATAGCGGATCTTTCAGCAATAGCAATAGTAGCAGCCGTAGCAATGGCTCATTCAGCAGCCGTAGCAATGGATCGTTCAGCAGCAGCCGTAGCAGCAGTTCATTCGGAAGTAGCCGTAGCAGCAGTTCATTCGGAAGTAGCCGTAGCAGTGGCTCATTCAGCAGTAGCCGCAGTGGTAGTTCCAGCAGCAGTGTCAGCCGAGGAGGTTTTGGCGGAGGTAGCCGCAGCAGTAGCAGCCATAGCGGCGGCAGCAGAAGTGGCGGTTCTTTCGGCAGACACCGTTAAGATGCGCACCTCAGCATTCAACATACGCTGCTCCTCACGCATTGTACATCCCGCATAAACAGCAAGAATTGCTTTGTTGATAATGCCATGACCAACGGCCACCACCCGCTTGCCGGAGTAGGTGGCCGTTATATATTGCAGGAAACCAGCAGCACGCTGTAGCAGTGCTGGCTCCGTTTCAATATCATCAGGCCATACCAGTCCTTTCAAGTCGGGAATATATCGTCCTGTAAAGCTACCCCAGTCACGCTCTCGCAACAAGGGAGTAGTTATCACAGGTAAGTCATGAGGAGCGGCAATGATCTCTGCCGTCTGGATAGCACGACGTAAATCACTGGATATAAAAACATCGACAGGTTCCGCAGCCAATCGCTGCGCCACCTGTCGAGCTTGTTCCCTACCCTGCTCGTTCAGTTTGCCCTGTGTCTGGCCCTGCATAATTTGCAGCGCATTGTCCACAGTCTCCCCGTGACGTATCAGAAAGATAGTAGTATCACACATTCGTCACAATACCCTCGATATAGGTTTTGAGGATGTGGATACCCGTCTTATTATCGCCACCCCATGGAATAATAAGGTCAGCAAACTTCTTCGTTGGTTCGATAAACTGGTCGTGCATGGGTTTGAGCACCTTCTCATAGCGGTCAAGCACCATGTCGACAGTACGTCCGCGCTCTACCACGTCACGACGGATGTTGCGGATAAGACGCACGTCAGAGTCCGTATCTACGAATATCTTCAGGTCCATCATGTCGCGCAACTTCTTATAGTGCAGTGTCATGATACCCTCCAGAATAATAACGGGCTTGGGTTCTACATGAATTGTTTCGGGCAGACGGTTAGAGATGATATAAGAATAGGTGGGCTGTTCAACGGCCTGTCCGTTCTTGAGCATCTTTATCTGCTCAGTGAGCAATTTCCAGTCGAAAGCGTCTGGATGGTCGAAGTTAATAGCCTTACGCTCTTCGTCGGTCATTCCCGTCGTATCGTTATAATACGAGTCCAAGGGTACTATAGCTGCACAATGAGGTGGCAGCACACTGGCGATTCTCTTGACGACGGTGGTTTTTCCAGAACCAGTGCCGCCCGCAATTCCGATAATATACATTTATTTCTGTTCTTTTACGAGATATACCAAGGTAGGCAGGTGGTCACTATAGCCGTTGAGCCATACGCCACCAGCATGGGTACGCAGGGTGTTACCCTTATATCTTCCTTCCTGCTGGAAGAGATAGTCACGACGGAAAATCTGTGCTTTCCAGTACTTCAGTGAAGAATAGTCCTTCTTACCCTTTTGGTTCAGCAGCGAGTGCGACATGATAATCTGGTCGAAGAGATTCCACTTGCCATCATACATCAGCGTACCCGTTCCGCTGGCATGGATATTCCAGAATGGGTTGAACAAACCGTCAGGCTTCACATCCTCTAATTCACGCTGAGCGCCCAGTGACTTCGACATAGAAGGATCAGCGGGGTCATCATTCATATCACCCATGATAAAGAGCTTCACCTTGGGATCATCCTTCAGCAGTGAGTCCTTCACGGCACGAATCTGCTTGCCGCCCAGCTCGCGATAGTAGCTCGTTGCACCGCGTGAGGGCAGGTGGTTCACAATGATGGTGACATGCTCGTCAGCCATAGTACCGCTGCATACCAGGAAACCACGGGTAGCACGACGGGCATCCTCAGGTTTGTCATAGATATAAGGAACCAGTTTTACGTCGCGCAACTTAAACAGTGCTGGGTTGTATAGCAAGCCGCAGTCTACGCCACGACGATCAGGACCTTCCAACAACACATACTGGAAATTGCGCTTCTTCAGAGGCTCCTCATTACACAGGTCTTTCAGACAGCCTGCATTCTCCACCTCTGAAACGCCGATAGCGGCAGCACCTACAGTTGGCAGCACGTCGGTACCCATCTCAGACAGCACACGTGCCATATTCTTCAACTTGTTGCGATACTTCATACCCGTCCATTTGTTTCTGCCGTCAGGCAAATACTCATAGTCGTTATGACCTTCATCGTGGAGGGTATCGAAAAGATTTTCAAGGTTATAGAAACCAATGGCATAAACAGAGTATTTCTTCTCTTGTGCCAGTGCGTTCATTGTTCCATAAAGGAACAAAACAGCCATTAAGGAAAAGAGTTTTTTCATAATCATTTAGATTTATTGCTGCGAAGATACGCATTATTTTTGAGATATTCTAATATTTTTCTAAAAAAAATACGAAAAGATACTTTTTTTTTCATTTAATTCACTAACTTTGCAGCAAAATCTTTGAATCGAAACAAACAAAAACACAAATTAAAATAAACATCTTATGCAAAAAAAGCTTCATTTAGCCGTGTTGGCTCTATTCGTTGCTACAACTGCGTTTGCTCAAGCCCCCCAAACCAAAACGGTTACGGAGGATGAGGAGCAGGCTGTTTTCAACGAGCAGGCCTTCACTTTCACGGAAGCACAATTAGGTGAAGATGACGATATGGCACAGAATGTGTCTATTATCTCTTCTAATCAGAACATCTTTGCTAATTCGTCTGGTTTCCAGTTCAGCGCTGGACGCTTCCGCTATCGTGCTTTTAATCAAAAGTACAATGAGATTTACATTAACGGTGCTCCCATGAACGACTTGGAGTCTGGCCAGTTCCGCTTTGCACTGATTGGTGGTCTGAACCGTCAGACCAACAGCGGTCGTGAGGCTTCTCTGCCCTTCGAGTTCAACAACTTCGCTATGCCTTCTATGGGTGGCTCTAACAACTACGACTTCCGTCCCAGCCGCATGGCTACCGGACAGTATGCGTCTCTCGCTGGAGCCAATCGTAGCTACACATTGCGTGGTATGTACACCTACAACACAGGTCTGAGACCTGATGGATGGGCTCTCTCAGCAGCTCTTACCTATCGTTGGGCAGAGCGCGGCTATGCCAAGGGTACCTTCTACAACTCGCTGTCATACTTCTTCGGTGCTGAGAAGAAGTTCAACGACCAGCACTCTGTAGCTTTCATCACTTGGGGTGCTCCCACAGAGCGCGCCTCTCAGGGTGCAGCTACCGACGAGGCTTACTGGATGGCCAACAGCAACTACTACAACCCTTATTGGGGCTATCAGGACGGCAAGATTCGTAACTCTCGCGTCGTAAAAGACTACTCACCTACCGCACTCATCAACTGGGACTGGAAGATTAACGACCACATGAAGCTGCAGACCGCACTGACTGGCCGCTACTCTATGTATAAAGGTACCAGCCTGGGATACAATGGTGGTGAGAACCCTGCTCCAGACTACTGGAAGCTCATGCCATCAAGCTACTTCGACGTATGGTATGCCGACAAGGAGAACACAGAAGAGGCTTACAACAAGTACTATTCTGCTCGTACCTACTGGATGGGTAGTGAAGACGCACGCCAGATCAATTGGGATGGCATGTACTACACCAACCGTCAGGGCAATGCCACCAACAGCGATGCCAGATACTTTGTACAGGCTAAGCATATCAATGCACTGAACCTGACACTGGCTTCAACGCTGAAGACTGAGCTGAGCAAGAACACCAATCTGAATATCGGCTTCAGCCTGGGTACCAACCGCGGTGCTCACTATAAGACGATGGACGACCTGCTGGGCGCTAACATCTATCACAACATCAACACCTACGCATTGGGAACATACAGTCCTGACGATCCTCGTATCCAGTATGACCTGAACAACCCCAACGCAGTAGTGAAAGAGGGTGACAAGATTGACTATAACTACAACCTGCTGGTCAACAAGGCACAGGCTTGGGCTGCTCTGAAGTATCAGAAGAAGTCCCTGGCTACATTCCTTGCCGGTCGTGTAGCAGGCACCAGCATCCAGCGTGAGGGTAAGATGCTCAACGGTATTGCTGAGAGCATGGGTCTCGACTCTTATGGCAAGAGCAAGACAGCCCGCTTCCTCGACGGTGGTGTTAAGGGTGGTCTGACCTATAACCTCGGTGCTGGTAATGTTATCAGCCTGGGTGCCGGTTACGAGCTGAAGGCTCCAAATGCCAACGCCGTATTCGTATCTCCTGAGATGACCAACGAGTTCTGCGCTAACCTGAAGAACGAGAAGATCTTCAGCAGTGAGTTCGGCTATCAGTTCTCTACCACTTGGCTTAAGGCAAACATCAATGCCTACTACAGCAAGCTGAGCGATGTCAGCGAGTGGCAGAACTTCTTCGACGACGATATCAACTCATTCTCATATGTATCAATGACTGGTATCAAGAAAGAGTACTACGGCGTAGAGCTGGGTATCAAGGCTTCTCTCAACTCTTCATGGAGCATCAGAGCTCTGGCAGCTATCAGCGAGGCAAAGAACACCAATAATGCCCGTGTACGCTACATGAGTTCTGCAAAACCCATCGAGGGCGACAACTTCTATGCTGAGGAGACCGTATTAAATAAGAACATGCGCGAGGCAGGTACTCCACTGTCAGTCTATGGTCTGACACTGAGCTACAACAGTGGTGGCTGGTTCATCGACCTGAGCGGCAACTACTACGACCGTATCTACCTCTCCTACTCTCCCGTTTATCGCTACGAGAGCACCATTGTTAACCGTAACAAGGCTGCTATCGCACGCGGCATCGACGCTGAGCGCACTATCGACGATAACGGCAACGTTATCCAGAGCGCCCTCGACCAGGCAAAGGGTAAGGGTGGCTTCATGCTCGACCTGAGCATTGGTCGCTCTGTCCGTCTGAAGTCTGGCCAGTTGAACATTAACCTCTCACTGACTAACCTGTTGAACAACACGAAGCTGTGTACTGGTGGTTATGAGCAGAGCCGCAGTAACTACTCTATTGGTTCTACTGACGGTGAGGTCAACACCAACCGCATCTACCGCTTCGACCAGAACCCGAAGAAGTACTATGCTTGGGGTATCAACGGTATGCTGAACATTGGTTACAGATTCTAAAACACTGAAGCATTATGAAGACAAGAAATATTTTCCTATTAGCACTGACTGCTATTCTCAGCGTAGCGTGCCACTCTTGGGACGATCCAACGCTGGAAGCCGGAATGGAGAGCTATGGCAACCAGTACATTCAGGAGACCAATGTTGTAACCATTGACGCTCTGAAAACTGAGTTTAAGGATGCCATTAGCAAGGGTACTCTCTCACAGATTACCAAGCCCACACAGATTAAGGTTATCGTCACCGGTAATGATGAGGGTAGCAACATCTATAAGCAATTATACGTTACTGACGGTACTGGTTCACTCTATGTCTATATCGACAAGTCGGGTCTCTTCAGCGAGGCTCCCGTTGGCCAGTGCATGCTCATCGAACTGAATGGTCTCTACATCAGTGGCTACGGCAAGCAGCCTACTATATGCGTACCTTATTATAAAGAAGGTAGCGAGACTGCCAGCTCAGGACGTATGAGTCGTTTCATCTGGCAGCAGCACTTCAAGCTGATTTCAGCTTATGAGGGACTGAAAGCCGGTCTGAACATCAAGCCTGCTGTAATCAGCAACATGAAAAGCCTCGACTTAGAGAAAGATTGTGGTAAGCTGGTTACTCTGGTTGGTGTCAAGATGAAGGATGCCGACGGCAAGAACACCTTTGCTCCAAGCGACGGTAGCGCTAAGCTGGTTGGTGGTTGCGTCAACCGCGAAATCAATGGCATGAGCGACGTAGTGGTTCGCACCAGCACTTATGCTAAGTTCGCCAACAAGATTATGCCTACCGAGAAGAT
>JAILMS010000130.1 GCA_024692385.1 Prevotella sp. | reverse complement strand
ATTCTGTCAAAAGAATCTTATTATGTTGAAGCACCTGCCCAACAGGTTTTGGAAGAAACAGCAATGAAGTACGAAAAAGCCCCAAACACTGAAGTTCGTATTAATCCATGAGCAAAACCCTTTTAACTTTTTTCCTGTCATTTCTTTGTCAGTTCCTGTATGCACAACAGCAGGACCTTATCAAAGAAATGATAGGGAATTATATACAAATAAGACAGAAAGCACACACTGAAAAAGCGATGACGGAATGGTTGCAGAATCTGCCCGTCAAAAACGATACGGTATATGCAATCTTGTATGTACCAATGGATTGTCCACGATGTGAAGCGGCTATAACAAATTTTCAAGAGAGACTAAAAGCCATTGATAGACATCAAGAATTAATTCTGATTAGTGCCTATCCAGATTCTTTGCTTGCCAAAGAGTATAACCAACGCAATGGTTACATTGCAGACGCATTTCTGTATGACACTACAGAACACTATCAGAATATCTTGAGGACAAACATGTCTGGAGGATTGATGGGGTTACATATCTTGAAGATTGACAGAAAAAATGGCAATCTATTAGTGGGAGGACAATATACCGTACTCAACAACTTGTTCGTAAAACAGTTGATTGCCTATAATGACATGACAGAAAAAGTGGAAGATGTAGAAGATTGTCATTCAGAAGAAAATGATGATGAAAGTCTCTATACTCACATCCCCGAAAATATACCCTTACTGTCATCATATGATAGTCTTCTTGTGGATTCGGTCGCTCATGTATCGACTTTGTTCGATGTACCGCATTTCATAAACGACCATTTGTTTTTTACTGACGTACTACATAATGGAGTTATGGTATTTCACCTAGATAAGCACATGATGAAATACAAAGGTCTGCTGCAAGTAGCTGAGACAGAAAAGAAACGTTTTATAGAAGTGTCAGACAGTGCTTACAGACACCTTGTAAAGCATCACATGCTTTTTTATATAGCATTAGGAGCAAACATGCTTGATGAAAATCATATTGGCATATCCTATTCCATTCCTAAAGTAGTTAGAGATGGAGCGGATAATGCATATGGAATATATAATGCCCCAATTATCCTATCACGCAACATCTATAACATGAAGTCCGACTCCACCATTGTTTTGGATTTTGACTTGGAAAATGAGACATTTTTTTACCAGCATTTCACGTTTGCCAAACATCAAGATAAGCTTGCTGTAGGATGCAAAAAAATGACGTGGCCAATGGAGTATGAGCGTGAGGAATACGAGAACGAACCAGAGAGGAATCCGTTCTGCTCACAGTTCTATGACACAGACAATCCTATTGTTGCACTATTTAATACAAATGGTGGCAAACTGTACAAACGATATGGAGCACTTGATGAGTCGCAGCGTATCAGTTATACGGGCTACTATTTTTCAAGTCCAATCTTCGCATCCCATCAAGACGAGTTCCTTTACGGAAATGGCCGAGTCGGAAAGGTTGTAATAATCAACAAGGCTGAAGATTCGGGATTACAATATAATGTCTTTGATATAGAGACTACTTCTTTCCCACAACCAGATTCAACTACATTCTATACATATGATTGTGTAAAACCTTACAATAAATTCTTTAATCGATGCATTACAGACGTTAAGTTTGACAAGCACAATATTTATTGTATAATAAAATATGCATTGCCAGACAGCGATAAAGGTGCAAGATATGTATATGCGATAGTGAACAGAAAGAACAAGAAAGTAAGAGAATATGCTTTCCCTCTTACAAACGAGACGATAATAGGCGTAGGACTTCGAGACAAGAATCACAAGATAACTCCATTTATGCTAACAAAAGAAGAAATGACCGCCAAGGTTTGCCTTTATCGCTAGATCAATCACGGGGACAGGTTTTTGATTGAATTGTCTTTTTTTTCTTCACTATTCACTTTTCACTTTTTTTACTACCTTTGCCATAAAAATGGCGAAGGTACTGCGTCTCGGCATAAAAAAGAATAAATTCTTTTTGTTCTGCTCTCGACTTTTTGTACCTTTGCACTCCGTATGAATACTATTTTTATTGTTTTGCCCATCCTCGTCCTGTTGATGTTCGACTTGGGACTGGTGTTGCGCCCTGCCGATTTCCGCTTGTTGGTAGAACGTCCGCGTGCTGTGTTGGTAGGTCTGGTAGGCCAGATAGTGTTGTTGCCCCTGATAGGTCTGGCTGTGGCCTACGGTTTCCATTTGGAGGCTGTTTTCTTCCTGGGCGTCATGCTGATAGCATGTAGTCCTGGTGGCAGTTCGAGCAATGTGTTCTCTATGCTGGCAGGTGGTGATGTCGCTCTGTCGGTATCGCTGACCATGCTGAGTAGCATCATTACGCTGTTTACCGGTCCTCTGGTGATGAGCTACGCCACAGGCTTGGTAGGCGAGAACCAGATGATTACGCTCCCTGTTGGCAATCTGCTGGTGCAGAATATCGTGCTGATGCTGGTACCCATCTTGTTAGGATTGGCATTAGCCCTTTGGCGCGAACAGCTGGCCCACAAGCTGCATGGAGTACTGAAGAAGTTGGCATTCCCTGGCCTCGTAGTACTGGCTACCACCTTCTTTATTCAGAATAGAGAGACCATTGTCCGCGAGTTCCCACAGCTGGGCCTCGTCGTTACGGTGCTGATCCTTCTGAGTATGGCTGGTGGCGTATTGCTGTCATGGCTGATGCGCCTCTCTGGTCGCGAACAGCGTACTATCATTATTGAGATAGGTATGCAGAATGCAGCCCAGGCTATCTCTATTGCCAGTAGTCCGTTTGTCTTCGCCAACGATGTAATGGCTATTCCCGCCATCGTTTATGCCCTGATGATGAATGTCATCCTTCTGGCGTATGTGGGTGGCGTCAAGATGATGAACGCCCGTTTGAAGTGATATGAAAAGAGCAGTCGTAATAGGTGCATCATCAGGCATTGGGCTGGAAGTGGCCCGCCTCTTGAAGCAGGAAGGATGGACACTGGGAGTGGCTGCACGTCGTGTGGAGCTGCTGCAGACGCTCGGTGACGTCAATGTAGCCCAGATTGACGTTACTGCTGAAGATGCTACTCAGCGACTGCACAAACTGATAGAAGATCTCGGTGGAATGGACCTTTTTTTCTATGCTTCAGGCATCGGCAAGCAGAATCGTGAGTTGAAAGAAGACATAGAACTCGCCACGATAAACACCAATGCGATGGGCTTTACCAGAATGATTGGTGAGGCTTATCGCTATTTTGCCTCGCAGGGTAAAGGTCATATTGCTGCCATCACGTCGATAGCAGGCATGAAGGGACTGGGCCCTGCACCCTCGTATTCTGCTACTAAGGCCATGCAGAATGTCTATCTGCAGGCATTAGAACAGCAGGCAAATGCCAGAGGGCTGAAGATTCATTTTACTGATATTCGTCCGGGCTTTGTGGATACGGCTCTGCTGGCTGGAGATTTCCATTATCCAATGTTGCTTCAGCCTCAGAAGGTAGCACAGGAAATCGTCTATGCCATCCATCATCGACAGCATATCCGCGTCATCGATTGGCGCTATCGTCTGCTGACCGCTCTGTGGCGCAGAATACCCCGCTGCCTCTGGCGCATCATAAGACTATAGGACCTTCTTACATTGCTTAGATAATAGGCAACGAGATACCATTGATCTTCTGGTAGACATCGAGGGCATAGACATCGGTCATGCCACTGATGTAGTCGATGACAGCCATAAGGCGCACCTCCAAGTCGGGGTCGTCGATATGGTATTGGCTGGATACGCGACCAATGAGTTGTTGCGAGTAGTAGCGGTCAGGATGCATCACGGCCTCGACCATCTGCTGCATGAGTGTCTCCATAATCTTATAACCTGACAACTCTACGTCGAGTACTGGGCGACTGCGATAAATCTTTTGTACGGAGAGTTCGGCACAACGGCGATAGGCCTCGCGCTGCATGGGAGAGATATGGTCGATGAGGCTGCCCGTGAAGGTGCCGTTCAGTATCTCGTCTTCGTGTTCAATGAAGGTGTTGACACACTCGTTTTCCAATTTGCCGATGACACAGGCACGCAGATAGACAATCTGTTCGTTCTTGTCTGTGAGCTGCTCACTCTCAATGCGCTGCAGGATATGTTTCTGTGTCTCCTCATCGAAGAAATCGAGCATGAGGCGCGATGTCTGTTCAAAGGTAATAATCTTTAACTTATGAGCATCCTCCAAGTCCATGATTTCATAGCAGATATCATCAGCAGCCTCTACTAAATATACCAGTGGATGGCGCACATAGCGCAGAGGTTCACCGGGCTTAGAGAGACAAATAATGCCCATTTCATCGGCAATTCGCTGGTAGGTTTTCTGCTCACTCTGGAAGAATCCGAACTTACCTTTCTTACTGGCTGCCGACGAGGCATAGGGATATTTTACGATACTGGCAATGGTGGAATAACACATGACAAAACCACCGGGGCGGCGACCCTTGAACTGGTGGGTCAGCAGGCGGAAGGCGTTGGCATTACCCTCAAAGTGGGTGATGTCATCCCAGAAAGCGGGTGAGAGCTGCTGGCGCAACTCACGGCCGGGACCCTCAGTGAAGAAGGTTTGGATGGCCTTCTCACCAGAATGACCAAAGGGAGGATTACCCAAGTCATGGGCCAGACAAGCGGTAGATACTATCTGGCCAATCTCTTCAAACAGTGTACCTCGCAACTCGGGATGGCGCGTGTCGATGAGACGCTGGGCAACATCGTTGCCTAACGACATACCTACGCTGGCCACCTCCAGCGAGTGGGTCAGACGGTTGTGTACGAAGACGCTTCCCGGCAAGGGGAATACCTGCGTCTTGTTCTGCAGGCGACGAAATGGTGCCGAGAAGATGAGGCGGTCGTAGTCACGCTTGAATTCAGAACGGTCGTCGTGGCGCTCCGTATGGCGCTGTTCCTGACCGAGTCGTTTGCTTGTTATGAGTTGTTTCCAGTCCATGATGGGTGCAAAATTACTGCTTTTTTGTTTAAAAAGCGACATTTTCTAAGGAAAATGATGGCTATTTGAAGAGAAATGACTACTTTTGCACATTATTTAATAAGAAACGTTTCGAAAATGATTAAGATTCAAGTCGTCAACCGCGGGCACCAACAGTTGCCTGCATACGCTACACCACAGAGTGCCGGTATGGATTTGCGTGCTAACCTCGATGCGCCTATCACGCTGCATCCTATGGAGCGCCGCCTGATACCTACTGGTCTGCATATTGCATTGCCAGAGGGCTACGAAGCCCAGGTGCGTCCACGTAGCGGACTGGCTCTGAAGCACGGACTGACGGTGCTCAACACACCAGGAACCATCGATGCCGACTATCGTGGTGAAATCGGTGTAGTACTCATCAATCTGTCGCAGGAGGACTTCGTCGTCAACGATGGTGAGCGCATCGCCCAGATGGTTATCGCCCGCCATGAGCAGGGTGACTTTGTCGTTGTCGAGGAACTCGACGAGACAGAACGTGGTGAAGGTGGTTACGGCCATACAGGAGTGAAATGAAGAAGTGGTGCTACATAACAGGTATGCTGTGTGTCATGACCATCAGTGCTGTGGCGCAAGACGATACTGCAAGGCGTTATGATGCCTTTTTCCTCGATGCTATCTGCCAGCGGGAGAAGGGTAATAACGATGCTGCCTTCGACCTGTTCCGCCACTGTATTGATATCGACTCTACACGTTCTGAGGCCTACTACTATCTGGCACAATACTATGCTGCGCTGAAGCAGAAAGAGACCTCGCTGAAATACTGTCAGCGCGCTGTAGAGCTGGAGCCCGACAACGTCACCTATCTGGAGACGCTGGCCAATACCTATCTGAATCAGCGCAAGTATGCTGAGGCCACTGTAGCCCTGGAGAAGTTGTGCGAGAAGAGCCACGACCGTGACGACGTGCTCGGCTTGCTGATACAGCTCTATGAACAGCAGGGCGACTATGATAATGCCATCCGTACGTTGGCACGTCTGGAGACTATTGAGGGAAAGAGTGAGCGCCTGTCGTATGCCAAGAGCAACCTCTACTCACAAAAGGGTGACAAGAAGGCTGCCATTGCTGAGATGAAGACACTGGCCGATCAGTATCCCAACGACAATAACTACCGCTGCCTGTATGCTAACACGCTGTATATCAACGGACAGAAGAAGAAAGCGGTGGCCATCTATGACAAGGTGTTGAAGGAAGAGCCTTCGAATCGCAATGCACAGATGGCGCTGTTGGCCTACTATAATGACCAGAAAGATACGGCAAACGTGAGAAGCATGATAGAGCGTGTGCTCTTCAATAAGAATGCCACGACAGACGACCGCATAGCACTGATGCGACAGGTTATCGGTGAGAGTCAGCAGGCTGGCGGAGACTCTACTCGTGTATTGCAGCTGTTCCACAGGCTGCTCGACATGCCCGAAGCTGACAGCGATATCGCACTGTTCTGTGCATCCTATATGAATATGAAGAAGATGCCTAACGACAGCATCCGTCTGGTATTGGAGAAAGTGCTGGAGATGTCGCCCGACCATGCTGCTGCCCGTATGCAGCTGGTGAGCTATGCCTGGCAGGCTGAAGATCGTGACCGCGTCATTGAACTGTGTCGCGCTGCACGCCAGTATAATCCCGATGAAATGGCCTTTTATTACTATCAGGGCATAGCATACTATCAGAAAGGACAGCTTGACGAGGCGCTTAACGCCTTCCAGAATGGTATCGGCGTCATCAACAACGATAGCGATCCATCTATTGTCAGCGACTTCTATGCTGTGCTGGGCGATATCATGCACCAGAAAGGTATGGAGCAGGAAGCTTTTGCGGCCTATGACTCCTGTCTGGTGTGGAAAGATGACAACATCGGTTGTCTGAACAACTATGCCTACTATCTCAGTGAGAAGGGCATCCGTCTGAACGATGCTGAGCGCATGTCGTATCGCACCATCAAGGCAGAGCCAAAGAATCCTACCTATCTGGACACTTACGCCTGGATACTCTTCATGCAGAAGCGCTATGACGAGGCCCGCAAATATATCGACCTGACGCTGGAGAACGACAGCGACACATCTGCCGTTCTGTTGGAGCATGCTGGCGACATCTACTATCATGCCGGCGAGAAAGAGAGGGCCGTTGAATTCTGGCGACAAGCATTGGAACGGGCATCTGACGATTCGGAAATCAAGGGTGACCGTCAGGAGATACTGATAAGAAAGATTAAACTCAAAAAATACGTCAAAGAATGAAAGCACTACGTTATTGGAAGATGAGCGCACTCGCCGTTACCATTATGTTGGTGGCTGCCTGCGGTAGTAGTCGGAGTATGAGTAGTAAGTCGGACAAGTTGCCAGAGCAAACTTCAAAAAAGTCTAAGAAGGGTGTTCTGTTGGCTGATTCGATAGAGAAGGATGTCTACCTGCAGAGGGTGGCAAGCAATGCGCAGACGACTCGCTATATCACTTCTAAGGTGAATTTCTGCGTAGAGGTAGGCAACCGTCAGATGAAACTGACGGGTAACCTGAAGATGAAGCGTGACGATGTCATCCGCTTGCAGTTGATGGCTTTCGGTTTCGTAGAAGCTGGTCGTCTGGAATTTACTCAGGACTATCTGCTCATTGTTGACCGTATCAATAAGCAATATCTGAAGGTGCCTTATGTTCAGCTGGAGTTCTTCCGTCATAGTGGTGTCGATTTCAATATGTTGCAGTCATTGTTCTGGAATGAGCTCTTCCAGCCAGGCAAGGCACGCTTGACAGAAAGAAACCTGAAGAAGTTTACCACGGATACCGGTGTTGACAATAATATCACTGTCTCTTTTGAGAATGATGTCCTGTCATATCGCTGGCTGACAGACCAGGAGACTGCTCGTATCAAGATGGCCAATGTGCTTTATAGCAATTACCTCCGCGGCAACTATCAGCTCAATTGGGACTATGGCGATTTCAAGGCAAACAACCGCAAGATGTTCCCCATGAAGCATAATGTGACTTTCAACACACCTGATAAGGAGGTAAAATTTGAGATGATGCTTAACAATTTGGGCAATGACGAAGACTGGGAGCCACGCACAAAGCTTTCAGGAAAATATCGTCAGATGCCAGCCGACGAAATCCTGCGTCGCTTTATGTCACTCTAAACAGCTGCAATGAAGCGAATAAGTATAATTCTACTACTCTTTCTGGGCTTTGCCCTGACTCCACAGGCTCAACAGCGTCGTAAGCCTGCGGCTAAGAAGACTGCGACTACTACAAAGTCAAGTAAGAGGAGCAAGACGTATAAAAAGTCTGGCAAGACTACCAAGCGGCCCACTACCGTACAGGCCTTAGAGAAACAGCGCAAACAGATACAGCAACAGATTAGGGAGCAAGAGCGTCGTCTGGCCTCCTCGCAGCAGAATGTCAAGAAGCGCTTGCAGAACCTGATGATACTTAATACTGAGATTGCCGGCAAGCGTCGTACCATCGATACGATTCGTCATGATATCAGTAATCTTGACGAGGAGATTGAAATGCTGAGCCGACAGCTCGATGAGTTACAGAAAATGTTGGCTGACTGCAAGCAGAAGTATGTCAAGTCAATGCGCTATATGCATCGAAACCGCTCTGCACAGAGTCAGATGATGTTTATCTTTAGTGCTGATAACTTTGCACAGATGTATCGTCGTCTGCGCTTTATGCGAGAATATGCTGCCTATCAGCATGTACAGGGTGACGAGGTAAAGGCTCAGCAGGAGGAAGTCAACCAGAAATTCCAAGAACTCAGCGTTGCAAAAGACCAGAAGGCGCAGTTGCTCGCCAAGGGTGAGCGTGAGCGTATCGCTCTGGAAGACAAGCAGGCTGAGCAGCAGAATGTGGTGAAGACGCTGCAGAAAGAACAGAAGACTATCCAAAGCATTATTGCCCAGCAGAAGAAGAAAGATGCGGCATTGAATGCTCAGATTGACCGATTGATAGCTGAAGAGGTAGCACGTCAGAAAGCTCGTGCTGAAGCAGAGGCCCGTCGTCGCGCAGAGGCAGCAGCCCGTGAGCGAGAACTGGCTGAGGCTAAGGCCCGTGAGGAGAAAGCCCGTGCTGAGGCAATGGCTGCCAAGGACAAGAAAACTCGTGAGGAAGCAGAACGCCGTGTGCGTGAGGCTGAGGAGAAGCGTGTTGCCGCACAGCGTAAGGCCGAGAGGATGCCAATGACGGCGCCCTCAGAAGATGTCCGTATCAGCGGTAACTTTGAGAGCAATCGTGGTCGTCTGCCTATGCCTATTACTGGTGCCTATCGCATCGTCAGCCATTTTGGCCAGTACAACGTGGAAGGTCTGCACAATGTGACGCTTGACAACAAGGGTATAAATATTAAAGGTGAGCGTGGCGCCCAAGCACGTAGCATCTTTGATGGTGAAGTCAGTGGCGTATTCAGTTTCGGTGGCACGATGGTCGTCATGGTGCGCCACGGAAGCTATATCTCCGTCTATTGTAACCTTGCCAGTGTCAACGTACACCGCGGCCAGCGCGTCAGCACCCGTCAGGTGTTGGGACGTGTGGGTAACGACAATGTTCTGCAGTTCCAGTTGCGTAAGGAAACGGCTAAGCTCAATCCTGAGAGCTGGTTAGGACGTTGACGTAGGTTTCAATTGCATTTGCTATTTCGCTAATACCGATGAATTCATCGGCACTATGGCTGCGCGCACTGTCGCCAGGACCTAATTTGAATGAGGGGAACGGCATCAGTGCCTGGTCGCTGAGCGTTGGTGAGCCAAAGGGTTGCATGCCCATAGCCTTACAGCGTTGGATGAGTGGGTGCTGTTCGTCAATATACGAAGAGCGCAGACGGAATGAGCGTGCTTTCAGCTCACATTTCTTCATGTGCTTCTGCAAGAAGGCAAAGAGATATTCGTTCTGATAGTACTCGTTGGGACGTACGTCAATAACAAAGTGGCACTCGTCAGGCACTACATTGTGTTGTGTACCGCTGTTTACCACCGTAACGGTCATCTTTGTAGGTCCCAGCAATGCACTCTCTTTCGTGAAATGGTAATCGCGTAACCATATCAAGTCGTCTAAGGCTTCATAGATGGCATTAACGCCTTCGTTGCGTGCGGCATGACCGCTCTTGCCGTGAGCGACACCGTCGATGACCATCAGTCCGCGCTCTGCAATAGCAGGTTGCATGCCTGTTGGTTCTCCGACAATGGCTACGTCAATCTTGGGCAGATGGGGGAGTGCCAGCGTGAAACCGTTAGCACCACTTACCTCCTCCTCGCAAGATGCCAGATATACCAGGTTGTATTTTGTAGTTTTGCTGCGAAGACAACGATATGCCTGTAGCAGACTCACCAAACCACCGCCACAATCATTGCTCCCCAATCCATAGAGGCGGTCACCTTCAAGGGTAGGGGTAAAAGGATTGCGTGTCCATGTGCTGACAGGTTTAACAGTGTCGATGTGGGCACAGAGCAGTACGGTAGGTTTTTCTGTATCTAACTCTTCATGAACGAGAAGATTGTTACCAATACGCTCGCATGGGAGTCCGCATTTCTCGATGAAATCGGCCAAAATATCAGCCGCAGCCGTTTCGTCGCGGCTGACGGAAGGGGTGCTGATAAGTTTTTTCAGCAGTTCTACGGCCTCTTGTGTATACGCTTGAATATCCATAGTCTGTGCAAAGATACTAATTTTTTCACTTTTCACTTTTCATTTTTCACTTTTTTTTGTACCTTTGCACCTAATTAATAAATTGGGAGAGTTATGCAAGCAAAATGTCACATGTCTGTGATGGTGCACGAGCAGGCAAAGAAGTATGGCGACCGCGAGATGCTGATTTATCAGGACTTTGGCGGTAAAGAATGGAAATCACTCAGTTGGAATCAGGTATCGACAACTGTTAAGCAAGTCAGCAATGCATTGTTGAATCTGGGTGTGAAGGTGCAGGAGAATATCGGTATCTTCTCGCAGAATTCCGTGCAGTATATTGAGTGCGACTTTGGTGCCTGGGGTATTCGTGCCGTCACCATTCCCTTCTATGCTACAAGTTCTGAGCAACAGATACAGTTTATGGTCAACGATGCCAAGATACGTTTTCTGTTCGTTGGTGAACAGGATCAGTATGACAAGGCACGTCGTATCTTCTCGCTGTGTCCCACTTTGGAGCGCATCATCGTGTTTGATCCGCTGGTACATATCTCTTCACACGATCCTAACGCAATCTATTTTGCTGATTTCCTGAAGTTGGGCGAGAACTTGCCACGTCAGACGGAAGTAGAGAAGTTGCAAAGTCAGGCGAATGACGATGATATCGCAAACATCCTGTATACCAGTGGTACTACGGGTGATTCTAAGGGCGTTATCCTGACTCACGGACAGTTCCATGCTGCCATGATAGCTAATGGCAAATGTGTGCCTGTCAACGAGAATGACCGCATCATGAACTTCCTGCCCTATACCCATATCTTTGAGCGTGGATGGGCTATTCTCTGCTTGTATGCTGGAGCAAGAATGATTGTGAATACTCACCCGCAGGAGGTACAGCAGTCTATGCGCGAAACCCATCCCACCTGTATGTCGGCTGTTCCCCGTTTCTGGGAGAAGGTATATATGGGTGTCATGGAAAAGATAGAACATGCCAGTGGCATGCAGCGTCGCCTGTTTAAGCACGCACTGTCAGTAGGTCGTCGTCATAATATCGATTATCTCAGTCGTGGAAAGAAACCACCCGTTGCCCTGCATCTGGAATATGGAATGCTCAACCGTACCGTGTTCTCACTGGTGCGTAAGGAACTGGGACTGGAGAATGCTCATTTTTTCCCTACAGCAGGTGCGGCAGTATCGGCATTTGTTGAAGAATTTGTCCATTCCATCGGTATTAACATGGTAGTAGGCTATGGACTCACCGAGTCGCTGGCTACTGTGTCGTGTGACCATCTTGGTGAACCATATACCGTTGGTTCTGTAGGACAACCCATTGAAGGCATTGACATAAAAATCAGTGAAGAGGGCGAGATCCTGCTCAAAGGTCCGACGATTACTGTTGGCTATTACAACCGTGAAGATCTCACCAAACAGGCATTTACAGCAGACGGCTACTTCCGTACCGGTGATGCCGGCTATCTGAAGGATGGTGAGTTGTTCCTGACGGAGCGCATCAAGGACCTCTTCAAGACGAGCAATGGTAAGTATATTGCTCCTCAGATGATTGAGTCGAAGCTATTGGTAGATAAATATATTGACCAGATATGCATCGTTGCCGACCAGCGCAAGTTTGTTTCGGCACTCATCGTACCAGTATACTCGCTGTTGGAGGAATATGCCCGTGAACACGGCATTGCCTTCGACTCTCGAGAGCAGCTCTGTAAAGATGAGCGCATCGTCAAGATGATGTACGAGCGCATCGATACCCTCCAGCAGCAGTTGGCCCATTATGAGCAGGTGAAGCGCTTTACCTTGCTGCCTCACCATCTGTCAATGGAGAAGGGTGAACTGACAAACACACTGAAAATCAAACGCCGCGTCCTAAATGAGAACTACAAAGCAGAGATTGACGCGATGTACGCAGAATAATATATGATAACACTAGATCAGTTGAAAGACGTACTTGACCGTGCTGACGCACTGTACAAGTATCTGAAGATAGATGAGAAGAAGATGGAGTACGAGGAGGAGGATCTTCGTACTCAGGCTCCTGACTTCTGGGAAGACCAGAAGCGTGCTGAGGAGCAGATGAAGAAAGTGAAAAGCATCAAGAAGTGGCTTGACGGCTATCAGGAGGTTCGCACAGCAGCCGATGAGTTACAATTAGCCTTCGACTTCTATAAGGAAGAGATGGTTACTGAAGATGAAGTTGAAGCCAACTATCAAAAAGCCATCGAAAGTATCGAAGCTCTGGAACTGAAGAACATGCTGCGCCAGGAGGAAGACCCCATGGAGTGCGTGTTAAAGATCAATTCCGGTGCTGGTGGTACGGAGGCACAAGACTGGGCACAGATGTTGATGCGTATGTATCAGCGCTGGGCTGAGGCTCATGGCTATAAGGTGTCTGTCGCCAACCTGCAGGATGGTGATGAGGCCGGCATCAAGAGTGTTACTATGCAGATAGAAGGTGGCGAATATGCCTATGGCTATCTGAAAAGTGAGAATGGTGTGCACCGTCTGGTACGCGTATCGCCCTATAATGCACAGGGCAAGCGCATGACAAGCTTTGCCTCTGTCTTTGTAACTCCGTTGGTAGATGATACGATTGAGGTATATGTTGACCCCGCCAAACTGTCGTGGGATACCTTCCGTAGCTCTGGTGCAGGTGGTCAGAATGTCAACAAGGTAGAATCAGGTGTCCGTCTGCGCTATTGGTATACTGACCCGGATACAGGCGAAGAGGAAGAAATCCTCATCGAGAATACCGAAACTCGTGACCAGCCAAAGAACAAGGAGCGTGCTATGGCACTGCTGCGCTCACAACTCTACGACCGTGCCATGCAGAAGCGCTTGGAAGCACAAGCAAAGATTGAGGCTGGCAAGAAGAAAATCGAGTGGGGTAGTCAGATTCGCTCTTACGTGTTTGATGATCGCCGTGTGAAAGACCACCGTACCAACTATCAGACGAGTGATGTTGATGGCGTGATG
>JAILMS010000033.1 GCA_024692385.1 Prevotella sp. | reverse complement strand
CTCTTGCGACCGCATACGAAGAGGATGAGATCGTGGCGTGCAGCAAACTGCGAGATATTAGGCATGCGGTTGGCTACAGATCGACAGATGGTGTCGAACGAGCGGAAAGTGGCATCAGGCGAGATATGCGACTGGATATAGTCTATAATGTTATGGAACTCGTCGAGCGATTTGGTGGTCTGCGAATAGAGGAAGATGTCGCGTGAGAAGTCGAGCTGCTTGACATCATCAAAATGCTCGATAACGATAGCATTGCCTTCCGTCTGACCAACCAGTCCAAGCACCTCGGCATGTCCTTCTTTTCCGAAGATGACAATCTGGCCAGCACCCGTATCATATTGTTTCTTGATACGCTGCTGCAACTTCAGCACCACAGGGCATGTAGCATCAATAATCTCTATATTATTCCGGCGCGCCAACTCGTAGGTAGCAGGCGGCTCACCGTGAGCACGCAGCAGCACCTTGACATTCCGCAGTTTCTTCATCTGTTCGTGGTCAATGGTGAGGAGTCCCATCTCGCGCAGACGGTCACACTCCATACCATTGTGGACAATATCGCCCAGACAGTAGAGTGTGCCACCCTTGGCCAGTTCCTCCTCGGCTTTCTGAATGGCGGTAGTTACTCCGAAGCAGAAGCCGCTACCCTTATCTATTTCTATTTTGAGCATTTCTAAGTTCTTCTGATATTTCTAGTCTTTTAGACTGGTGAAGTAGCTGTCGAGCAGTTGTTGGGCAGCAACGAATGATGTCTGCTGGCCAGCCAGCACGGTCTGTTCGGCATACTGCAACTGCTGGCGGATAGCGGGATTGTTATAGAATTTCAGGCGCAGCTGTTCATTGATGGTCTCATACATCCAGTATTTCGACTGCTCGTTACGACGATAGTCGAAGTAGCCGTTGGCCTTGACAAAGGCAACATACTCGTAAATCATATCCCACACCTCTTTGATACCAGTGCCATAGAAACCGCTATAGCACAGCACCTGAGGCGTCCATCCGCTCTCTGATTTGGGAAAGAAATGGAGGGCGTTGCGGAAGTTGGTAGCAGCCATGTGGCAACGGTCAACGTTGTCACCGTCGCACTTATTGATGACGATACCGTCAGAAATCTCCATGATGCCACGCTTGATACCTTGCAACTCATCACCTGTGCCAGCCACCTGCAGCAACAAGAAGAAATCGACCATAGAGTGACAGGCCGTTTCCGACTGTCCGACACCCACCGTCTCAACGAATATCTTGTCGAATCCTGCAGCCTCACAGAGAATAATGGTCTCACGTGTCTTACGCGCCACACCGCCCAACGAGCCGGCCGTTGGACTAGGGCGGATAAACGAGTCTGGATGTACGCTCAGTTTCTCCATGCGCGTCTTGTCACCAAGAATACTCCCCTTAGTACGCTCGCTACTGGGGTCGATGGCCAAGACAGCCAGTCGTCCGCCATGCTCTTTCAGCACATGAATGCCAAAGGCATCGATACTCGTCGACTTACCTGCGCCGGGCACACCACTGATTCCTATGCGGATGCTGTTGCCACTATAGGGCAGACACTTATTGATGACCTCCTGTGCTTTCTGCTGGTGGTCGGGGTTAACGCTCTCAACCAGTGTAACAGCCTGCGAAAGGATAGTGATATCACCCTTAATGATACCCTCTACCATCTCTGCGACAGACAGCTCGCGACGACGGAAGCGGTTACGTTTCAGATAAGGATTGATGACAGACGGCTGCTCTACGCCACTGTTCACCTGCAGTCCTGCATATTCGGCACTATTCTCTGGATGTTCCATATGTGAAATTGAGGAATTGAGAAATTGAGGTTTCTTACTTAGCGTTGATCGTGATGGTAACCTTCGGTTTGTCAGGATCGTTGGTAATCATCAGGATACGGGGGCGAGTACGCACCTTCTTCAGGTCATCACGTATCGCCGTTATCTGTAGTGTGGCTTTCTCGCCTGGCTTCAGCTTACTCTTGCTCAGTGACACCTTCAGACCACCCGTAAAGAGCTGCAACGACGAGATGTCCAAATCAGTGCGTCCCTTGTTGATGATATCAATGGCATCTTTCTTCTTTGTCTTGCCATTAAAGTTGATATCTACCGTGGTTTTAGACAACTCCATCTTGGGAGCATACTGTTTCTGAGCTGTTGTCATACCCAAGAAGGAAGGCAGCAAGACGGCAGACACTCCGATTTCGTGGTCAGTGCTGACAGTATCACCGGGATTCTCTGCCAGATAGACAGCGCTCTGCGTCAGTCCGTAGTCGTGCAGCTGGGTAGAGTTCATCGTAACGGTCATGATACCCGAGCGTCCGGGTGCCAGTCGCTCAGGTTCCATAGTTGCCGACAGGTAGGGCGGCAGGTGCATCAGGTTGGGCTGACATACCATACTGCTACCATTATAGATATGTATCAGTTGTACTTGGTGGTCGCCACGATTGATGTCATCAAACTCCAAGTCGCTATGATCGAGCAACAAGTTACCCATCGTAATAGGATAGTTCTTGCTGAGGTCCTGGTATTCTCTCAGCACGATACCCTTCATTCGGATATAGAAGGGCTTGCTGGTGGCATTAGTGACCACGGCAGCCTGCTTGTCGAAATGTCCCAACTGACGGGCATCGTAGGTCATACGAATCTGGAACCTGTCGTTCTGATCCGTTTTGGGATATTCTACCTTGGTACAGCTACAGTCTGGATTGACCTCTTTAATTCTTACTTTTCTGCTGCCCTTAACACGAAATTCAAAGACGGCAGTGATTGGTTGCTGGTAGCCAGTACGCCCCACATCAACGATGGTCTTCTCGGCTATCAATTTTTGAGCGCTGGCAGTCAGTACCGCCAACAATAGCATGGGTATTATTAGTATTCTTTTCATCATTCAGTAATTGTTAATGTTGCTGACGGCGTGGTGGCACGGAACTCTGGCGCATAGGCACAGCCTACGGTACAGGTACCTGTCTCATAACTACCGGCACGGTCTATGTAGTATTCAGTTTCTATAACGTGCTTCCCTTTGGCCATTCTACCATAGAAGTAGTGGGTAGCATTGTCCTTGGGCGAGCAATAGGCGCCATTACGATAGCCAGACAACTGGTTGACGGGCTCCATACAGGCAGCGCGATGGTCAACAACCTGCACAAAATCGAGGTCGCGGGTGCTCTCGATGGTGATGCGCACCTTGATGCGCTGGCCCACTTTGAGTGTAGAGTTTGCTTCCGCACTCCGTATCTCGCGTGTCACCTTGATGCCGCTCTGCGAAGCCTCAACATCGCTGGTCTTCTGCAGGAACTGTGCATAGACAGCACCCCACGAAGTGCCCTCGCTGGTCTTGGTAGCGGTGAAGGTGTGTTCACCATTATAAGGCTGAGCACTCTTTACATATCCCATACCCGCAGAAGCCTTGCCAGTATCAACGGGCGTGCCGTCGACAACAAGGGCTGTAGCAGGCTGCGTGGTGGTCAGCGTCTGACTATTGCCATTGAGGAAGGCATAGATAGCATTGACACTATTGATAGGAGTGCCCCATGCCTGAGTGCGCTTCTCTTGCAACAGCCAGCGGCGCATCTCGTCGACGGTCTGCTGGTCCTGAGGTGTTACCAACTGGATAGCCTCGATAGCTGCTACCTCAGTAGGTATCTTGTAGTCGTACCATGAATAGCCGGCGCGGCGCGTGTCATAGTAGCGTCCCATTTCCTCAGTATATACGGTATATTCTTTCAGACTCTTCACATACTCCTTGGCCTTACTCTTCTCGCCACGCTTTGCCAGCACAACGGCAGTCATCGCCTTCTCGTAGATCGTTTGACGTTTGATGTCCTTCTTCAGCAGGGCGATCAGGTAGTCGTTAGCGGCTTTAACATCCGTCTTCAGCGTTCTGCCGTCGATGGCGCAGAGGTATAGCCATCGCAGAGCCGTAAAGGATGGGAATGTCTGGCGATATCCTTTTTTCTCTTCCTTCTTCATCTTTGCCACCATCTCCGTCATATCCTTAGCAATATAGTTGAAGGCCTTGTCGTAAAGAGGTCTGAGGTCTGAGGTCTGAAGGTCTGATGTCATTGTCTGCATACGAGCCAGCATTTCCTCAACAGCAACCGTGATATAGGTGCTGCCTTCCATGCCTGGGTACCATGAGAAAGAGCCATCCCCATTCTGCAACTCCTTCAACTTCTCGATAGCAGTCTGCAGGCGGTTGTTGATGTCGTTCTCATCGAAAAAGTCTGCCAGTCTTTGACGCTGTTCACTCTCCTTGTCAGCAGCAGCCACCCATGGAGTCTCCTGCAGAATGAGGTCCTTGAGTTCTTCATTCTTATTTAATTGAGATAAGAACTGAGAATTGTCCTCATGCTGCCACTGCTCAAAGACACGCTTGACCTGTGGGTTTTGGTTTACCAGATATTTGGCCAACAGGTTACTATAGTAGCTGGCAGCCTGATCAATGGCACTACGCTCCCTGGGTTGTCCTACTGTTGGCAGTGCCTGTATCATCAGCCATGCAGGATTATTGGTATATTCAATAGTCAGCTTCTGCTGGTCTGTACCTTGTGGGAACAACTTGGTGAGGTCGATAGTCTTTGTACCTGCCTCATGCTGGGTAATGGGTATCGTCTTGGTCACATACTCCTTATTAGAAAGAATGGGCAGATAGTGTTGCTCAGCATCACTGAAGCCCTCTCCCTGAGCAGTCACCTTACAGATAAGGAGGGAGACGTTCAACATTGAACAATGAACGTTGAATGTTGCAGAAGCAGAGCCGTTGGCATCAATGGTGAAAGGCTGGTCTTGTTCGAATACCACCTTCTCTGTCTCTGGATTGATGAGTTGTATCTTAGCCTTACCGCTGACAGTCTGATCAGTGGTATTAAACAGGCGAGCAGAAATCTGAGCCTTGTCGCCCTCACGGATGAAGCGCGGCATGTTGGGTTGTATCATCACGTCCTTCTGGGCAATAGCCTCGCCATCAAGATAGCCATACATCATGTCTGTGGTGTTGGCAACACCCATAAAGCGCCAGGTTGTCAGACTCTCAGGAAGCGTAAACTTCAGTGTTGCGTTGCCATCCTTATCAGTCATAATATTGGGATAGCAGAAGGCCGTCTCGTTGAGGTTTTCACGGAGTTGGATGGGGGAGTCGGCTGGCGAACCGTCGATGGCGAGGTTGGCCTCTGATTCAGTGGTTATCGTTTCCTTAGCTTTCAATACTTCGCCTGCAGATTCGTCGTTTGCAACTACGTCGAAGACTTTCGTCTCCTGAAGCATGGGGGCTGCTGCATTGGCCTTATACATATGAGTCCCGCGAATTCTAATGGGCGCATAGTAAACAGGGAATATGCTTTCATTGAAACAGCTGAGCAACAACTGATCCACAGGAATCATCTTGACAGGTAGTACGCCATTTTCTACGATGGTTGGTGACCACGGCAGTGTCCAAGAGGTTGATGGCACGGGAATGTATGACGAGGGAGCAAACGACCACTGATGTTCTGTGAGGGCATCGAGGCTCTTGTCGTAGAGCACAGCCAACAGACTGGCATCAGCAGGCGTGCCGTCAGGTTTGTTAATCTTCAGCTGCCACTGCTCCTGCTGACCAGGTACAAGACGGTCGCGGAAGGTAGTCCACTGCATCTTCAACTTCTTGTCAGGCATCGGACGACGAATAGCCTGCTGATGACGGTAACTCTCGCCGTTCTTCACCCAGGCATAGGTCAGCAGCAGTCCGTTGCCATACTCCTCACGATAGGTAAACTGACGATTGATGAGTTCGCCATTTTTCTTGACAGCACCACTCTCCAACAACTTCTTGCCTGCAAAGATACTATAGACAATATGGAGGTTGGGGTCAGATGCGCCGACCTGAACGGTTACAGGTGAACCGTCGGCAGGAAACTGCTCATGAGAGACGTAGAACCAGTCGTGGGTCTCTGTAGCGGGACGCTTGTCGTCGAGGCTGAACACCACGAAACGCTGTTCAACAGTATCTTTCTGACAAACAGCCAGTATGGTATGCTTTCCTGATTTCAGGGTGGGCAGTTCCGTCGGAACATTGGCTGATGTCAGCAGCCACTTACCGTTGTCGATGCGGTATTTCATCTTTCCCGTAATCTCCTTACCTGCAGCATTGCGACGGGTAAAGGTAACGAGAGGCATCTGGTCGCTGCGCACCTTTTCGGGAAGGTTACAGGTCAATGCGGTGGGCTTGTTGCCCAGTGGCAGCGACATGGTAGCATTATGGGTCTCGCCAGCCTCATCAGTCACGTCAGCCTCAACCACGAAATGGTAGTACATGGTATGACGGCCTAAATCGTCGGGTATGGTCAGTGGCATATCGACAGTGAATGAGCCATTATCAGCAGTTGTGGCATCACCCTCACTGAGAACCACTTCATTCAGACCATTACCTATATATCCTCCCTGCCAATAGCGGCTGTAGCTCATCCACCAGAAGGCCACACGACGCTTAACAGTGTAGTGCACCTTTGCGTTCTGGATGGGAACGCCTGCATAGCTCATGGCCTTGGCAGTAACAGCCACGGTGTCGCCTGCCTGATAAGACTCCTTATATTCATCAAACTCCACCTGGAAGGCAGGACGCTTGTACTCTTCAACACGGAATGCAACATTACTGTTTGATGTACGGATGGAGTAGCGACCATTCAACTTGCCTGTAGGCAATGTGAACTGTACGCTACACTTACCATAACGGTCAGTAGTGGCCTGTTGCTCGGCAATCACCTTGTAGTTGGCGTCGCGCAACTCAAACTTCAGCGACTTCTCTCCAACGGCAGTAATCTCGTTGGCCGACACTTCTTTCCACACAATCGCTGTGGCATAGACGGTCTGACCAGGACGGTAGATGGCACGATCCGTAAACAGGCTGGTATGTTCATTATTGTACTGGCGCTCGTAGTAGCTGTAGCTACCATAGCCATTCTGCTCAGGACAGTACTTGTCGTCAGCGGTATAGGCAAAGGTAGATGACGGTCTTTCTTCACCAGTATAGATGGCTTCGCCCTGACTGTTGCAGGTCAGTGTGCGTGTCGTTGCCGGCTTGTTCCATCCTTTACGGAATGACAGACGCACAGAAGCATTCTTGATGGGCTGTCCTGTGGTAGCATCAACGACTACATAGCGGTGGCTATTGTCAGGCTGAGCCTGTTGCAAAATGCGTACTCCTGATACAAAGTAGAGCGAACGCACCACCTCTGTCTGCGGCTGTGTAGTAAACTCCAGCAGATAGACACCTGCAGGCAGTCCCTGCAGCTGCAGCGAGTCTTCAAACATGTCGTAGGAAGCATGTGTGGCGAAGGTCTGGGTATGTGCCAGCTCCGTCAACTCCTTCATACCTACCTTTATAGTTTTGAAGTCGTTCTTTTTATTGGGATCGAGATTGGTATCACCAGCCAGCGAGGTACGATAGACGCGCATGGTCAGTTGCGTGATATTGCGGAGGTCTGTCAGGCGTACCTTTTGCGCCTTGTTCACCTCTTGGATGCGATATCCCACACTGACGGTAAACGACGGATTAGTCAGGGTTGTCAGGTCGTTGCGCAGAACATCGGCACGAGACCATGTGCCCCATTGTTTCAAGGCATGCTGTAACCAATTATAACGTTCGGCATTGGTATATTTGTCGCCAGACATCAGGTTATAGCGCCAGATGGCCAACTCACAAGCTTCTGGATAGTCAGCAAAAGTGGCAAGCAGCGAGTCATACCCTTCTATGGTGTGCTCTATATTGCTGGCAGCGATACAGGCAGCACGACAGTTTCCGACCTTCATATAATAGTCGTAGATCCACTGCCACTCATTCAGTTCCAAAGCTATTACACTTAGCAAATCGTGGTTAAACACCTTGCTATCCTTGTTACTCACTACCAAAGGCTCGTAGCCATCCGCCTTGACGTTAGCCAGTAGCTCAGGATGCACCATCGCCAACTTTCGGTAGTTTTTCTGTTTGTCAGAAGTATCATTGTCAAGCGATGGATTGTCAGAATAGACCTTATATAAGACAGCGGCATACACCATCTGCAGCACAGGATCTTTGGCTACAGCCTGTTGGCGCTCAATGCGGGCTATTGCCGGCGCCAGCGAGTCGGGCGAGATATCCATCTCCACACTGGCTGTCAGCAGAGAAGCTTTCAGCAGTTGTCCATAGGCACACTCCTTCTGCGCTTTGGTCTCAATCTTCTTCAGATGCGTCAGTGCCTGGCGAGGAAGGTCCTTGCCACGGGCATCCTCTACCTGTTTCCATAATACTGGATATGTTTGGGCAAATATATTCAAAGGTATCAGCAGCCATGCTGCCAAAACGACTAACAATGTTTTCTTCATAGTTTCTGCCGAATTAAATAATGGACAAAGTTACGAATAGTCGAGAGCAAAACAAAAGAATTCATTCTTTTTTTGCCGAGACGGAGTAACCTCGTGCTCGTATGAGCGCAAAGATACGAAAAACCCGTTAAACAGCCAAGCCATTTAACGAGTTTTACCAATAATATGGTTCTTTTTTTATTTAGTGCTCATCGTCGCAACAGTGCTCATGACACTGACAATCAGGACTTTCAAACTCCAATGTAGAGTGGCCGATGCCTTTCTCACGCAACAGGTGTTTCAACGCACTTTTCACGCTTTCCATATGTTCCAGACTGTCAATGGCAACATGAGCTGTCAGGGCATTGTCAGTGGTGCTGATAGCCCAGATGTGCAGGTGGTGAACGTCTGCCACATGCTCTATTTCCATCATGTGCTGACGGATGTCGTCGGGCTCTACACCCTCTGGCGTACCGTCTACAATCAGTCGCAGACTGGCAGTCAGCAGGCTCCATGTAGACCATAGGATAATGAACGCGATAATAAGGCTGACAATAGGATCGACCACGTTCCAACCAGTGAAGGCAATGACAATACCTGATACGACAACACCCACGGACACCAGCGTGTCGGCCACCATATGCAGGAAGGCGCCACGCACGTTGATGTCGCTCTTCTGACCACGCATCAGCAGTACTACCGTCAGTCCGTTAATCAAAATACCTATGCCGGCAGTCCATGATACTGCAACACCATTGACATCTACGGGGTCGCTGAACTTCAGAATGCTCTCGTAAACGATGCCACCCACAGCAGCCAACAACAATATGGCGTTGACCAGTGAGATGAGTACCGTCGACTTCTTCAGTCCGTAGGTATAGTGGTTCTTTGCCTGTACCTTCGCCAGATGGAAAGCGATGAGTACCAGTACCAGACTGAATACGTCGCTGAGGTTATGGCCGGCGTCAGACAGCAGCGACAGTGAGTTCTGCGTCAGTCCTACAAGTGCCTCAATACCTACAAAGAGCAGATTCAGTACGATACAGAATACAAAGATGCCGTTCATGGAGTTTGGCACAACATGATGATGGTGGTGACCATGATGGTCGTGATGATGATGATGTTCGTGTGACATATTTATTTACTTTTTCATTGTTTTCTGCTGCAAAGGTAAGCAAACATTGCTGCAACCTGGTTGCAACTGGCAACGAATGTTGTTTTTCTGCAACCGTGTTGCAAAAATAATCATGAATTCTGCATAATGTTTACATAATAATTACTATCTTTGCACCAAACATAATAATATATTACGATGATTAACCGTGAACTTCTGGAGCCTCAGTCCATCGTCGTCATTGGTGGCTCCAACAATGTACACAAACCTGGCGGCGCCGTAGTGCGCAATATCTTGCAAGGTGGTTATAGTGGTACGCTGCGCATCGTCAACCCCAAAGAGGATGAGGTGCAGGGTATCAAGGTCTTCCATGATGCCCGCGAGTTGCCGCCTACCGAGTTGGCTGTACTGGTAATCCCTGCTAAACTATGTCCTGATACGGTAGAGCTGCTGGCTCGAGACAAAGGTACCAAGGCATTTATCATTATCTCGGCAGGTTTTGGCGAAGAGACTCCTGCTGGTGCTAAGATGGAGCAGAGCATCCTCAACACTTGCGAGCGCTATGGTGCTTCCCTCATCGGTCCTAACTGCATCGGACTGCTCACACGCTGGCACCACTCTGTATTCACCAAACCCATTCCCCATCTTGACCCTAAGGGTGTTGACTTCATCTCCGGCTCAGGAGCTACGGCAGTCTTCATTCTTGAGAGTGCCGTAACGAAAGGTCTTCCTTTCAATAGCGTGTGGTCGATAGGCAATGGCAAGCGCATCGGCATTGAAACGGTGCTGGAATATATGGACGAGCACTTCGACCCAGAGAAAGACTCGCTGGTAAAGTTGCTATATATCGAGAATATCAGTGACCCCGACAAGTTGCTGTATCACGCCACCTCTCTTATCAGAAAAGGCTGTCGTATTGCAGCCATCAAGGCTGGTTCCTCACAGGCAGGCAGTCGCGCCGCCAGCAGTCATACGGGAGCTATCGCCAGCAGTGATTCAGCAGTAGAGGCCCTGTTCCGCAAGGCAGGTATCGTACGCTGCTTCTCTCGTGAGGAACTGACGACCGTAGGATGTATCTTCACGCTGCCTCGCTTTACGGGTAAGAACTTCGCCATCGTCACCCATGCCGGTGGCCCTGGCGTTATGCTGACTGATGCTTTGTCAAAAGGTGGCATGCAGGTACCACCACTCAGCGGTCCTATAGCCGACGAGCTGAAAGCACAACTGTTTCCTGGCAGCAGCGTAGCCAACCCCATTGACATTCTCGCCACTGGTACTGCCGAACAGCTGGGCATCGCCATTGACTACTGTGAGAAGAAGTTCAAGGACATCGATGCCATCATGGTCATCTTCGGAACGCCGGGCTTGGTACAGGTTTACGAGACGTATGATGTATTACATAAGAAGATACAGACGTGTAAGAAGCCTATCTTCCCTGTGCTGCCCAGCGTAAACACAGCGGGACCTGAGGTACAGGAGTTCCTGCATCGTGGCCATGTGAACTTCAGCGACGAGGTGACACTGGCCACTGCACTGACGCAGATTATGAAGACACCAGCCCCCGCCGAACAGAATGTCATCATCCAAGGTGTTGATGTGCCACGCATCCGTCGCATCATCGACGGCATCAGTGGTAATGGCTATATCCAGCCCCGACTGGTTCATGAACTGCTGGAGAGTGCGGGCATTCCTATTGTCCCTGAATTTGTGAGCGACAAGAAGGAAGAGATTATTGCCTTTGCTGAGAAGTGCGGCTATCCCGTAGTAGCCAAGGTGGTAGGACCAGTCCACAAGAGCGACGTGGGAGGTGTGGCACTGAATATCCGTTCTAAGGAAGTGCTCAGTGCTGAGTTTGACCGCATGATGCAGATAAAGGATGCCACCTCCGTAATGGTGCAGAAGATGATAAAAGGTACTGAGCTGTTTATCGGCGCTAAGTATGAGCCGCGCTTCGGCCATGTGGTACTGTGCGGATTGGGAGGTATCTTTGTGGAGGTATTGAAAGACGTATCAAGTGGCTTGGCTCCGCTGACTTACGAGGAGGCAGACTCCATGATTCACTCACTGCGTGGCTACAAGATACTACAAGGTACACGCGGTCAGGCAGGCATCAACGAGCGAAAGTATGCGGAGATTATTGTCCGCCTGTCTACCCTACTGCGCTTTGCTACCGAAATCAAGGAGATGGATATCAATCCATTGCTGGCCGACAAAGACAATGTCGTAGCGGTAGATGCCCGCATCCTGATAGAGAAATAACAGATACTTCTGATAGTTAAATCCGACAGAATGTCAGCCATTTATGTCATTTTGTCGGATTTTTTCGTTTCGGCACATAGTTTGTTCGCCTATTGGCAAAATAACAAATAAAAATAGGAGGATAAAACTATGACATTAGACAAGTTTACCATTAAGGCGCAGGAGGCGGTACAGGAAGCCGTCAACACTGCGCAGCGCGGTGGCCAGCAGACCATCGAACCGATACACCTGTTGGCAGGCATCATGGACAAGGCAAAGGATGTCGTCAACTATCTGCTTCAAAAGCTGGGCGTTAATGCTCAGCAGATAGATACGTTGGTACAGTCGGAGTTGCAGCACCTGCCTAAAGTGACGGGTGGTGAGCCCTACCTGTCGAGCGCTACCAATCAGGTGTTACTGAAAGCTCAGGACTATGCCAAGAAGATGGGCGACGAGTTCGTGAGCGTAGAGCCCTTGTTGCTGGCATTGCTTACCGATGGCCAGACGGCAGGTCGCATTCTCAAGGATGCAGGCATTACCGAGAAGGAGCTGCGTGCCGCCATTCAGGCGCTGCGCCAGGGACAGAAGGTACAGTCGCAGTCAGCTGATGACAACTACCAGTCGCTGGAGAAGTACGCCAAGAACCTGGTGGATATGGCTCGTCAGGGCAAGCTCGACCCCGTGATTGGCCGTGATGACGAGATACGTCGTCTGCTGCAGATACTGAGTCGACGCACTAAGAACAATCCTATATTAATAGGTGAGCCTGGTACGGGCAAGACCGCTATTGTGGAAGGTCTTGCCGGACGTATCGTTCGTGGTGATGTTCCTGAGAATCTGAAAGACAAGCAGCTCTACTCCCTCGATATGGGTGCGCTGGTAGCTGGTGCCAAGTACAAGGGCGAGTTTGAGGAACGCCTGAAGAGTGTTATCAATGAGGTGACGAAGGCTGAAGGCCGTATCATCCTGTTCATTGATGAGATTCACACACTGGTAGGCGCTGGTGGTGGCGAGGGCGCTATGGATGCTGCCAACATCCTGAAGCCTGCACTGGCTCGTGGCGAGTTGCGCGCCATTGGTGCTACCACACTCAACGAGTATCAGAAGTATTTCGAGAAGGACAAGGCCCTCGAGCGCCGTTTCCAGACCGTCATGGTTGATGAGCCCGACGAGCTCTCTGCCATCTCTATCCTTCGTGGCTTGAAGGAGCGCTATGAGAACCATCACAAGGTGCGTATTCAGGATGATGCCTGTATTGCTGCCGTCCAGCTGTCAGAGCGTTATATCTCTGAGCGCTTCCTGCCCGATAAAGCCATCGACCTGATGGATGAAGCTGCTGCCAAGCTGCGTATGGAGCGTGATAGCGTGCCTGAGGAACTGGATGAGATTATGCGTCGTCTGGCTCAGTTGGAAATTGAGCGCGAGGCCATTAAGCGTGAGGGCGATAAGCCCAAGATAGCCCAGTTGGATAAGGAGATAGCTGAAT
>JAILMS010000091.1 GCA_024692385.1 Prevotella sp. | reverse complement strand
TCTCTTTAAAATCAGCTTCAGAGAAGCACTTGCCATCCTCAAAATCACGCTCAGCCTTCACGACAGCATCTCTCATTTCCTGAGTCAGTTGGATTCTACCAAACCCGTCAGTCTTGAAAGATTCCTCCTTTGCCACATCCTTGCTGAGATATGCGATTAAAGCTACCTTGTCAGGTTGGCTTAATTTCATCACCTGACTAAGGAGCCCGCTCTTTCTTACGCTTTCGCTCAGCAATGCTGCAGCAGGCTCCGCTGCTATCATGATGTCGTTATCTTCCATCTTTATTCTTATTTCTTGGCGCAAAGATACAAACTATTTTCCAATTCTCCAAATTTCCATTCCAAAAGGTTGAGGGGGATATTTTTACAATATTAGTTTATCTCGCATCCGTATTAGCTAATCCTGCCGCTGTACTAGCCTGTCTCATCGATGTATTAGCTGTACTTTTTTTATGCGACGGATGTCGCAGATATTTGTGACGGCTTTCAAATATATGTTCGACGGCCGTCGAACGAAGAAAGAAAAGTTGGATGGGGAGGTGGGGACGGTTGAATTGGGAGAGAAAGGTGAATGTTGCGTAACCTACAGGATGTGAGGTGGTTGTGAGAATAAAGTGTACGAAGAAAGACTAGTTCTTGATGCATTCTACAAGGCTGAAAAGGGCGGGGAATGAGCCAAAATTAACATTAATTTTGATTTCGTGTAAAGAAATCGGAAATGACTGGAAGTATAAAAAACAAGTGTCACACTAAACGCGCTGTAAGACAGTGACTTACACGTGAATGTGAACCCTTTTTTCAAGCAAAATCTTTTTATAGGTATTCCATTAGCACATCCCAGACGGCAATGATGTGACAGATGCTGCCTGCCAGGACAAAGAAGTGGAAGACGGAGTGCATGAAAGGCTTTTTATGTAAAGAATAGAACAGCGCACCTGTAATGTAGCATACGCCTTCGGCAATAATCCAGATGACGGCAGCAGTTGACACGCTGTCAATCAAGGGCTTAAAGGCCACCAGCACACTCAGTCCCATGCCGATGAAACAGAATGTCTCAATGTTGGAGTGCTCTTGCAATTTCACAAAGCTGACGATGGTACCAGCGATGGCACACAGCCACACAAACGAGAACAGTGACCACCCCCAATAGCCTTGTGTAAGCAGTGCTATCAAAGTTAGAGGCGAATAAGAACCGGCGATGTGCCAGTAGATGGCGGCATGATCCCAGTGGCGGAAGCGTTCGCGCCATTTGGAGCGCAGGGGTAGGGCATGATAGACGGTAGAGGTGATATAGGAGCTGAGCATGCCAAACAGATACAGACAGACACCCAGTCGTGCCCACGGATTGTCGCCTCTGAACGACAGCCATAAGAATATCGCACCGAAGACGGCTCCCATGACGATGCCTCCAGCATGCGACCATGAGTTCCATAATTCTTCTTTATGCGTGTATCTGATAGCCATAATGGGTGCAAAGGTACAAATAAATTGAGAATTCAGTATTGAGAATTGAAAATATTTCGTAATTTTGCAACACAAAAAAGGAATAAAGGATGAAGATATGTGTTTTTTGTTCTGCAAATAGCCAGATTGATGCAGCTTACTTCCAGTTGACAGAGGAGCTGGGACGATGGGCGGCAAGCAATGGTCATGTGATTGTCTTTGGCGGTGTGAACCAAGGACTGATGGAGTGCTTGGCAAAGGCTGTCAAGGAGGCCGGTGGTCAGACGCTGGGTGTGGTGCCCTCGATTGTTGAGAAGACAGGGCGCACGTCGCAGTATAACGACCGCGTGCTTACGTGCGACAACCTTAGCGAACGCAAACAGCTGATGCTCGACGAAAGCGACGTTTTTATCGCGCTTCCTGGTGGTGTGGGCACTCTCGACGAGGTATTCACCGTAGCAGCATCCTACACCATCGGCTATCACCAGAAGCGTGTCATCCTGTATAACATGCTGGGCTTCTGGGATGCTACCATCCGCATGCTCGACGACTTACAACAGCGCGGTATGGTGCGTGGTCGTTGGCGTGACTACATCTGTGTTGCAAACAATCTCGACGAAATCGAGCAACTTATTATATAATAGGTAGGGAGATACCGTTAATCTTTTGATAGACGTCGAGCGCATAGACGTCGGTCATGCCAGAGATATAGTCGATGACGGACATGAGGCGCACCTCCAAGTCGGGGTCGTCGATGTGGTACTGGCTGGATACGCGACCGATGAGTTGCTGTGAATAGTAGCGGTCGGGATGCATAACGGCCTCGACCATCTGCTGCATCAGCGTCTCCATAATCTTGTAACCAGACAACTCTACGTCGAGCACTGGGCGACTGCGATAGATTTTCTGTACGGAGATGTCGGCACAACGGCGATAGGCCTCGCGTTGCAGGGGACTGATATGGTCGATGAGGCTACCCGTGAAGGTACCGCTAAGTATCTCGTCTTCATGTGCCACGAAGGTGTTGACGCACTCGTTCTCCAGTTTACCGATGACACAGGCACGCAGATAGACAATCTGCTCGTTTTTATCGGTGAGCTGTTCGCTCTCTATGCGTTGCAGGATATGCTGCTGTGTCTCTGGGTCGAAGAAGTCGAGCATGAGACGAGAAGCCTGTTCAAAGGTAATGATTTTCAACTTATGAGCATCCTCCAAGTCCATAATCTCGTAACAGATATCATCGGCGGCTTCTACGAGATAGACCAGTGGATGGCGCACATAACGGAGGGGCTCGCCAGGCTTTGAGACGCAAAAAATGCCCATTTCATCGGCAATTCGCTGGTAAGTGGCTTGCTCGCTCTGGAAGAATCCGAACTTGCCTTTCTTGCTGGCGGCAGACGAGGCAAAGGGGTATTTCACGATGCTGGTAATGGTGGAGTAGGTCATGACGAAACCACCAGGGCGGCGACCCTTGAACTGGTGGGTCAACAGACGGAAAGCGTTGGCATTACCCTCAAAATGAGTGATGTCGTCCCAGAAAGCTGGCGATACCTGCTTTTGCAATTCCTTGCCAGGTCCCTCAGTAAAGAAGGTCTGGATGGCCTTTTCGCCAGAATGACCAAAGGGCGGATTGCCTAAATCGTGAGCCAGACAGGCGGTAGATACTATCTGACCAATCTCCTCAAACAGCGTGCCGCGCAGTTCAGGACGTTTTTCCTGAATAATGCGCTGTGATACGTCATTGCCTAATGACATACCTACGCTGGCCACCTCCAAGGAGTGTGTCAGTCGGTTGTGTACGAAGACGCTGCCCGGCAAAGGGAATACCTGTGTCTTGTTCTGCAGACGGCGAAACGGTGCCGAGAAAATCAGTCGGTCGTAGTCGCGCTTGAATTCTGAACGGTCGTCGTGGCGCTCTGTGTGGCGCTGTTCCTGACCGAGTCGCTTGTTCGATATGAGTTGCTTCCAGTCCATAACGACTGCAAAATTACATCTTTTTCAGTTAAAAAGCGACATTTTCCACAGAAAATGATGGCTATTTGAAGAGAAATGACTACTTTTGCACATTATTTAATATAGAAACGTTTCGAAATGATAAAAATCAAAGTCGTAAACCGTGGGCATCAGCAGTTGCCTGCATACGCTACGCCACAGAGCGCTGGCATGGATTTGCGTGCCAATCTGGATGAACCCATCACGCTGCATCCGCTGGAACGCCGCCTGATTCCTACGGGTCTGCACATTGCCCTTCCAGAGGGCTATGAGGCACAAGTGCGCCCTCGCAGTGGACTGGCTCTGAAACATGGACTGACGGTACTGAATACGCCAGGAACCATTGATGCCGACTATCGTGGTGAGATTGGCGTGGTGCTGATCAACCTGTCGCAACAGGATTTCGTTGTCAACGATGGTGAGCGCATCGCTCAGATGGTGATAGCCCGTCATGAGCAGGGCGACTTTGTGGTTGTCGAGGAGCTCGACGAGACCGAGCGTGGCGAAGGTGGCTACGGACATACAGGAGTTAAATGAGGAAGGCAGTAAACATATTATTACTGCTGTGCATGATGGCTATGCAGGTCAATGCACAGGATACGGACAAAAGTCGTCGCTATGACGCCTTCTTCCTGGATGCTATTTGTCAACAGGAGAAAGGTAATAACGATGCCGCTTTTGACCTGTTCCGTCATTGTCTGGAGATAGACTCCACACGCTCGGAGGCTTATTTCTACCTATCGCGCTACTATCTGGCTCTGAAACAGAAAGATACGGCGCTGCGCTATTCTCAGAAGGCAGTAGAACTGGAGCCCGACAATGAGACCTATTTAGAGACGCTGGCCAACCACTACCTGAGTCAAGGAAAATACCCTGAGGCCATTGCCACGCTGGAACGCCTGAGTGAGAAGAACCGCATGCGTGACGATGTTATCGGATTCCTGGTACAGCTCTACGAGCAGCAGGCCGACTACGACAATGCCATCCGCACATTAACACGCTTAGAGACTATTGAAGGCAAGAGTGAGCGCTTGTCGTATGCCAAGAGCAATCTTTATTCGCAGAAGGGCGACAAGAAGGCTGCCATTGCTGAGATGAAAACTTTGGCCGACCAGTATCCTAACGACAACAACTACCGTTGCCTGTATGCTAACACGCTGTATATCAACGGACAAAAGAAGAAAGCCGTAGCTATCTATGATAAGGTGCTGAAGGAAGAACCTAACAACCGCAATGCTCAGATGGCATTGCTGGCTTACTATAACGACCAGAAAGACACGCTGAATGTGAACAACATGATAGAGCGTGTGCTCTTCAATAAGAATGCCTCGACAGAAGACCGTGTGGCGCTGATGCGTCAGGTTATTGGCGAGAGCGAACAGCATGGTGGCGACTCTACCCGTGTGCTCCAACTGTTCCACCGCCTGCTCGACACGCCGCAGGCTGATAGTGACCTGGCGCTGTTCTGTGCGTCTTACATGAATTTGAAGAAGATGCCCAACGACAGCATCCGTCTGGTGTTGGAGAGGGTGCTGGAGATGTCGCCCGACCATGCTGCTGCCCGTTTACAACTGGTCAGCTACGCTTGGCAGGCTGAGAACCGCGACCGTGTTATCGAGCTGTGTCGCGACGCCCGCCAGTATAATCCTGATGAAATGGCGTTTTACTACTACCAGGGCATTGCCTACTATCAGAAAGGACAGTTGGACGAAGCCCTCAACGCTTTCCAGAATGGTATTGGAGTGATTAATTCAGATAGCGACCCTTCTATTGTCAGCGACTTCTATGCTGTATTGGGCGATATCATGCACCAGAAAGGCATGGAGAAAGAAGCCTTTGAAGCCTATGACTCCTGTCTGGTTTGGAAAGATGATAACATCGGTTGCTTGAATAACTACGCTTACTACCTCAGCGAGAAGGGTATCCGACTGGATGAGGCCGAGCGTATGTCATTCCGTACTATCAAAGCCGAACCGAAGAATGCCACCTACCTGGATACCTATGCATGGATACTCTTCATGCAGAAACGTTATGAGGAGGCTCGCAAATACATTGACCTGACGCTGGAGAACGATAGCGACACCTCGGCAGTCCTGTTAGAACACGCTGGTGACATCTACTATCACGCCGGCGAGAAAGTGAAAGCTGTTGAATTCTGGCAAAATGCCTTGAAGTTAGCTTCGGAGGAATCGGAGATTAAGGACGACCGCCGAGAGATATTGATAAGGAAAATAAAACTTAAAAAATACGTCAAAGAATGAAAGCACTACGTTATTGGAAGATGACCGCGCTGGTTGTTGCTGCCGTACTGGTAGTAGCCTGCGGAAGCAGTCGCGGCTTGGGACGCAAGTCGGGCAAGTTACAAGACGAAGCATCGGGAGTGACGAAAAAAAGCAAGCAGAAGGGCAAGTCTATGGAATTGCTCGATACCCTGCAGAAGGATGTCTTCCTGCAGAGGGTGACCGATAATGCACAGACTACCCGTTTTGTCACATCGAAGGTGAAGTTCTCAGTAGAGGTGGGTAACCGCCAGATGACGCTTACTGGTAACTTGAAGATGAAGCGTGACGATGTTATCCGTCTGCAACTGATGGCTTTCGGCTTCGTAGAGGCCGGACGTCTGGAGTTCACGCAGGACTATGTGCTCATCGTTGACCGCATCAACAAGCAGTATCTGAAGGTGCCCTATGCCCAGCTGGAGTTCTTCCGCCATAGCGGTATTGATTTCTATATGCTGCAGGCCCTGTTCTGGAATGAGCTCTTCCAGCCTGGCAAGTCACGCCTGACGGACAGGAACCTGAAGAAGTTCACCACCGATACTGGTGTTGACAACGATGTCGTCGTCTCGTTTGAAAACGATGTGCTGTCGTATCGTTGGCTGACGGATCGTGAGACTGCCCGCATCAAGATGGCTAACGTACTCTATATCAACCACCTTCGCGGCAATTACCAGATGAACTGGGACTACGACGACTTTAAGGCTAGCAATCGTAAGATGTTCCCCATGAAGCACAAGGTTTCTTTCAATACGCCCGACAAGGAAGTGAAATTGGAAATGATTCTCAACTACATGGGTAACGATGAAGACTGGGAGCCACGTACCACGCTTTCAGGCAAGTATCGTCAGATGCCAGTTGACGAAATCCTGCGTCGCTTTATGTCACTCTAAACCAATGTGATGAAGCGAATAGGAATTATTCTTTTACTCTTTCTGGGCTTTGCCCTTGCTCCACAGGCACAACAGCGTCGTAAGCCTGCGGCCAAGAAGACTGTGGTAACGAAAAAGACGGGTAAAACCAAGAAGAATCGTCGAACAGGTAAAACCAAGAAGAATAAACAGCCTACCACCGTGCAGGCCTTGGAGAAACAACGCAAGCAGATTCAGCAACAGATCAAGGAGCAGGAGCGTCGTTTGGCGAGTACGCGGCAGGACGTCAAGAAGCGTTTACAGAACCTTATGATTCTGAATACGGAGATTGCCGGCAAACGTCGTACTATAGACACTATCCGTCACGATATAAATAATCTGGAATCAGAAATCGAGACGCTGAGCATGCAATTGGAGGAGTTGCAGAAGATGCTGGCAGACTGTAAGCAAAAGTATGTCAAGTCGATGCGCTACATGCACCGCAACCGTTCGTCGCAGAGTCAGCTGATGTTTATTTTCAGTGCTGACAACCTGACACAGATGTATCGCCGTCTGCGCTTCATGCGTGAATATGCTGCCTACCAGCATGTTCAGGGTGATGAAGTCAAAGCGCAGCAGGAGGCTGTCAACAGGAAGTTCCAGGAGATTGCCCAGGCCAGAGAGCAGAAGACTCAGCTGCTGGCTAAGGGTGAGCGCGAACGTGTAGCTTTGGAAGGCAAGCAGACTGAGCAGCAGAACGTGGTGAAGACGTTGCAGAAGGAGCAGAAGACGATTCAGAATATCATTGCTCAGCAAAAGAAGAAGGATGCTGCGTTGAATGCCCAGATTGACCGTTTGGTAGCTGAGGAGGTGGCTCGTCAGAAAGCACGTGCCGAGGCTGAGGCTCGTCGTCGTGCAGAGGCTGCTGCCCGTGAGCGTGAATTGGCTGAAGCCAGAGTCCGTGAGGAGAAAGCACGTGCTGAGGCAAAGGCTGCTAAGGATAAGAAATCACGTGAGGAGGCTGAGCGTCGTGTGCGTGAGGCTGAGGAGAAGCGTGTTGCTGCTCAGCGTAAAGCAGAGAGCATGCCGATGACGGCACCTTCAGAGGATGTCCGTATCAGCGGCAACTTCGAGAGCAACCGCGGTCGCCTGCCGATGCCTATCACTGGTGCTTACCGCATTGTTAGCCATTTCGGTCAGTATAACGTGGAGGGTCTGCATAATGTGACACTTGATAATAAAGGCATCAATATCAAGGGTGAGAACGGTGCTCAGGCTCGCAGCATTTTTGATGGAGAGGTGAGTGGCGTCTTCAGTTTTGGTGGTACGATGGTCGTCATGGTGCGTCACGGTAGCTACATCTCTGTCTACTGTAACCTGGCCAGCGTCAATGTGCATCGTGGTCAGCGTGTTAGCACCCGTCAGGCTTTAGGACGTGTGGGAACTGACAATATTCTGCAGTTCCAGTTGCGCAAAGAAACCGCAAAACTTAATCCTGAGAGTTGGCTGGGACGGTAGTTAGCTGTTAGCTAATAGAGAAACATACGTCTCTATGGCATTTGTCATCTCGCTGATGCATATATATTCGTCGGCACTATGACTGCGTGCGCTGTCGCCAGGTCCTAACTTGAACGATGGGAATGGCATGAGTGCCTGATCGCTCAAGGTAGGAGAGCCAAATGGCACCATACCCATCTTGATGCAACGCTGTACCAGCGGATGTCCTACAGGAATATGCGATGAGGACAGTCGGAACGAACGAGCTTTCAGCTCACATTTCTTCATGTGTTTCTGCAAGAAGTTGAATAAATATTCATTCTGGTAGAATTCGTTGGGACGTACGTCAATGATAAAACGACACTCGTCAGGTACGACATTATGCTGTGTACCGCTGTTCAGCACCGTTACCGTCATTTTCGTTTGACCTAATAGCAGACTCTTCTTGCGGAATTGGTGGTCGCGCAACCATACCAAATCATCCAAGGCTTCATAGATGGCGTTAACACCTTCATTGCGGGCGGCGTGGCCGCTCTTTCCATGTGCTATGCCATCGATAACCATCAATCCTTTCTCAGCAATGGCGGGTTGCATACCAGTAGGTTCGCCGACAATGGCTACGTCAATCTTTGGCAGATGAGGTAGTGCCAGCGAAAAACCATTCTGACCACTGACCTCCTCTTCACACGATGCCAGATATACTAGATTATATTTCGTGGCTCTTCCACGAAGACAGCGATACGCTTGCAGCATGCTCACCAGTCCACCGCCACAGTCGTTGCTCCCCAGTCCGTAAAGGCGATCACCCTCCACAGTTGGTGTAAACGGGTCGCGCGTCCACGTGCTGACAGGTTTCACCGTATCGATGTGTGCACAGAGCAATATGGTGGGTTTTCCTTCGTCCAGCTCCTCTCGGACGAGCAGATTGTTGCCGATGCGTTCACAAGGGAGGCCACATTTCTCGATGAAATCGGCCAAAATGTTTGCTGCATCCGTCTCTTCATGACTGACGGAAGGGGTGCTGATAAGCTGTTTCAATAGCTCAACGGCTTCGTTGGTATAGTCTTTGTTGTCCATATTCTCTGCAAAGATAAAAAATATTTCTTAATTCTTAACTCTTAATTCTTAACTTTTTTGTACCTTTGCACCTAATTAATAAATAGAGAGAGTTATGCAGGCTAAATGTCACATGTCAGTGCTGGTGCACGAACAAGCGAAAAAGTATGGTGACCGCGAGATGCTGATCTATCAGGATTTCGGTGGTAAGGAGTGGAAATCGCTCAGTTGGAATCAGGTGTCAGCGACCGTTATGCAGGTTAGCAACGCCCTGCTTAACTTGGGTGTGAAGGTACAGGAGAATATCGGCATCTTCTCACAGAATTCCGTACAGTACATAGAGTGCGACTTTGGTGCTTGGGGTATCCGCGCCGTTACCATCCCGTTCTATGCTACCAGTTCTGAGCAGCAGATACAGTTCATGGTCAACGATGCCAAGATACGCTATTTGTTCGTTGGTGAACAGGACCAGTACGACAAGGCACGCCGTATCTTCTCGCTGTGTCCTACGATGGAGCGCATTATCGTATTCGATCCTTTGGTGAAGATTTCTACGCACGATCCTAACGCCATCTATTTCAGTGATTTCCTGAAGTTAGGCGAGAATCTTCCCCGTCAGACCGAAGTCGAAAAGTTGCAGCAGCAAGCCAACGACGATGATATTGCTAACATTCTCTATACCAGTGGTACCACGGGCGATTCAAAGGGCGTTATCCTGACACATGGACAGTTCCATGCAGCCATGATTGCAAATGGAAAATGTGTGCCAGTCAACGAGGATGACCGCATCATGAATTTCCTGCCCTATACCCATATCTTTGAGCGTGGCTGGGCTATCCTCTGCCTCTATGCAGGAGCAAAGATGATAGTCAATACACATCCACAGGAAGTACAACAGTCTATGCGTGAGACCCATCCCACCTGTATGTCAGCTGTCCCCCGTTTCTGGGAGAAGGTGTATATGGGAGTGATGGATAAGATAGAGCACTCCAGCGCCATGCAGCGACGTCTCTTCAAGCATGCGCTGTCTGTAGGTCGCCGTCACAATATCGAGTACCTTAGCAAAGGTAAGAAGCCACCTATCACAATACATCTGGAATATGAGATGCTGAACCGCACCGTGTTCTCATTGGTGCGTAAGGAGCTGGGACTGGAAAATGCCCATTTCTTCCCTACGGCAGGTGCTGCTGTGTCGGCTTTTGTGGAAGAATTCGTCCATTCCATCGGAATTAATATGGTTGTTGGATATGGACTTACTGAGTCGTTGGCAACTGTGTCGTGCGACCACTTGGGCAATCCATATACTGTGGGTTCTGTAGGTATTCCTATTGAGGGTATCGATATTAAGATTAGTGAAGAGGGCGAGATTCTTCTCAAGGGTCCGACGATAACTATCGGCTATTACAACCGTGAGGACCTCACCAAGCAGTCGTTCACAGCAGATGGCTATTTCCGTACTGGTGATGCTGGCTATTTGAAGGACGGTGAGCTCTTCCTCACAGAGCGCATCAAGGACCTCTTCAAGACCAGCAATGGTAAGTATATTGCTCCGCAGATGATTGAGTCGAAGCTGTTGGTCGATAAGTACATTGACCAGATATGCATCATTGCCGACCAACGTAAATTCGTGTCGGCACTCATTGTACCCGTATATTCGCTGTTGGAAGAGTATGCCCGCGAGCACGGTATTGCCTTCGACAGTCGCGAACAGCTCTGCAAAGACGAGCGCATCATCAAGATGATGTACGAGCGCATCGACACCCTCCAGCAGCAGTTGGCCCACTACGAACAGGTGAAGCGCTTCACGCTGCTGCCCCATCACTTGTCGATGGAGAAGGGAGAGCTGACCAACACACTGAAAATCAAACGCCGCGTCCTCAACGAAAACTATAAAGCAGAGATTGACGCAATGTACGCAGAGTAAAACAGCAGAACGGTGAAGCGGCTCCCTATAGTTATCCTTTTGTTGCTGTCATTCTGCTGTTGTTCCACTAAGAACAAGAGGGCTTTAATGCGTGCGGGGCTGGACAGTATCAACATGCGTAACCGCAACTATCAGCCCTTCGCTGCCAGCGACGTACAGCCCTATGTCGACTTTTTCGATGAGCATGGGACAGCCAACGACCGCATGCTGGCTCACTATCTGCTTGGACGTGCTTATCACGACCAGGGCGAGGCACCTATGGCTCTTGAGTGTTACCATGATGCCGTTGACTGTGCTGACACCACTGCTGACGACTGTGACTATGCGCAGTTGGCAAGAGTATATGCGCAGATGGCACAAGTGTTTTATAGACAGGGACTCTACAAGGAGCAATTGGAACATTGTAAAAACTCTGTCACAAATGCATGGAAAGGAAAAGATACGATTGCTGCATTGATGAGTTATGAACAGGAAAGCTATGCATATAGAAATCTTAATTTGGTAGATTCGTCTATTTATGTAGCTGAACGGGTATCCCAATTATATGTTTATAAAGGACTAGTAGCTGATGCAGCAATCTCGTTGGCCAGTATTATAAGACCGATAATTGAAAGAGGAGAATTGATAAAAGCCAGAAAATACATGAATGAATATGAATCAAAATCTGGCTATTTTACAAATGATGGAACTATTATAGGGGAACGGGCAATATATTATAATGTAAAAGGATTATTCTATTTACATATAGGTATGTTGGATTCCGTAGAGTACTACTTTCGCAAGGAACTTAATGAAGGGCATGATTTCAATAACCAACATGCTGGGGCTATTGGAATGGCGAAACTCTATCAAAGACTATGCCTGTCAGACTCTGTTGCAAAATACAGTCTCTATGCTTATGCCATGAGTGACTCTTTAACTGCTCAAAAAGAGACAACAGAAGTTGAGCGCATGCAGTCTATGTATAATTATACGCGACATAAAGAAATTGCTAGGCAAGAAAAGAGTAAAGCAGTTAGAGCAAACTTGAACCTGTTAGTATGTATTGTTATAATGCTAATAGCGCTTCTTGTCGCATCTTGGTTATACATTGCTCGTAAGAAAGTGAAAGATAGCTATACTAGAATAGTTTTAGAGTTAAATGCAATTAGAGTAGAAAACAATGAACTTAAACAAAATACTCTTGCTAATGAACAACAGATTACCCAAAATGAGAAGAAAATAAAGATATTAGAAAAGAAATTGGGTAAATACGGGAAATTAGTCTTTTTTGGCGCAGAGAAGATGGATAATGATCTGAAGTTGTCACCCAATTATCAGCAAATACAAGAATATGCATATAAAGGTCGGAAGTTGTCAGAGGATGATTGGGAACGTATCCGCATTTTAGCATGCGAGTATTATCCTGAATTCTATGATTTCCTTTTGTCCAATTTAAAAGTTAACTCCACAGAATATCATATTTCTCTTCTACTACGTCTACACTTTAAAACCGGAGAAATAGCTAATATGCTCGGTGTTACTCCGCCATATATTTCAAGGATCTGCAAGGAAATTTTGGAAAAATTATATGCTAAACGGGGAAGTTCAAAAGATTTGTATCAAGAATTGTGCAAAATAAAATAATGTAAGTTGGGTTGGTTGCCGGATTTTTTATAGAGTTAACTGTTTGAATATCATATAAATATGTGAAGTTAATTTTTAGTTAATTCTAAAACGGTCATTTGATTGTATGTTCCCTTTTTTTCTTATAATTTTGCAGTGGAAATTTAAAATAACTGTAGAAATATGAAGAAATTATTTTTAATGATTGTTGGTGCTTTTATTTATTGCACAAGTCTATCGGCTCAAAGAGTTATTTCAATGACTTTTGTTGGTGACATTGATGACACGCCTCTTTCTCATGATTATCCTAGAACCCCTATTGAGGTGCCATTGGTCTACATTGACGACTACACTCTTACCTTTGAGATGAATCATCCCAATTACGTACTTATTTTTAAGGATGAAAATGGGGAGCAGCTCTATACAGTCCCAGTATACTCTACTCAAACAGATGTTGTCTTGCCCTCAAATCTCTCTGGCAACTATGAGATTCATCTCGTCATGGGCAATTGGCTGTTTACAGGATGGATTAATCTGTAAATAAATTGAAAAGATATACTGTTGTTTAATTTTCTAATATTTTTTATGAAAAAGCTTATTTCAATCATTTCCTTTTTGATGTTGTCATTAATGATAAACTCACAGGTATTAAAACAATATTATCCGATGAATAATGCTTTGGAATCAATTATTGAAAGAAAAGATTATTCTATAGAAAAGACCCCAATATACCAGATGCCATCATTTGATTTAGAGAAATTACAGGCAGAAGATATAGAGTTAGAAGATTGCGATGTGCCATTCCGTTTTGGAAATCCTTTTGATGTATCTTATTCGATAAGAGATGGATTGTGGCAAGAATATAAAGATGGACGTATTTGGTCAATATCTTTTTGCTCAAATAATGCAAAATCTATGAACTTTATTCTTAATGACTTTTATATTCCAGAAGGAGGATATTTGTGCATCGTTGATAAAAAACAAAGCTGTTTGTATGGCCCAGTAACAAATGAAAAGGCTAATCACTCAAATACTTTTCTTACAGATATTATCCCTGGAGATTGTGCAATATTTCTATTATTTGAACCCCTCACTCATAAAGGAGAATCTAGTCTGTCTGTCAATCGTGTAATTCATGGATACCGTTCGATTTTTACAAGTGAATATTATGGGCAAAATGGTTCTTCAGCTCCATGTAATATTGATGTGGCATGTCGTCCTTCTTATGAGAATGAGTCTAAAGGTGTTGGCTTGGTTTTATTGTCAAGTGGGTATGAGATATGTAGTGGATCTTTGTTGATGACAACTAATATGTCTTTCAAACCATATTTTCTTACAGCATTCCATTGCATTGATTCGAATACAGACTTAGAACTCTCTTCAGATGAAATATCTTCTGCAGAAAACTGGTTATTTATGTTTAATTACAAGAAAGCAGAGTGTAATGGTTCCATAATTACTAATAGTTTCTCCTATAATAGTGCAACTTTTAGATCTGCATGGTATTCTACTGATTTTGCCTTGTTGGAAATTGCAGATTCCCTACAAAATAATCCAGGTTTAACATGGTTAGGATGGGATAGAACTGGGATTACTCCAACTAGTGGTACTTGTGTACACCATCCTTGTGGAGATGTAATGAAAATTAATTCTATAAGCACGCCGTTTAATACATCTTCATGGAATGGTGATAATAATCATTGGTACGTAAATTGGGATGAGGGCATCACGCAAGGAGGATCATCTGGCGCACCATTTCTGAATCAAAACAAATTAGTTGTTGGTCAAAACCATGGTAAACGTTTTAACCAAAATGATTTGCCGTTATGCGATAGGAAACGCTCTGATGCAGGTATGTTTCATCTTTCTTGGACGGGTGGAGGAACCAATAATACTAGATTAAGCAATTGGCTTGACCCTATTGGAACTGGTCAAACCACAATTGACAGTGCATCTCCTATTATAAATATATCATCGGGCAGTTACATTCAGGGACCGACAACATATCAAGTTGTTAATCTTCCTTCAGACTGTACTGTTATCTGGTCGCTAAGTGGTTATGTTGCTGCATTTCTAAATGTTCAGCAGAATACGCCATCATTGAATCAATGTACACTGACATTTAGAAGTGGAGACCATGATAATGCAGGAGGACAATTAATAGCTAATATTTATAGGAATAACACATTGGTGCGGACACTCTCAAAAGACATCTGTGTCATAAACCATTTATCAGTTACATACAGGCAAGATGCCTGTGCGTATTATGGAGTAAGTCACCCAGCAATACCGCCAACCACAATGAATCCAGATGTTTTTCATTATGTTCACCAAGGCTGTACTGTTACACTAACATGCTCACTCTTTAAGTATTTTAATCTTAGTTGGGGGTCAGGTTATCAACCTTCTGATTATTATTTTGTTAATAGCAATACGTTCTCATTTGTTCTTCCTTTGGGTTCTGGCGGAATTCCATGCTTCCTAAATCTTAAAGATGATACGGGGCAGATATGTTTTCAATTGAAGTTCTTCTCTGCTAGTGGAAATGGGAATTTGACATCCAACAACATATCTCTACAACAATTAGGCTCTCAACTAAAAGTGTCATTAATAAATGTGGCATCCAATAATGTTGATATAATAGACAGAAGCCAGAGTGAACGGAATGATAATATAAAATGGATATTAGAATTTTATAATGCCTCGACGTCAGAGAGACAATTCTCAAAAGAGATTAGTGGCTCTTCATGCGATGTTGATATCTCTGATTGGAAAAAAGGCTTATATATCATTCGTGCAGTTATTGCTGATGAGATATTGAATGAAAAAACAATTATACAGTAACATCACCAGATTATTTTAGAGCGATGAGGCGTTTATTCAAAAAAAACGCCTATCGCTTGCATTTAACAGAAAAATGGTGTATATTTGCAAGCGTATAAAAACTTAAAACAGAAAATCTATGAAAAGGAATAGCATTATCCTCATGTTGACATTGTTGCTGACGGCAGGACTTGCAGCTTGCAGCAATGATGACAGTTCAACCGATGATACATTGGTAAGAACTACATGGAAACTGGTGGGCTTTTACACTCAGGAGACCGGAACTCTTCAAGTTGCCGAGCCAGCAGGCTGCGATGATTGTTATGTTATCTCGTTCCTCCAAGACGGGATTGTTAATGGAAAAACATCCACTAACAAGTTCGAGGGCAGGTATATTGTTTCAGGAGAACTAATTAGTTTTAAAGATTGCTCAATAACAGAAGTGAATGAAATGTATGATGGAGAAAGGTTTTTCTCGACTTTGATTCATACTACTCGTTTTTCTGTTTTAAACAAGCAGTTGAGGCTCTATTGCAACAATGAACAAGACTATTTGTTGTTCAAGCAAAGGTGATTGCGAAGTAATAATTGAAGAACTTTAACAAACAATAGGGTCTTTCGTTTTTCTCGTTTTTCAATTGATTACTTCAAAAAGTAATGCGGTAATTTTGCGGTTTCAATATTATTGATTACTTTTGCATCATGATTACCCAAGACCAATTGAAAGATGTGCTTGACCGTGCCGACGCACTGTACAAGTACCTGAAGATAGACGAGAAAAAGATGGAGTACGAAGAGGAAGATCTTCGTACGCAGGCTCCTGACTTTTGGGAAGACCAGAAACGTGCCGAGGAGCAGATGAAGAAAGTTAAGGCCATCAAGAAGTGGCTTGACGGCTACCAGGACGTACGTACTGCTGCCGACGAGTTACAGTTGGCTTTCGACTTCTATAAAGAAGAGATGGTCACTGAGCAGGAGGTTGATGCCAACTATCAGAAGGCTATCGAGGCCATTGAGGCGTTGGAGTTGAAGAACATGCTGCGCCAACAGGAAGACCCCATGGAGTGCGTGCTGAAAATTAACTCGGGTGCTGGAGGTACTGAGGCGCAGGACTGGGCACAGATGCTTATGCGAATGTATCAGCGCTGGGCGGAGGCTCACGGCTACAAGGTTTCTATCGCCAACTTGCAAGATGGTGACGAGGCAGGCATCAAGAGTGTTACCATGCAGATAGAGGGTGGCGAGTATGCCTATGGTTACCTGAAATCAGAGAACGGCGTACACCGTCTGGTGCGCGTCAGTCCCTACAATGCCCAGGGTAAGCGCATGACCTCATTTGCTTCAGTCTTCGTAACACCGCTCGTTGACGATACCATCGAGGTGTATGTTGATCCTGCCAAGCTGTCGTGGGATACGTTCCGCAGCTCTGGTGCTGGCGGTCAGAATGTCAATAAGGTAGAGTCGGGTGTCCGTCTGCGCTACTGGTACACTGACCCTGATACAGGCGAGGAGGAGGAAATCCTTATCGAGAATACCGAGACGCGCGATCAGCCTAAGAATAAGGAACGTGCCATGGCGCTGTTGCGCTCACAACTCTACGACCGTGCCATGCAGAAGCGCCTGGAGGCTCAGGCCAAGATTGAGGCAGGCAAGAAGAAGATTGAGTGGGGCTCGCAGATTCGCTCTTATGTCTTTGATGACCGTCGTGTAAAAGACCATCGTACCAACTATCAGACGAGTGATGTTGATGGTGTGATGGACGGTAAAATCGACGAATTCATCAAGGCATACCTCATGGAATTTGGTAGAGAGAATGTAGAATGATGAAGAATCATAATTAAAAACTAAACAATAATTACTATGAACAAGAAAGTGAATGCTAAGCGCGAAGCTTACGCCAAGAAGCAAGAAGAAAAGGGAAAGAAAATTGTAGGTTGGATTTTCGGCGGACTCATTGTTCTCGCTGTAGGTTACCTAATTTGGACCTTCTCAATGATGGCGTAATATGGCGCTGGAGATTGAACGCAAATTCCTCGTGCTTGACGATTCGTACAAGCACGAGGCTTTTTCTAAAAGCCACATCCGACAGGGATATATCTGTAGTGAACGTGGCCGTACGGTGCGCATCCGCATCAGAGATACGCATGCTTACATTACCATAAAGGGTCCCTCATTGGATGGCGGTTTGTCACGCTATGAGTTTGAACAGGAGATACCCCTTGCTGATGCTGAGAAGCTGATGACGCTCTGTGAACCTGGTCAGATAGATAAGGTGCGCTGGCTCGTTAAGAGTGGCAATCATACTTTTGAGGTCGACGAATTCTTCGGTGACAATGAGGGTCTTGTGATGGCAGAAGTGGAGCTCTCGTCACCTGACGAGGAACCCATAATCCCTCATTTCATCGGGAAAGAAGTTACAGGTGACCGTCGTTATTACAACAGTCAACTACGGCGTAATCCCTTCCGTCTGTGGGGGAAATAGCCTTTTCTATTTTGCCTGACCTTTAGTTTAGGATTTTGTCAATGATCTGAATGCAATCTGAAGCACTGACGGGTTTAGAGAGAAAGGCATCACAACCAGCATCCATTGCCAATTGACGGTCGCTATCAAATGCGTTGGCCGTCAGCGCGATAATAGGCATATTAGGCAACAAAGCCTTAATCTGTTTAGTAGCAGCTAAACCATCCATTTTGGGCATCTTCAGATCCATCAGAATCAAGTCGGGGTGTTCAACGGTGGCTTTATCAACTGCTTCCTGCCCATTAACGGCACGGAAAAACTCATAACGTCCCTTAAGGATAAAGGTCATCAGCAGATAATTGCTATCATTATCTTCTGCAACAAGGATTCTTTTCATAGCTTTTTACATTGGTTCTTTCGTTAATAGATTACAAAAGTAGCATTTTTATCTGAAATTCCTTGTATATTTGAAACTTTTTAACTAATTTTGTAGCTTACAAGTGGTTCGAAATAACAATGACAGTAGCAGATTACATCAAACTTAACACCAACGAGAAGCGTTTTTCCTTCGAAGTACTGCCGCCCTTGAAAGGTAGCGGTACAGAGGCTTTGTTTCAGGCTATTGATAAGTTGACCGTATTCAATCCCGCTTTTATCAATATTACGACGCACCACTCGGAATACGTCTATAAGGAGCTTAGTAACGGACAGTACGAGCGCCAGCGCATACGTCGCCGTCCTGGCACCATTGCTATCGCTGCCGCCATCCAGCATCGCTATGATATTCCCGTCGAGCCACACGTTATCTGTAGTGGACAGACCATAGAAGATATAGAATACGAATTGCTTGACTTGCAGTTCCTGGGTATTCGTAACCTCATGCTGTTGCGTGGCGACAAGGCGAAGGAAGACAGCAGATTCATGCCAACACCTGGCGGTCATGCTCACACTACCGACCTCATTCAGCAGGTGGTTCGATTCAACGAAGGCTTCTTTGCTGACGGAACACCCATCAAGCATGCTGGTCCTAAGTTTGACTTTGGTGTAGCTTGCTACCCTGAGAAGCACGAAGAAGCTCCTAATATGGAGATGGACATGCACTATCTGAAGCAGAAACAGGACTTGGGAGCGCAGTATGCGGTTACGCAGCTGTTCTACGACAACCAGAAATACTTCGACTTTGTCAAGAAGGCTCGTGAGATGGGCATTACCATTCCTATCATACCAGGCATTAAGCCTTTGGCTAAGCTTACCCAACTAACCGTTGTTCCCAAGACATTCCACTGCGATATTCCAGAGGCGTTGGCCAAGGAAATCGTGAAGTGTAAGTCTGATGATGATGCCAAGCAGTTAGGCATTGAATGGACTACTGCCCAGTGTCAGGAACTCTACGCCAATGGTATCCATAATATCCACTTCTATACAGTATCGGCTGTCGACTCGGTAGCTGAGATTGCGAAACGATTATTATAATGTTTGAGCAGGTCATAGGACAATACGACATACAGGAGCGACTCTTGCAGCTGAAAAGCGAAGAGCGCCTGCCTCACGCACTGATGCTCTGCGGGCCACAGGGTTGTGGCAAGATGGCATTGGCTATCGGCTTTGCAAAGGTGTTGCTGGCAGGACGTGGCGACGCTATGCTTGAGAAGCTCGAACATCCTGACCTGCACTTCACCTATCCTACTATCAAACTGCCCTCTATGGGTGCAGAACACAAACCAGTCAGTGATGACTTTGCTGCACAGTGGCACGAGATGGTGATGGGGGGATATTATTTTACCATGACCGATTGGTTGGAACAGATGGGTGGAGAGAATCAGCAAGCCATCATCACCGCCGGTGAGAGTGATGCCTTGATACGCAAGCTGTCACTGAAATCAAGCCAAGGAGGTTATAAGGTTAGCATCATCTGGTTGCCAGAGCGCATGAATATCGAGTGCGCCAACAAGATACTAAAACTCTTGGAAGAACCACCTTCTCAGACCATTTTTATAATGGTTTGTGAAGAGCCGGAGAGATTGCTTGAAACCATCCGCAGCCGCGTACAGCGCATTGACGTCAAGCGTATTGATACTGACAGCATCTGTCAGGCATTGATAGGACAACGCGGACTGAGCGACGACATGGCACAGCGTATTAGTCGTATGGCTAATGGCAGTTGGCGACAAGCGATGGAACTGCTTACCGTGGATACGGAAAATGAGCTGTTCCTGGATTTGTTCCAGGCACTCATGCGCCTATCCTACCAGCGCCGCGTCAAAGACCTCAAGCAGTGGAGTGAGCAGTTGGCGTCTATGGGTCGCGAACGTCAGAAGAGGTTTCTCACCTTCTTCCTGCGCCTTATTCGCGAGAACTTTATGTACAATTTTCAGCAGCAAGACCTCTGCTATATGTCACAGCGCGAAGAGGAGTTTGCACGAAACTTCGCCCGTTTCATCAATGAGGCCAATATATTGCCAATCACAGAACTGGCCGACCGTGCCATCCGCGATATCGGGCAGAATGCCAATGCCAAGATTGTCTTCTTCGACATGGCTCTGCAGATGATTGTTTTGCTGATTCAAAAATAGATAAGGAACGAAAAAGATAAGAGATATGGAGAAAGAACTCTTGATAAAGACCGGTTGCGACCGCGGCCTCTGTAAACACGCAGTAGGACGACAGGACCGTCAGTTGAATACCTACGACTGGTTGGCCGACGTGCCAGGCAATACTGACACTACCGACCTTGTAGAAGTACAGTTCAAACATACCCGTAAGGGCTACTATCATAATGTCAACAACTTGCCACTGAAGAAGGGCGATATTGTTGCCGTTGAGGCTAACCCTGGTCACGACATCGGTGTAGTATCATTGACAGGACGCTTGGCGCTGATGCAGATGAAGAAGGCTAATCTTAAGTCTGCCGACGATATTCGCCGCGTCTACCGTATAGCACGCCCTGTAGATATGGAGAAATATCAGGAGGCCAAGAGTCGTGAGCACGCTACCATGATTGAGAGTCGCCAGATTGCCAAAGGTCTGGGACTGAAGATGAAGATTGGTGACGTAGAATACCAGGGTGACTGCAATAAAGCCATCTTCTACTACATCGCCGATGAGCGTGTGGACTTCCGTCAGCTGATTAAGGATCTTGCCGCCACTTTCCATGTACGCATCGAGATGAAACAGATTGGTGCACGTCAGGAGGCTGGTCTTATTGGTGGTACGGGTCCTTGTGGTCGTGAGCTCTGCTGTGCTACCTGGATGAAGAACTTTGTCAGCGTAGGTACCCAGGCAGCCCGCCATCAGGATATCTCTCTGAATCCGCAAAAGCTGGCAGGTATGTGTGCCAAGCTTAAGTGTTGTCTGAACTACGAGGTTGACGACTATGTAGAAGCCGGTCGCCAGCTACCTCCCAAGGATATCCAACTGCAGACGCAGGACGCCGACTATTTCTATTTCAAGGCCGATATCTTGGCAGGTCTCATCACCTATTCTACAGACAAGAATATCGCTGCTAATCTGGAGACCATTACGGCAGAACGTGCCAAGCAGATTATCGAAATGAATCGCCGTGGTGAGAAGCCTAATACACTTACCGTTGATGGTGGTCAGAAAGCAGAACAAGGTCCTATCGACCTGGCTACCCAGGAGAATATTGCCCGCTTCGACCGTTCTAAGAAGAAAAAGAAGAAGAAAAACCGCAATCCACAGGGTCCCCGCAATGGCAATGAGCAATAGACATCACCTCCTGCTGTCCTTCTTGCTATTGACAGTATTACTGCTTACGGGCTGTAAGCAGTCCACTGTCTATTATCACTTTGAGAACACTCCCGAAAATGGATGGGAGAAGACTGACCCTGTAATCTTCGATGTCAATAAGATGACTGCTGATGCCATTTGTCAGGAAGAATTGGCACTGCGTATCAGTAACAAGTACCCTTTTATGCGACTGACACTGATTGTTGAACAAACAATCTTCCCTTCAGGAAAAACGATAATTGATACACTTGACTGCAACCTCATTGATGAGCGTGGCAACGCCCAGGGGAATGGTGTTAGTCAATATCAATATATATTCCCGCTGAAGCTGCTGCAGCTGCATTCTGGTGATTCACTACAATTCTCAGTACATCACGATATGAAGCGTGAGATACTGCCCGGCATTACCAGTGTCGGTATCAAAATAAAAGAGAAATAATAGGTGTTTAGCGCTTGATGACGTAACCGTCACGCTTCTTGTTGAATGCCTCTATGCGGATGGCATAACTCTGTAAATCGAAGTAGGTAGCGGGATTTACAGGTTGTCCACCAACTCGTGTCTCAAAATGCAGGTGTGGCGTACTGGCACGTCCAGTTTGTCCTGTAAGGGCAATGATATCACCAGCCTTTACATGGTCGCCCACCTTCACCAAATTCTTGGAGTTATGACTATAATAAGTCTCCAATCCGTTCGCATGGCGGATGCGTACCAAGTTGCCATAGCCAGAGAAAGGTCCTGAGAATACCACCTCACCGTCGAATGCCGCAAGGATATTGTCTCTATTCACTGTCTTAAGGTCTACTCCAGTATGTCGACGTCCACCGCGACGTCCATAGGGGCTGATTACCTTTGCACCAGGCAGTGGGAAACTCCACCATTGCACTGATTCGGGTTTCTCAACTACAGGCTCCTTCATCACACTGACGTTAACCTTCCAGTTGGCTGTCTTCTCAAAAAGTACCACCTGTTGGCGTAACAGATGACTCTCAGGACTAAAGATGATAGAGGGGTTGATACGGCTACCATTGACCATGATGGCAAAGCGACAGAACGTACGTCCTTTCTCTGTTCCAACAATAGCAATGGTTTGGCCTGCTTTGACACGGTCGCCTGATTTGACGAGGTTCTCTGCATTGTTGGCATACATCGTTTCCAGGCCATTAGGATGACGTACGACGATAACATGTCCGTAGGTCGCACTGTATCTTGACAGACGTACCACACCGGCAAACATCGACTTAACAGCGTCGCCACGAGTGGTCTCTATCTCTACTGAATAGTCAGACATTACTTTTGCCTTACCCACTGGCAATGGGAAACAGTAGTCACGGTCACGACCGCTGCTAAAGTCAACAGTAAAAGCCTCCGACTTCTCAAAGAGTTGCGGATCTTCAATGCTAATCTGCTGTTGTTCCAGGGCCGTAAACTGTGTCTGAGCACACGATGATAGTGCAATCATCGCTGTCAGAAAGAGGGTAAGGCGACGCATCTTCATAGACTTTCAGTACTTATTCGTATTCAAAATCCTCCAGATCCTCAAAGTCCTCGTAGTCTTCGACATCTTCCACGTCGTCCACATACTCGATGTCTTCGTCCTCACCTTCGTCAGCCAGTTCTTCTGCAAAACGAGACATGTCCTTATCTCTGTGTACCAGTGTGTCTTCAGCCATCACTGCTGCAAGCTTGTTGCTCTCAGCATTCAGCTCTCGCCAAAGCACATCCTTCAACTCGTCAAGTCCCTTGTTGGCCACTGCTGAGATAAAGACACAGGGGAGATCCTGTGGCAGCGTCTCGCGCAGCATCTCTATAAGTTCATCGTCAAGCAGGTCGCACTTGGTGATAGCCAATACACGGTGCTTGTCAAGCATCTCTGGATTAAACTGACGCAGCTCGTTGAGTAGAATCTCGTATTCACGCTTGATATCATCTGCGTCACCAGGCACCATGAGGAGTAGCAGTGAGTTACGCTCGATGTGACGCAGGAAGCGCAGGCCTAAGCCCTTGCCTTCTGCAGCCCCCTCGATAATTCCTGGGATGTCGGCCATGACAAACGATTTGTTGTCGCGATAACCCACAATACCCAAGGATGGTTCCATGGTCGTAAACGGATAGTTCGCAATCTTGGGGCGTGCGTTAGACAGTGAAGACAGCAGTGTTGACTTACCAGCATTGGGGAAGCCCACCAAACCTACATCTGCCAATAGCTTCAGCTCCAAGATGATGGTCATCTCCTGCATGGGTTCACCAGGCTGCGCATAGCGTGGTGCCTGGTTTGTTGCCGTGCGGAACTGGAAATTACCCAGTCCGCCACGACCTCCCTTGAGGAGTACTATCTCTTGTCCATCGTAAGTGACATCGCAGACATATTTTCCCGTTTCAGCA
>JAILMS010000064.1 GCA_024692385.1 Prevotella sp. | reverse complement strand
GGCTGGTTCCACCAACTGAAACCAATCAATACTAATGCAATCAATACGAAGCCGATAATGGTGTCTCTATTCATTGTCGTTTTTACCTTATTAATATAAACGGCTGCAAAGTTACGAAATAAAAGTGAAAAGTGAAAAGTGAAAAGTGAAAAATTTGCTGCCACATAGAAATAATTGTGAATTATGAATTAAGAATTATGAATTATTTATTATCTTTGCAGGCAGTTATGAAGCACAAATACATCCTTTTATTTGCCGTGTTGCTGTTGACGACACAAAACGTCAGTGCACAACGCCGTACGAAGAAAACAACGGATACGGAGCTCTCTGAGATGACTCCTGCTGTGAAGAAATATGTTGACTCGCTGAATGTGCTGCGTCAGCGCCTCGACTCTTTGGAACAGGCCAACGCCCAGCTGCAGAACGAGCAGGTCGATGGGCGCTATTACCGCTTGTTTGCACCTACCACGTTCTATCATTCTGGTGCTCAGAAGAAGCTGTCGCTGCTACCTTCATCAGACGATGATGTGGCTGACGCCATCGATGATGCGCTGATGAATCTCTACCTGCGTCGTCCTGACTTGGTAGTTGATAACGAGTCAAATCTGAAGGCTGTTGGCAGCATCCGTGATGATGTCAATCAGGAACTTACACAGCAGGTAGATCTCGTTGATTTTGCTGCTCCCGTGCCTGATGAGCCTGAGGCTGTGCCCATCCAGATTGTGGTGCAAAAGCCTAACTTCTGGAAGTTCAAGGGCGACGGCTATCTGCAGTTCCTGCAGAACTATGTGTCGACCAACTGGCACAAGGGTGGTGAGAGCAACTATTCGGCTGTTGCTGCTGCCAATCTGGAGATGAACTATAACGACAAGGACCGCATCACCTTCGATAATAAGCTGGAGATGAAGCTGGGCATACAGACTTCGCCCTCAGATACCATTCATAAGTATAAGACAAACAACGACCTGCTGCGTTTCACCAGTAAGCTTGGTATTCAGGCTCATAAGAAGTGGTATTATACCTTGCAGCTGTTGGCCTATACGCAGTTTGCCCGAGGCTTGAAGGCCAACGACGAGAAGGTCTATTCAGACTTCACTTCACCTTTCGACCTCAACATCGGTATCGGTATGCAGTATAATGTCGATGCGCTGGGTGGCCGCCTGAAGGGTACGCTCAACTTCCTGCCTTTTGCCTTCAACTTCCGCTATGTGGCTCGTGAGGCGCTGATTGCTGCCAATGGCATCAAGGGCGATCACCACACCTTGGAGGACTTTGCTTCGCAGTTCACGGGTGAACTGAAGTGGAACATCATTGACCAACTGTCGTGGAAGACACGCCTCTACGCCAATACAACCTATCATCAGACTAAGGTGGAGTGGGAGAATCAGTTTGAACTGAAGGTGACGAAGTATATCTCTGCCAACCTGTTCCTCTATCCACGTTTCGACGACGGCAACGCGCGCGACGAAGATATGGGCTACTTCCAGTTGCAGGAGTGGAGCTCCATCGGACTGACGTATAGCTTCTAACCATTCTCTCCTTAAGAGTATGGTGTTGCGAGGCTATCAGCATTGCAAATAAAAAAACGCTGCCGTTTGGCAGCGCTTTTTTATTATTCACTTTTCACTGTTCACTTGCGAGCGATTAGTGAAGCGTTTACTTCTTCTCGGCTTCTGTCATGTCGCCCTCAATGTAGAGGCGCGTCATTTCAACAGCACCGTTGGTGCGTACCGTGATCGACTTCTTGAAGTGACCTGGAAACTTACCCTCACCATTGTATGTCACCTTGATGGTTCCCTTCTCGCCTGGTTTGATAGGAGTCTTGGTGTACTCAGGCACTGTGCATCCGCAAGAGGCAATGGCCTGATTGATGACCAGTGGCTGTTCGCCAACATTGGTGAAGTTGAATTCGCAGGTTACCACAGGGTTAGCCTCCGAGAAGGTACCGAAGTTGTGGGTTGTCTTTTCAAACTTTATCTGTGCGGGATTCTGGGCGATTGCCATCATCATTCCGCAAACCAGCATCAATGCTGAAAGAATCATTCTTTTCATAGTTGGTCTCTTTTTAATGGTACATTAATTGCTGTGATATGGATGTTTCTCAGAACTTAGCCATCTTGATAGCTACTACGGCACACTCATCGCCCTTGTTACCCAGTTTGCCACCAGCACGGTCCAGTGCCTGCTGCATATTCTCTGTGGTAAGCAGTCCGAAGACTACGGGGATGTTGTTGGTAGCGTTGAGACGGGCAATACCCTGAGTAACGCCTTGACAGATGTAGTCGAAGTGGGGCGTCTCGCCACGGATGACGCAACCCAGCACGATGATGGCATCGTAACCATCGTTGAGCGTCATCTGACGGGCTCCGTAGATCAGCTCAAACGAACCGGGCACTGTCTTAATGTGGATATTCTCCGTCAGCGCACCATGCTTCTCCAGTGTCGTTACGCAACCGTCGAGTAGGGCACCCGTAATCTCAGGATTCCACTCAGACACCACGATGCCGAACGTCATGTTCGAAGCATCGGGCACCTTGGCGGCATTGTATTCAGACAAATTCTTAGTTGCCATGTCTTACGTCTTACTTCTTACATCTTACATCTTTCGATGTACTTGTCGATGCTCTGGTACTGCATAGAGTTGAAGTACTTCTCCTTCACCTCCTCATACAGCTTCAGTGCCTCGTCCTTCTTGCCCTGGCTCTCCAGAATCTCACCAGCCTGGATGAGGAATGTGGGAGACAGTGAGTTGTTGTCAGCCATCTTAGCAGCCTTCTTCAGGTGGTCAACGGCCTTGTCCAGCTGGTTCAGGTTAGCGTAAGCGTTACCCAGCGCACCCTCTGCAGCGGGGCTGATCATCTGGTCGCCCTGACCGCTGAATGACTCCAGTGCGTTGACAGCCTCCTGCCACTTGCCCAGATTGGCCTGGCAGATGCCGATATAGAGCTGAGCCAGATTGCCAGCGTCAGTAGAGCTGTAGTCAGCGGCCACCTTCTGGAAACCAACGAGAGCCTTGTCGTACTGCTGCTGGTCGAAGAGCTCCTGGCTCTTGGCAAGCTCAGTGCTGGCCTCGTTAGAACGGGGCTCAAAATAATAGTTGTTTGCGAGGATACCGCATACGATGATAACGATAACTGCTGCTACGCAGCCTACAATAGCCTTCTTGTACTTCTCGAAGAAAGCCTCGGTCTTGTTGACGTGCTGCTCCTCTACGGGAGCTGCGTTCTGATTGTTTGTTGCCATTTTTATTGTTTTATTTTCTTGTATTTACTAGTTTATAGGGCGTTGCCTTGTTCGTAAGACAACACAAATCGGGTGCAAAGGTAATAAAAAGATTAAAGATTAAAGATGAAACAATAAAGATTTTTTTGTTTTTATGATTTTTTGTACCTTTATTCTTCCACTTCCGCTGCCGTTCTCCTGTGAAAATACAGCTAAGCCAGTGCTGGGATAGGCTGTCCTGTGTGTGGGACACGCTATCCTGTGTCTGAGACAGCCTAATACAGACGCAAGATAGCTGTAGTAGCAATGCTAAAGTAACTGTTTAGCACTCATAAAGTAACTGTTTTGCACTCCTATATAGCTACTTTACGAGCTTCACATTATTTAACGCGACGCCGTAGAGCAAAAACTTGCATAACATGTACCCTTGTACCATGACTCCCTTCAAACCTCGATAAATAAAGGGCTCATGCCATGGTACATGTTATCCCAACTTGTACCATACATCTCACCACTTCAGACATGTATAGTACAACTATGGTACATGTTCAACGAACATGTACCACACCTCAAACGCCGATACACAAAGGGATTGCCGGCAGTCATGGTACAAGGGTACATATCTTCGCAAAAACTCTTTTAGGAGAAAAACGGAGATTACTTTACGAAGATTTTCTTACCGTCCTTCACATAGAGGCCCTGCCGTGGCGTCTTCACGCGCTGACCATTCAGATTATAGTAGCAGCCATCCCCTACGGGTGCAAGCATATTGACATCAAAGATGGCAGTAGTTCCGCCCTCAGAGCCAATGGTCAGCTCACCAACAGTACGGTCGAAAAGGTCTGCCTTGAAATAAGCACGGAAGGCGCCACAGCCATCCGACAATACGAACCTATCACCAGCACCATTGATGGTATAAATATCGTGCGTTTCGTCAGCTGAAGTGCTACCCATAAAACGATAATTATTACCAACCACCGATGGCTTATAATTTGATGCTCCTATCGTTACGTTCTGTCCGATAAACTTGATAACCTTACCACTTAAATCATGACCTACGAAGCTGCTACCAGGGAACGCAACAATATAAGGTGTATTTGCCTGCATCGTAGTACCAGGCACATAGTCAAAACCTACGCTCGATGCGCCATCGCTAACAAACTCCTTCAGCCAGAACTGCTTTCCAGTATCACTTCCGCTTTCAAACCAATGAATAGGCACACCATCAGCCGTTACTGAGCTAACCTCAAAGGGGAGCATGATGGTGTTCCATCCTTTTGAACCGTTAGCACCCACCGTAAAGGTATATGTAAATTCTATATTCTCAGCCGTAAACGCTACAGGCGAACAGAAATTCTTACCATCAGTCAGTTTAAGCGTCGCAGCAGAATAGCTATCTGTGCTTTCATCATAGCGAATAACATTAGAGGAGATACCTGTTGGAACATCTGCACCTTCATCTAAGATATACAGACAGTTCGGATTAGGATTACTACCATGCGTAACTTCCGTGAGTGTTGTTCCTACAAGATTTACACTCGATGCATCATCTGAGACTTCATAAGTATTGCCAGGTATCGTCACCACCTCATTGCCTTCTGCATCACGACTAATGATAGCAGGAGTACAGGCAAGATTATTCGAATATGTCTCTTGCTGCGTAGAACCTATTTTGTAACTAGAAACCAACTGATAACTCTCTCCATAAGCTAAACCAGCTTTCTCAAAAGGTATATTGATGCTACTATTAGCTGATACCAAATAGCTCTTGGTAGAAGTCGAAATTCGGACACCATTGTGATATAAATAAACAGAAATCTTTCCACGATAGGCTTCCTCTGTATTATTCGTATATGTCACATTGGCTTTGAGGGTATTTCCATAGAATTTATTCCCCTCACAATTCTCGATATTATGTACACAACTCAGTTCAACATCGTTGTTTAAATCAACATTTGAAAGCACATCAAAGTCATAATCTACGTTATCAATAAATCTGATGTATCCTGGATTTTCCGATTGATGGTATATCTTAATTCTATACTTTCCAGAGTATTGAGGAACAAACGACAACTTACATTCTTTTGTTGAATTAGCAGGTATTAAGAAAGTATTGCCGGCACTACCCACGTTCGTATAAGAAGTTCCACTTTTATAATATATATTGAAAGCAATATCACCATCGTAGTCAACATCTATTTTCCTGTTTCGGACATTGATGGTGACCTCGGCCTCTTCTCTTCGAACAGGACACTCAGGTAATGTCACTCCGGTAATCTCCAAACTGATTGTTCTAGGAGTAATATCCAGCGATGTTCCAGTCTCTGTCGGTTTCTGAATACCAATAGTTGCATCCTGACCATAGCAATATCCATCTGTTGAGTTACTGCCACCAATACCTTGCTGATCAGGATCCAGCGCAGAGAGTTTGAAATAGTTATCACTCAAGCCGCCCCAGCCCCAGTTGATATGAAAATAGTCCTCGCTTTCATAACCATCTACCACAAACTCATGGCCGCCACCCGTCGATGAAGCGCCATAGATAACAGGACGTTCCTGTTCCAACTCATTGTACATGATGTTTACCCAGTCATCATACGAATAGGCACTACGACTAAGACACTTCGTAGTTGTAGAGTTATAGTCAAAATAGGTTTTCAGCGCTGTTGCTACTGCATTAGAATAAGCACCTGATGACGGACCGTAATTCATCCTAACCGACACGCCACAGTAGAGCATCAGTTGCGCTATAGCCGTAGCCTCAGCATCAGAATATGAACTATTATAACGATCCAACATATTTGCCCAGTCAATCGGTGTCTCTGCAGGGATGCCTTCAAGCGGAATCTTATACGCACTACTGGTATAAGAAGGAATGTCGACTATCGTCTTTTCTGGCCACCGATGGTAGTACATTACCTGAGCCATTGCGGTAGCCACGCAACCAGTAACGCTTTTATATCCTGAACTATAATCTGGACACAAATTATTATAAGGAGTACTCTGGCTCCATCTGGACTCTACCATAGGAAGAATGGGGTCCTTAAAAGAACGATTCCCAGAAGTTACACTATTACCAGTACCAGTTCCATGCTGCTGCGCCCAAGCTATCTCATCAGCATAGCCCTGTAGCCAGGCGCGCATATTGTCTGGCATATTTTGCAAATCCAGCGTTCCGCTATTGCTATAGCCCAATATAGGAAAAGCGCGGTCATCATTCGAAACAATGACAAAGCCATTGTCATTTGCTACATTGAAGACGTATAGATTACTCACCACACCCGCAGCCTGCAGCTGAGGAACTTCCGCAGCACGGTGCTGACCACCTTGACGAGCTGCCTTCTCTTGCAGGAACTGCGCAGCCTGCTGAAGAGCTTCCTCAGGTGTCACATTGCCGGCCACAACCCAAAGGCTGACGGTCCATGCAACGATGGTGAGTAGTACTTTCTTCATGTTGCTAAGTATTAATTACCAGGATCAAGACCTGGGTCTGATTGATCTCCGGCATTCAATTCGACCTCTCCGCCCCCTGATTGGATAGGAATCGACAGATAGACATTATATATCTTAGTTGCCTCAAAGGAGCCATTGTCTGGCAAAGTAACCATCTTAGGAGTCATCTCATACACTGTACCTTTTTCGTTGACTGTCAACTTCACAAAAGGATTCTTAGGTATATCCAAACCTGCAGCAATAATGGCATCCATCATAGCTGTAGTAGGAATCATTGCATAGCCAACATAAGTTGGAGTATTACCATCAACATTGATTGCCCCATTAGCATAAGATAAGGCCTCTGTATCTGTTCCGTCACCATTCTCATGCCAAACATTCAGTTCGTTGGTTAGGGTCAAATTTGTATGCGTCAGTGTTCCTTCATTAGATGGATTCTCTCTGTCAGCTACCGTTAGCGTCCAGTTCATGGGAATGTCGACTATCTTAATACCCGTTAATTGCAGTTGATCACTGGTAAAGTGCTGCAACGCATACTTCGGGTCTTTACATCTTACCCAGAATTTCAGCATCGTAAGATTGTGAGTTAAATCCAACTCAGGGAAGTCACCAATAGCATTAACGCCATTCACAAGTTGACTGGAGAAATAATCGGCATTGAAACCATTATCAACGTCAGAACCACCATTAGTTGCTGGCACAGCCTTTGTCCACAAAACATCCTGTGTACCATCCAACACAAAATCAACAGTTACCTTTTTAGGTGCTACTGTTACATTCGATTTTTGTCTTGGATAGTAGGCATAGAAGTGGTAGTTATACCAACTTGCATCAGGATAATAGTAATGTTTCTTTGTTGGTGTGCTTCCCAGCGTAGCAGGGTCAACGAAATACACCTCACTGATAGGGCTCGTTGTCGATGCTGTTCCAATAGTATTGACGCTGCCATCTTTCTTAAGCACCTGTGCTGGCTGATTGGGAGTCATCAGGTAAGTCAGGTTGCTCGACGGCATCGTCCAATCTATTTGGTCTTCTGCCACTGGCCCAGGACTTGCTATAGCCGCCTGAGGTTTCTGTGCCAAACAGAACACGCCCAGATACTGGCCAGCAGGCGTTGTGAACATTCCCGCCTCAGAACTCAGTGGACTGCGCGTCACCGACATGGCACTTCTACTAAAGGAAAAGCCCAGTTGGATAGGCACTTCACTGTCTTTGTTTGCTTCCGCAAGGATAGCAGCCTTTTCCTCAAGAGTCAACTCGTGGCTAATTGCCAAGTCGTTCTCCGAGGAGCAGGCGGTTAACAGCATAACGCCCATCAAATTTAAGATGAATAGACCTTTCCTCATCTATTGTTTTTAGTAAGCAAGTCCGAAATAAAACTTTCGGACTTGCCCGTTAGTTTATCACTTCATGGGGATTTGCCCCATCTTTTGATTCATTGTTGGCATTGTAGGTTAATCCAATTCAATATCCTGACCATTTTGCCAAGCATCAAGCGTAGCAAGAGCATGAATCTCAGAAGGTGCGTAGAATGTCAGGTTGACATTATACTTATATCCTGCCAAGAATCCGCCAGTTGGTGGAGTCAGGAAATACTGCAATTGCTCAGTAGTCGTTCCACCATCCTTGTCGTACTCAACCTCCACGATGAGCTTATAGTCTGCACTATTCGCTGCCGTCATGATGTCAGTTGGTGGCACCATCAGATATCCCATCGTCTTCTGCGTTGTTTCCGTCGCTGATTCCGAAATCATTAATGGATTGTCCAAGTCGCCGTCTCCATCCTGATCAAAGCGATCTATATCATCGTCTGTGAGTTTAATATCAAAAGCTTTGTATTGCGCGTTGTTACCCATCATTTTCAGTTGACCATTCTTTGTCGGATCACTTTTTTGTGCTACGGTCAAATTCAAACGATAGAGAACTTTTTCGATATATACTCTCTTTATTTTAAGATTCTTTGCATACAGGACAGCAGCATCGTCAGTAGAAGCGGCTTTCACATTGAATACAAACTGGCTTAACTTATGCTCAAAATTGAACTTTGGATAATAGTTGGCGATATTATCACTCGTCGGATCAGTCAATGCCTCAATTTGTGCTTTCTTCTTGCGGAAATACTTAGCACAATAAGGCAAAGCATCACTAAAAGCATTGTCGTTAGAGATACTTGCTGCCCAGATAATATCCTGACTGCCATCTATCTCGTAGTACTTCTCCAAAACTTGGTTTGCTGATATCGTAATTGTGGTATTACCACCTTCCGTCTCATTCTGCCTTGGATAATAGGCGTAGAAGTTATACTGTACCCAGTCATTCATTGGATAGAACCATGTCTCTGCCGTTTCTGTACCATTTCCTAAATCTGTTTCATTCAAGAATGTCACATCGCTATAGGTTCCCATATTGGTTACCCTCGCTGGAACATTTCTCATCTTAACGATGAGGTCTTTATATTCATTAGTGATAGTCCAGTCGATGGTATTGAGAGCAGAGATTGTGGTAGGAGCACCAGTTTGTTTACCTACGGCCAAACAGAAGACACCCAGGTATTTTCCCGTCTCCGTAGCAAACAGGCCGTTAGCATCAGGATTCAATGGTGCACGAGTCACATTGTAGTTCGAGTGCGTTCCTGTTCCAATGGTGATGGGAATTTCACTGTCCGATATCGCTTCCGCAAGTATTGCGGCCTCACGCTCTTTCTCCAGTCTTGCCATCTCTTCAGCGTCAAGACCTTCGTCAGTAGAGCATGCTGCGAACAGTGCCATAGCTGTCATGCCAAGGATGAATATGTATTTATTCATTCTGTCTGTTTTTACGTTCATATTCTACTTCTTTGTCTGTGCAGAGGGCACCATCGCCCTCTGCCATCAGACATCAGAAGTCATTATCTACTTGAAGTCTTCCCGCTTTGCGGTTAACTTCTCTCTCGTCAAGCGACGGAATTA
>JAILMS010000015.1 GCA_024692385.1 Prevotella sp. | reverse complement strand
AGGACCCATCGTGAGGATTCCTACTGTTGAGCCTGGATTCTGCTCCTTCAAGCGAAGGGCCTGCTCCAAGGCATTCAAATCTTCTGGATTGAAGATGGCGGGCAGGGCAGCACGGTTTACGGTGCCTTCGGCAGTCATTGCATCCTTACCCACATTTCTTGTGTCGGGTACTTGCTTGGCAAGTACTACAATTTTTAATGCCATAATATTAATAATAATGTAATAGTCGTTTAAATAGGGATGCTATCCCAAAAAGCCATGCAAAGGTACTACTTTTTGCGCACACAGCCAAATAAAATGCACAAAAACGGTTAAAACGTGCACATTTCGACCGTTTTGTGCATAGATTTACAGTAAGCAACCACTTACTTAATGCTTATCGTAAGCGTGAGAGGGGTAGTCTGTGGTATAATGCAGACCTCTACACTCCTTGCGCTCTAGTGCCCAACGGGTGATGAGATAGCCCACATTTATCATGTTACGCAACTCACAAATATCGCGACTTGCCTTCACACGCTTGAACAGGCGCTCAGTCTCTTCATAGAGCATATCCAGACGGTCCCAGGCACGATGCAGACGCAGGTCGCTACGAACGATACCCACATAGTTCGACATAATCTGGTTGACCTCCTTGACCGATTGGGTGATGAGCACCTTTTCCTCATTGGTCATCGTTCCTTCATCATTCCATTCCGGCACCTGCTCATTAAACTCATACAGGTCGACATGTTCCAACGAGTGACGTGCAGCAGTCTCTGCATAGACCACGGCTTCAATCAACGAGTTACTTGCCAAGCGGTTACCACCATGCAGTCCCGTACAAGAGCATTCACCAAGGGCGTAGAGGCGCTCGATGCTCGACTGACCATTCAGGTCAACCTTAATACCGCCACACATATAGTGAGCAGCAGGACGTACGGGGATATAGTCGGTGGTAATATCAATACCCATCGACAAGCACTTCTGATAGATATTGGGGAAGTGGTGGCGCGTCTCGTCAGCATCCTTATGGGTGACATCCAGACAGACATGGTCCAGTCCGTGAATCTTCATCTCCTTATCGATGGCACGAGCCACGATATCACGAGGAGCCAGCGAAAGACGCTCGTCATATTTCTCCATGAAGGTCTCTCCATTGGGTAGTTTCAATACAGCACCATAGCCACGCATAGCCTCTGTGATGAGGTAGGCTGGATGCGTCTCGTTGGGGTTATGCAATACCGTTGGGTGGAACTGTACAAACTCCATATCAGCCACCGTACCCTTCGCACGATAGACCATTGCGACACCATCACCCGTAGCAATCACAGGGTTTGAAGTCGTCATATACACAGCGCCACAGCCACCCGTACACATGATCGTCACCTTCGACAGATAGGTGTCAACCTTCTGTGTTTTAGGGTTTAACACATACGCTCCATAGCACTGGATATTAGGCGAACGGCGAGTCACGCGCACACCTAAATGGTGCTGGGTGATAATCTCTACCGCAAAATGGTTCTCTTTGATATCAATATCGGGATTGCTGCGTACAGCCTCCATCAAGCCGCGCTGAATCTCCGCACCCGTATCGTCAGCATGGTGCAAGATGCGGAATTCAGAGTGTCCGCCTTCACGATGCAGGTCAAACTCGCCCTTCTCATTGCGGTCAAAGTTAACTCCCCACTGTGTCAGCTCCCTGATTTGTTCAGGAGCCATGCGTACTACCTGTTCTACGGCTTGGCTGTCACTGATATAGTCACCGGCAATAATGGTGTCTGCTATATGCTTGTCAAAGGTGTCAAGTTTCAGATTTGTCACTGAGGCCACGCCGCCCTGTGCAAACGAAGTGTTTGCCTCGTCGAGACCAGCCTTACAAATCATGCACACCTTACCTTTCTTTGCTCGTGCTACCTTCAAGGCGTAACTCATACCAGCTACGCCGGCACCAATAATCAAGAAATCGTATTTGTAAACCATGCTTTTTTATGTTATACGGTGCAAAATTACAAATTAATTTTGTATTTTTGCAAACGAAATGAAGAAATATATACTTTTACTATTGATAAGCTGTGTGTCTGCGGTATCAAAGGGCCAAGACAGCCTGCGTATCCGCCTCGACTCACTACTCTGCGACCCCATGTTTGAGACCTCACAGGTGGGCTTGATGGTCTACGACTTGACAGCCGACTCAGTCTATTACCAGCATAATGCCCGCCAGTTATTGCGACCAGCCTCAACCATGAAACTGATTACGGCTATCACTGCCCTCGACCAGTTAGGGGGTAGCCATCAGTTCCGCACTCAATTATACCACACAGGTAATATCAGCAATGGCCGTCTTGATGGCGACATCTATTGCGTGGGCGGCTTTGACCCCATGGTGGATATGGACGATATCAAAGCCTTTGTTCAACAGCTTCACCAGATGGGCGTCGATACCCTCCGAGGCAGCATCGTGACAGACTGCTCTTTTAAGGAGAATCTGGACTATGGTGAAGGCTGGTGCTGGGATGATGACAATCCTCGTCTGAAGCCCCTGATGGTAGGTCGCAAAGATCTCTTTGTCAATGCCCTTATCGATGAGATGATGAATGATAGCATTGTCATTGAAAGCATCCAGCAGTCTGACGGCCGCTGTCCTGCCGATGCCACCCCCATTGCCACACGCTCGCATACCATTGACCAGGTATTGGTGCGCATGATGAAACAGAGCGACAACTACTATGCCGAAGCTATGTTCTACCAGATTGCCGCCTCTACAGGTCGTCGCCCTGCTAAGGCAAGCGATGCCCGCAACATTGTAAAACAGCTTATTCGTAAGTTGGGATTAGGCAGCCAGCCCTACAAGATTGCCGACGGTTCAGGCCTGTCACTCTATAATTATGTCAGTGCAGAGTTAGAAACCATGCTGTTGCGCTATGCATGGCTGCATGGCCCCATCTACGACCATCTCTACCCTTCCCTACCGATAGCCGGCTATGATGGCACCCTTGAGAAGCGGATGAGCAATACCGCCGCCGATGGCAATGTTCATGCCAAGACGGGAACACTGACAGGCATCTCCTCACTTGCAGGCTATTGCGAGGCAGAGAATGGCCACCAGCTGTGTTTCAGCATCATCAATCAAGGTATCATGCGCAATGCCGACGGCAAGGTTTTCCAAGACCGCTTCTGCCAGCTGTTGTGTGGCGACAAGGAAGTCGATAAAGCAAAAGAGAAGAAAGCTACTAAACCGTCTGCACGTAGCGCTCAAAAGCGTCGCGGTAGGCGTCGGTAACGCGGATTATCTCGTCACCAATATAGACACACAGGTTACGGTCAACCGTTCTTATCTTGTCCAATCGGACGATATAAGAGCGGTTGATTCGCATAAAGGCATCTATGGGCAGCGCATCCTCCACGGCTTTCATCGTCATGTGGGTGGTCAGCGGCAGTCGCTCTCCTTCTATATGGAAGCGCACATAGTCCTTCATACCCTCCACATACAGGATATTGTCGAAATTCACCTGGCGCAGCTCACCATCTACACGGATAAACATCGTTGTTTTTAGTGGAGAGTTTAGAGTGTAGAGTGTAGAGTTTGCTACCGCGCAGCCCCCTACATCGGTAGAAAACTCTACACTCTCCGTTCTACACTCTAAACTGATTAATCGCTCTGCCTTCTCCACGGCAGCGATAAACTTGTTATATCTGATGGGCTTTAGCAAGAAGTCTACAGCGCTCACCTCATAGCTCTCAAAAGCATACTCCTTGAAAGCAGTGGTAAAGATAATCTTCGTATCACCCGCCACGATGTGCGACAGCTCCATACCGTTCATGTCGGGCATCTGGATATCCATGAATGCCAGCTGTACGGGATGTTCGCGCAGCCATGCCAGTGCCTCTACGCTGTCCGTGAATGAGCGCTCCAGTTTGAGCTGTGGCGTCTTGGCTACAAACGACTCTAACAGTTTGACGGCCAGGGGCTCGTCGTCTACGATGATACAGGTGATGGAATTCATAGCTGAATGGTGATTTTTACCTTATAGATATTGTCTTCAAGGGTTTGCTCCCAAGTGTAGCGGTCCTTATAGATGAGGTCCAGACGGCGACGCGTATTCTCAATGCCTATACCCGAGCCACTACGGTCACTATCCGTCTTGGGGAAGTTCGTATTTTCACAAATGAATGTCAGTTGTTGCTCATCATCAGTGAGCGAGATGTCTATGCGTGAGTCGCGATTACTGCTGACGCCATGCTTGAAGGCATTCTCGATGAGTGAGATAAACAGCAGCGGAGCGATTTCCAACTGTGAACTATGTACCATGAACTGTGACCTGACTTCCGTTTTCTCGTTACAGCGCAACTTCATCAGCGAAATATAATTCGTCATGAATTCCACCTCGCCACCGATGGGTACCGTCTTCTTGTTGGTCTCGTACATCGCATAGCGCAGCAGGTCGCTCAGCTGGGCAATGGCATCCTGTGCCGCGTCGGGGTCTATCTGTGTCAGACTCGAGATATTGTTCAGCGTATTAAACAGGAAGTGCGGATTAATCTGGTTCTTCAGCCACGCCAGCTCAGCCTCCGTATTCTTGGCCTTCTCTTCTTTCAGCTGCTGGCGAATCTGACGGGTATGGATAAAGTGGCGGATACCGATGGCGATGGCTGCTATCATACAGTTCAATACCAGGAACATCAGGAATCCTCCGAAGAAGCCCACCCACATATTCGTGTCCATCGCTGGCATGTTGGGGATGCTATTTCTGCGATAAAATACTAGGAAGAACTGCGAGTTGAGTCCGAGAATCAGTATGAGGTTGATGAGTACGAACCACCAGCGTCGATACTTAAAGAAGAGGTATGGGCCCAACAGGTAGAAGTTGGCAAAGTAGACCACCAACGGTCCCTGAAACAGTCCCCATACAACGTAGAATGATGTCCGTGTAGCTCTCGCATCCTGTGTACTTAGGAAGGTAGCCAGTGGCAGTGCGAACAGAATCACTGCCCAAACTGCCACTTGTGCTATAAACAGCCACATATCTTTTTTCTGTATCTTCTTCATACGGCTGCAAAGATAATAAATATTTTTCAACTGTCAACTATCAACTGTCAACTATTATTGCATCACATTACTACCAGTGCCCGTACCACTGCCGCTACCTACGCTGTTAATCATCTCACCCTGCGACTGCTGCTCGATGAAGTCGTTCTGTACGCGGTTTACGTGCTGCTTAGCAACCATCTTCGAGTTTCCGAAGGTATAGCTGACGGTGAAGGTAACACCATAGATAGGTATCTTGATAGTATTGGTGCTGGTGAAGTTCTGACCACGGCTGTTGCTCTTGATCATGATGCTGCCACCGTCGTTGAGACCTGTCAAGGCTGAGAGGCTCAGGTTCAGCTTGTCGTTCAGCAGCGACTTCGACAGACTGGCGGTAAGGAGGTTGAAACCACCGCTCCAGCCCTGCAGGGTATAGCTCTTGGTAGAGGCGATAGCAAAGGCGCTCAGCTTCAGATCCCAAGGCAGTGTCTGCTGCAGTCCTGCCATGATGTTGGCTGTCCATCCGCTGTTGCTCTGTCCCAGGGCGTTACTGCTCAGGTCTACATAGTTGGCGGCACCATTCATGAAGATACGCGTGTTCTTGGTCAGCAGGTAGTTGACGTAGGCGCTGACGCCCGTCTGATGGCTCTTGATCACGTTGCCATAGGTGGTGTTCAGCAGGTTATTGTCGTCGTAGAAGCTATACTGTGAGATGCCGTTATCGGTGAAGTTGTAGTGGGCGTTGAGGTTCAGCATCAGCTTGTTGGTAAACATATTATATACTAGCGAGATGTTGTGGGCCTTCTCCACGTCAAGGTCGGGATTACCGTAGCTCAGTGCGATGGGGTTGGTCTTGTCGACATAGGGGTTCAGGTAAGAGATACCGGGGCGCGAGATGCGCATGTTATAGGTCAGACCGAGATTGCTGCCCATGCCCAGATTATACTGCATGCTGGCGGTAGGTACAAGGCTGCCGTAACCCGTTTTGAAGTCCTGACCGTTGCCCAGATGGTATTCCACGTTCTGCCAGGTATATTCGTAGCGCGCACCCACCTTGGCACTCAGCTTAGTCCATCTTGCTGTATACTCACCATAACCGGCCAGAATGGTATTCTTATACTCATACTCACTGCTGGTGCTGGGGTCGTAGACGTCCTTCAGATAGTATTTCGCATCTGAGGTTGCATCATGGAGCTGCAGCTTACTGCCCAGTGCCAGTGTATAAGTGCTGCCGATAGGCATGGTATAGTCCAGCTGGAAGATGTGGTTGGTGGTTTTGTCCTTATTCTCTGAATAGCGACTGGTCAGGTCGATGAGTGTCGAGTTAGTACCGAAGCTGTTGGTCATCTCGGTAGTGGCAGGACTGTAGTTCAGCTGATAGGTGAAGGCCAGCGACTGGGTATGTTCCTTGTTGAAGAAGCGCTGATAGTCCACGCTACCACTGAACGAGGTGCGCGAGTTCTTCATATCCGTGCTGCTGCCATAGCTGAATCCCGTACCGTAAGGGGCACCGCCCATCGTGGTCTCCGTGGTACCGTTGCTTTTCATCGACATGCTGTTGACAGATGCAGTGGCGTTCAGCATGCTCATCTCGTCCAGCTGATAGCCCAGTGTCAGACTACCCATCGTGAATGGTGTCTTCACATTATTCTCTGAGGTCAGTATCTGCGAGGAGCCATTGTCCTGAATCTGCTCCATCTCGGTAGTGGTATTGCCGGGCTTGTTATAGCTGGTCATCACGTTGGCGCTATACGAGAGCTTGCCCTGCTGACCGCTCAGGAAGAGGCTTCCACCCAACTGGCGGTTTCCGGCAGTGGCACGGATAGAACCGTTATAGCCGTTCATGCTCTGGGCAGCCTGCGGATTCTGCTTGTTCATCACGATGTTCAGCACACCGGCAGCACCCTCGGCATCATACTTCGCACCGGGATTCGTCACCACCTCAATACTCTTGACAGCACTGGCGGGCATGCTCTTGAAGACCATCGACGGATTGCTGGAGAACATCATGTTGGGCAGACCGTCAACATACACCTTAAACGAGCTGGAGCCGTTGACGCTGATATTGTCCTGTCCGTCAACCGTTACCATGGGCACCTTGCGGAGCATATCCAGCACGGTATATGACTTCGAGTCCTCGTCCTCAGCTACGTTATAGCTCATCTTGTCCACATCCATCTTCACCAGAGGCTTCTGGGCAACCACCTCCACGCCCTTCAGCATGGTGGCACCGTCAGAGAGATACAGGGTGCCGAGGTCGATGGTGGCCTCCTTGCCCAGCTCCACCTGCTGCTTCAGCTCGTCCTTGCCGACACTGCTGAATACGATGTCGAAACGGCCCTTGCCCTTCACTTCCTGTGAGAACTTACCGTCCTTATCGGTCAGGAACATAGCCACGGGCTTCTCCTTCTTGCCGGCCTTGAAGACGCGGACGGTAGCAAAAGGCTCTGCCTCGTCCAGGGTTTTGTCCATCAGCACACCCTTTACGGTGGTTGTCTGGGCCATTACTACTGCTGAGAGAGTCAGCATCATTGCCATGAGCATTGCTCTGAGTTGTGTCATCTTTTTCATATCTTTTCGTTTTTTGTTTTTAATTTCTGCCGCAAAGATAAGGTAATAATTCTCACGCTCCAACTCACTTTCGACGAAATAGCCCTCCTCTTTCGACGAGATTCTCTTAAAAGTTCATCGCGCATAGTTCATAGTTCAAAGTTTTTTTTGTACCTTTGCATGCACAATGAGCTTCACGACAACGATACTACAGTGGTTTAAGGAGAACGGTCGGGCGCTGCCATGGCGCGAGACGCGGGATCCCTATGCCATCTGGTTGTCGGAGATTATCCTTCAACAGACACGCATCGAACAGGGGCGCCCCTATTGGGAGCGCTTCATGAAGCGTTGGCCGACGGTAGAGGCCTTGGCCCATGCCACGGAGGATGAGGTGCTGCGTGAATGGCAGGGACTGGGCTATTACAGCCGTGCCCGCAACCTGCACACCGCTGCCAAGCAGGTGCTTGCCAGTGGTGGTTTCCCCACTACATTAGAATCCATCAAAGCCCTGAAGGGTGTGGGCGACTATACGGCAGCAGCCATTGGCAGCATCGCCTTCGATCTGCCCGCAGCAGTGGTCGATGGCAATGTCTATCGTGTCTTGGCTCGCCATTATGGCATCAAGACACCTATCAACACCACAGAGGGCAAGAAGGAGTTCACCCAGTTGGCCCAAGAGCTATTGCCGCCGCAACAGGCTTCTGCCTTCAACCAGGCCATGATGGACTTCGGCGCTATCCAGTGTACCCCCGCCTCGCCACGATGCGAGCAGTGCCCATTGGCAGAGAGCTGTGTGGCTCTCCGCGAAGGCACCATCGACGAACTGCCCGTCAAGCAAAAGAAGCTCACCGTGAAGGAGCGCCAGCTCAGCTATATCTATATCAGGTGCAACGGCTATACCGCCATCCATCGCCGCCCCGCTGGCGACATCTGGCAGGGACTGTACGAGCCTTTACTAATTGAGAATGGAGAAATTGAGAACAACTGTCAACTGTCAACTATCAACTGTCAACTTGTTTTACTCGCCTCGCGAGTAAAACACATCCTTACCCATCGCATCCTCTATGCCGACTTCTGGCTATGGGAGACTGCGGAGCGCCCCAGCCTGCCTGACGACTATTTCTGGATTAAGGAAGAAGAGATAAGTAACTATGGGGTACCACGCCTCATCGAGATATTGTTAGAATCACTAAACACTTAACGAATATGATTAACATCGCCATCTTTGTGTCGGGAAGCGGCTCAAATTGTGAGAACATCATCAAGTATTTCGCTGATAGCGAGCGTGTCAACTGTGCCCTTGTGGTCAGCAACAAGGCCGATGCGTATGCACTGGTGAGGGCAGAGAAACTTGGTGTACCTACTGCCGTAGCGCCCAAACCCGAACTGAACGACCCACAGGTGATGATGCCACTGCTCCAGAAGTACGACATCCAGTTCATTGTGCTGGCGGGTTTCCTGCCTCTGGTGCCCAATTTCTTAGTAGAGGCCTTCCCCCGCAAGATTATCAATATCCACCCCGCCCTACTGCCTAAGTATGGTGGCAAAGGCATGTGGGGCCACCACGTCCATGAGGC
>JAILMS010000178.1 GCA_024692385.1 Prevotella sp. | reverse complement strand
TGTGGTGCCTTATATGAGGAGGAATGTGAGGCTATTGACAACTATCTTCGTGAGCAACAGTTGAAGCCTGTTCACCTGTTAGCGACTCACGGCCACTTGGACCATAACTTCGGTAACGCCCATCTCTTTCAGAAGTATGGTCTGAAGGTGGAGATATGTGCTGACGACCAGCAACTCGTGGAACATCTGCCACAACAGGCTGCGGCCCTTTTCGGCATGCAGATTAGCGACGACCAGCCACCCGTAGGCACTTTGTTGAAGCAGAACGACGTGATTAGCTTCGGACAGCATGCATTGCATGTGATACAGACACCCGGTCACTCTCATGGCTCTTGCCTGTTCTATTGTAAGGAGGAGAAGATGGTATTCTCTGGTGATACACTGTTTCGTATGAGCATAGGTAGAACAGACTTTCCTGAAGGCTCGTGGCAGCTGATGGAGCAAAGCCTGGCAACGATAGCGAGCACACTGCCCGCAGAGACTGTTATCTATCCTGGTCACGGTCCTCAGTCGACGATGGCAGACGAGTTGCAGTATAATCCTTACATGAGACGCTGAATGGCTGACACTTCCCATTCTACTACCAGTATTTTCCAACGACCTGTATGGGTAGCGTTGCTGGCTTTTACGGCTGCCTTCAGTTGGGGCTGGGCATTCCCACTCGTCAAGTTGGGTTTTGCGGAATATGGCATCACTCAGGATATGACTGCCAGCAAAATGTTGTTTGCCGGATTACGTTTTGGACTGGCAGGCATTATCATCATACTGATTGCAGCAACGACAGGACGCTCATTTGCATATAAGTCGACAGCACCAAAAGGCAAAATCTTTAATGGCTTGTTCCTCTTGTTCTTCGCACTGCTGAATACCACACTGCACTATGCTGCCTTCTATATAGGACTGTCGTATAGCCAAGGAGCCAGAGCGGCCATTCTCAACTCTATGAGCGTGTTTACCTTAGTGATTCTTGCCTGTATCTTCTTCAAGAGTGACAAGATGACCTATCGCAAGATGCTGGGCTGCGTGCTGGGCTTTGCGGGTATCATGGCGCTCAATATGGGAAATCAGGAGAGTGGGGCATTCACCTTGTTAGGCGACGGACTGATTATTGTGAATGCACTCTGTGGCGCCTGTGCAGGACTTATGACGCGTGGCGTCAACAAGCGCGTCGATGTCTTTGTTGGTACTGGCTATAGTCTGGCAGTAGGTGGTATATTATTGATTATTCCCAGTCTGCTGATGGGAGCCACACTGCCTCATATTACCTTCTGGGGTATTTGTATACTGGCATTGCTTGTGAGCATCTCCACTATTGGCTTTACATTATATAATAAATTGCTCACCTGTAATCCAATTGGTAAGGTGGCCATCTGGAATTCATTGATTCCCGTCGTTGGGGCGCTCACCTCATGTCTCTGTCTGCATGAGACATTCTACGCAAAATACATCTGGGCTGCTGGTTTAGCAACGATGGGTATCTATATCATCAATAAAGGCAAGAAGTAAAAAACTCCTTGCCTTTTATCATGGTAAAAACGGTATCGTCTTACTTCTGAGCCTTCAGGGCAGCGATTGATTCACGAAGAGCAGCAATCTTCTCTTCTGAGTCGCTCTGCTTCTTACGCTCCATAGCTACCACAGCCTCAGGTGCATTAGCCACGAAACGCTCGTTAGAAAGCTTCTTCATAACACCCTGCAGGAATCCTTCAAGGTGTTTCAACTGTGCTTCCTGCTTCTCAATCTCAGCATCGATATCAATCATGTTGCCAAGAGGTACGGCAAACTCGTCGGTACCAATCATGAAGGCACTGGCGGTGGCGTCTTTCTCTGCAACGACATTGATAGCACTAACGTTAGCCATCTTAGTAATAACGGCATTGTATGTCTCGTAGTGGTTCTGGCCTACAGCCTGCAACTCCAGTGCCTCCTTAGGAGCGATGTTCTTCTGGTTGCGAACCATACGGATGCCAGATACAATCTGCTTTACCTGTTCAATGTCTGCCAACAGCTTCTCGTCAGCAGCAGTTACACCGCTCAGCACAAGGCTTTCGCGCATGATGCTCTCACCAGCGTTGCGCTCATAGAGAGCCTGCCACAACTCCTCAGTGATGAATGGCATAAAGGGATGCAGCATCTTCAGCAGTATGTCGAAGAAACGCAGGGTTGCTTCATAGGTAGTACGGTCAATAGGCTGTGCCTCACCATTGATATAGGCAGGCTTCACCATCTCCAGATACCAGCTTGAGAATTCGTCCCAGAAGAGCTTATAGACAGCCATCAAAGCCTCAGAGATACGGTACTTAGAGAAGAGGTCTTGCATCTCCTCAGCAACGGCCTTCAGCTTAGCATCAAACCATGCTATGGCAGTCTTGCCAGCCTCAGGCTGTTCGATATCAGCAACCTGCCAGCCCTTAACAAGACGGAAGGCATTCCAAATCTTATTGTTGAAGTTACGGCCCTGCTCACAGAGTGTCTCGTCGAAGAGGATATCATTACCAGCAGGTGCGCTGAGCATCATACCCATACGAACACCGTCGGCACCGAACTTATCAATCAGGTCGATGGGATCAGGAGAGTTACCTAATGACTTAGACATCTTACGACCCAGCTTGTCGCGTACGATACCAGTGAAGTATACGTTCTTGAAGGGGAACTTGCCCATATACTCCTCACCGGCCATAATCATGCGGGCAACCCAGAAGAAGATAATATCAGGAGCCGTTACGAGATCTGAGGTGGGGTAGTAGTAGTTAATCTCCTCGTTGCCAGGGTTGTTGATTCCGTCGAACAAAGAGATAGGCCACAACCATGATGAGAACCATGTATCGAGGGCATCCTCGTCCTGACGCAGGTCGGAATCCTTTACATTGGCGTCTTTCTGCTGTGCCAGTTTCAAAGCTTCCTCACGAGTCTCGGCAACTACATAGTCATCGTTATCATTGTAGTAGTAGGCAGGAATGCGATGTCCCCACCACAGTTGACGAGAAATACACCAGTCCTGAATGTTCTCCAGCCAGTTTTTATAGGTATTAACATACTTCTGTGGGTAGAAATGCATCTCGCCATCCATTACGGGCTTCAGTGCAATCTCTGCAAAATGTTCCATCTTAAGGAACCACTGCAGAGAGAGACGTGGCTCGATGGCTGTATCTGGGTTACGCTCAGAATAGCCAACCTTATTGGTATAGTCTTCGATGCGCTCCATCAGTCCGGCAGCCTCGAGGTCTTTGGCAATCTGCTTACGACAAACGAAGCGATCCATGCCTACATAGAGAGGTGACTGCTCAGAAATGGTACCGTCAGCATTGAAGATGTCGATGGTCTCCAAGTTGTGAGTCTTACCCAGCATATAGTCGTTGGTATCGTGGGCAGGAGTAACCTTCAGACAGCCCGTACCAAACTCGATGTCAACGTAACGGTCCTCGATAACAGGAATTACGCGGCCAACCAATGGAACGATAACCTTCTTGCCCTTCAGCCACTGGTTCTTCTGGTCCTTGGGGTTGATACACATAGCAGTATCGCCCATGATTGTCTCAGGACGTGTGGTAGCAACCACAGCATAGTAGCCCTTGGCATCCTTGTGAATGATGTTGCCCTCAGCTTTCAGAGCCTCTTCATTGTCGAGAGCGGTGAGGCCATCTACATAGTATTTCAAATGGAACAGATGACTCTTCTCTTCCTTGTAGATAACCTCCTCAGTAGAGAGAGCGGTAAGAGCCTTGGGGTCCCAGTTGACCATACGGAGGCCACGATAGATATATCCCTTGTTGTAGAGGTCGACGAATACCTTGATAACGCTGGCAGAGCGCTTCTCGTCCATGGTGAAGGCCGTGCGGTCCCAATCACAGCTGGCACCCAGATGGCGCAACTGCTTCAGGATAATGCCACCGTGTTCGTCGGTCCAGTCCCAGGCATGCTTCAAGAACTCGTCACGTGTCAGGTCGTGCTTCTTAATGCCTTGCTCAGCAAGCTTCTTAACCACCTTAGCCTCAGTGGCAATAGAAGCATGGTCGGTACCGGGTACCCAGCAGGCATTCTTGCCTTCCATACGAGCACGACGAATAAGAATATCCTGAATAGTGTTGTTCAGCATGTGACCCATGTGCAGCACACCCGTAACATTGGGAGGCGGAATAACGATTGTGTAGGGTTCACGTCCATCTGGCTTTGAGGCAAACAATTTGTTGTCAAGCCAGTACTGATACCATTTTGATTCGACCTCTTTTGGGTCGTATTTGCTTGCTAATTCCATATACCTTATTTAATAACAGGATGCAAAGGTACGAAATTTTTATGGCGGTTGCAAATTTTTCACTTTTCACTTTTCACTTTTCACTTTTTTTAGTACCTTTGCAGACTGAAAGCAGTGTCACGGCCTGTCGCTGGTGTTCATTAGAACACGAGAGGAAAGTCCGGGCAGCATAGGACACTCCACTGGTGAAAGTGCCAGCAGTTGGTGACAGCTGGATATGGGAGAAGAGAATGACCGCCCTACGGGGTAAGGGTGAGAAGGTGGTGTAAGAGACCACCAGCCGGCGGGTGATCGTCGGGCTGTCTCATCTGGAGGCTGCAAGTTCGCGTATACCATCGTCTGAGGGCTGTCCGTCCGAAGCGCAAGCTACGATGGAGGGTAGAATGCTAGAAGCGCAGGGCAACCTGCGAAGTAGATAAATGACAGGCACCTCGCAAGAGGTACAGAACCCGGCTTATAGAGGCACTGCTTTCATTTTTATTTGTAATAACTAAGAACTGCTTAATCAATGGCTCGACGGATAGAAAGCATCATCCAGTTTTTCCAGACAGATATCTGGAGAATCAATCAGAACGACGTATCGCCGCTGAAATTCCTATTATTGGAAGTCTTAAAGAAACTCATTCTTGCCATCCGCTTCTTCACCACCAAACGTGTGTTGCAGAAAGCATCGGCACTGACATATTCTACGCTGTTGGCTATTGTGCCCATCACAGCTGTTGTCTTTGCTATTGCCCGTGGCTTTGGCTACAATAAATATATTGAGGTATGGTTTCGCGAGGCCTTCGAGTCGCAGCCGCAAGTAGCAGATGTTATCATCGGCTTCGTCAATAGCTACCTGGTACATACTAAGAGCGGCGTATTCCTGGGTATCGGTTTGATATTTATGCTCTATACCGTACTCATGCTGGTGAGCAATATTGAGGATGCCTTCAACGAGATATGGCAGGTGAAGAAGCCGCGTAGTATTTTCCGCACCTTCACCGACTATCTGGCTATGTTTTTCCTCTTTCCCATCATCATTGTCATCACGTCGGGTATATCAATCTTCATGGCAACCATTGCCGACTCTATGCCTGACTTCCTGTTGCTGGGACCCACTATTCGTTTCCTCATTGACCTGTCGCCATACGTGCTGATGTCGGGCATGTTCATCGCCCTCTACATCTTTATGCCGAATACGCATGTCAAGCCTATCAATGCTGTATTTCCTGGTATCTTGGCAGGTTTTGCCATGCAAGGACTGCAGATATTCTATATCCATTCGCAGATGTTCCTCTCCAGTTACAACGCCATCTACGGTTCTTTCGCTGCATTGCCATTGTTTATGCTATGGCTGCAGATTTCGTGGACCATCTGTCTATTTGGTGCCGAACTCAGTTATACCAATCAGAATCTCGACTACTACGACTATGATGCTAATACCGGTGAGATAAGTCATCGCTACAAGATATTGCTCAATGCCCTTTTGCTAAGTCGTATCTGTAAGCGCTTTGCCAACGGACAGAAACCGCTGACAGCACTTGAGCTGAGTAAACAGACTACCATCCCCATTCGTATAGTCAATGATTTATTGTATCAACAGATGCAGGCAGGCCTTGTTATCGAGATATCTACTGACGAGAAAGGGGAGACCTCATGCTTTATGCCCGCTGAGGATATCAAGAATTTGACGTTGGGTACTATGATAGATCGTTTGGAATCTTATGGACAATGGAAGATAGATCTCGATGTCAGCGAATTGTTCTCCGAACAGTGGGGTAAAGCGATGGAACTGCGCAGTATGTATTTGCGCGATTCACGCCAAATTCCTGTGCAAGACCTCTGAAGGACGTGATAAATGGAGTAATTATTATCCCATTTAAAACTACATTCAGAGAAAAATCAATATTTTTCGAAAAAAGTTTGGAAAATATTTGGCGGTTACATAAAAAGTCCGTACCTTTGCACTCGCTTTCAAGGATATGACACTTGAACAGCATGGAACAGAGGTTCCGTAGCTCAACTGAATAGAGCATCTGACTACGGATCAGAAGGTTGTGGGTTTGAATCCCGCCGGAATCACAAAGAGAGATTTTAAAGACCTCTCTTTTTTTTGTTTTAAATCCAGACACTGTATCAGCAGACGCCTTGCAATGCCAGCAATTTCCTTATTTGATTTCTACTCGCTATTATTTATTATCAGATTGTGCCTCTAAGAAGCGTAGTTCTGCCTCCAGCATCTCAAGTTTAGGCATACGACAGCCAGCCTCGCGGGCAATCTCCAAAGGACGGGTGTAGAGATAGTATATCTCCATAGGACGATGGAAGTCGTAGTCCAGTCGCATAGACGGTGAATAGGGCGTCATCGCATCTGTCATCTCTATCATCTTGTCGACAAACGAGGCGTCAAGGTTCTTCACACCTAGATGCCGGGCTGTACTTACTACTTCCATCATTTGCTCACGGATTAGTTGTCTTGTCGACTGGTTCTTCAGCAGTAGATCGGTCTGCGTATGCAAAGCTACAGTCATACCATTGAATGGCATATTCCATACGGCCTTCTTCCATCGTGCCTCATGATATTCCACGAATCCCGTCTCGATGCCAGCCTGGCGGAACTCGTCGACCACAGCCTGCATCAATGTTTCGTCCTTGCATGAGTAGTTGGCCAGATTGATGCTGCCATAACACTGGTGACTGACGAGACCGGGCTTAGTCTTTGCTGAGCAAATAAATGCGAGGCCAGCGGCCAGCTGCACGTTGGGGAACATCTTCTGTACATCCTCCTCGACGCCGATGCCATTCTGAATGAGTACCACCAGCGTATGGGCATGTAACAATGGTGGCAGCAATGACTGGAGTTTCTCATTATTGACAGATTTCAGTCCAACAAGCACTACGTCACATTGTGGCATGTCTTCCGCATGCTGATAAGCATTGACATCATCCAGATGGAATGAGCCGTCGCAGGAATCCACCTGCAGACCGTGCTGTTTCACATATTCATAGTCGCTATGCAGCAAGAAATGTACTTCCTGTCCAGCATGAGCCAATTTTGCACCGTAATATCCGCCAATGGCACCTGTGCCGATGATTCCGTATCTCATATTACTAACTATATTCTGTTATTATTTGTTTAATTGTCTGAGTTATTATTTCAGTTCCAACTCTTTCTGAAGGCGTATGATTTCGTCACGATATTGAGCGGCCTGCAGGAAATCAAGCTTCTTGGCAGCTTCCTTCATCAGACGAGTGGTCTGGGCAATGCTCTTCTCCAGCTGTGGACGAGTCATCTGCTCGATGATGGGATCAGCAGCAAAGGCGGCTACAGGTTGCTGGCTATTAGCTGAAGTCTGCTGGCCGTTGGCTTCGCGCTCCAGTTCAACCAGTGAGACGGTAAGAGCCTTCTTAATCTGAGTAGGTGTGATGCCGTGTTCCTCATTATATTTCAGCTGTTTACAACGACGGCGGAGCGTCTCGTCGATGGTCAGTTGCATGGAGGCTGTGATATTATCCGCATACATAATAACCTTACCATTCACATTACGAGCTGCACGGCCTGCCGTCTGTGTGAGTGAGCGATGAGAGCGTAAGAAACCCTCTTTGTCTGCATCAAGAATGGCAACCAGCGATACTTCAGGAAGGTCGAGACCCTCACGCAGCAGGTTGACACCAACTAATACGTCGTATGTCCCATTGCGTAGGTTCTCCAGAATCTTTACACGGTCGAGTGTGGTCACCTCACTATGGATATAGGCTGTCTGAATGTCGTGATTCAGGAGATATTCTGACAACTCCTCAGCCATACGCTTTGTAAGTGTTGTTATCAGTACACGTTCCTTATGCTCGATGCGCTGCTGTATCTCGTACATCAGGTCGTCTATCTGGTTTTCTGTGGGACGTACCTCAATCTCGGGGTCGAGAAGTCCTGTGGGACGAATTACTTGTTCCACGACAACACCCTCAGCCTCTTGTAATTCATAGTCGGCAGGAGTGGCAGAGACATAAATGACTTGCGGTGTCATCTCTTTGAACTCGTCGAAGGTCAACGGTCGGTTGTCAAAGGCAGCAGGCAGACGGAAACCGTATTCTACCAGATTGGTTTTGCGAGCACGGTCACCACCATACATAGCGCCAATCTGCGGTACGCTGACGTGACTTTCATCAATTACCATCAGGAAGTCGTCTGGAAAGAAGTCCAGCAGGCAGTAGGGGCGTTCGCCAGCCTGACGGCCATCGAAGTAGCGCGAATAATTCTCGATGCCTGAACAGTGACCTAGTTCCTTAATCATTTCCATGTCATATTCCACACGCTCTTTGATGCGCTGAGCCTTAATGCCATCGCCCTGTTCCTCAAAGAAGGCCACCTGCTTTACAAGGTCGTCCTGAATCTGACGGATAGCGATGTTCGTTTGTTCCTGCGTGGTCATAAAAAGGTTAGCAGGGTAGAGCTTATACTCGTCAAACTGCGCCATGCGATGCATGTCCATGCTGTCCAACTCTTCTATTGAATCTATCTCGTCATCCCAGAAAGTGATGCGCAGCACGGCTTCACTATACGCCATTGCAATATCAACGACATCCCCCTTCACGCGGAAGCATCCACGCTTCAGTTCGATGTCATTGCGAACATATAATGCTGCCACCAATTTTCTTAACAATGCATTGCGGTCTATAATCTGTCCACGATGAATTTCAATGATATTCTCATTAAGTGCGACAGGACTTCCCATTCCATAAATACATGAAACTGAAGATACAACGATGACATCTTTTCTTCCTGACATCAAAGCGCTTACCGCACTTAGTCTAAGTCGATCAATCTCCTCGTTAATAGCAAGGTCTTTCTCAATATAAGTATCCGTCGTGGGCAGATATGCCTCAGGCTGATAGTAGTCATAATAACTGACATAATACTCTACTGCGTTATCTGGAAAGAAGCCTCGCATCTCTTCATACAATTGGGCAGCCAGCGTCTTATTGTGAGACAGGATCAGTACGGGTTTTCCCACGTTGGCAATAACGTTGGCAATGGTAAACGTCTTACCGGAACCCGTCACGCCCAGCAGTACCTGTGCTTTGTCACCACGATTGATGCCGTCCGTCAGTTGGCGGATAGCCTCTGGTTGGTCGCCTGTAGGTTTGTATGATGAAGTCAGAATATAGTCCATAAGTTGTGCAAAATTACGAAATAATTCCTAATTCAGCGCCCATAATCCTAATTTTTATCAAAAAACTTTGTTTTTCTCATTATAAATGTGTAATTTTGCACGTCAATTTCGAATATCGCATGAAGAAGAACGTTTTTCTTTCACTCTTGGCCGCTATCCTGTTCTCAGGATGCTCCAATGAGTTCAACAATATCTACAAGTCGGCTGACGCTACCTATAAGTACGAATGTGCCAAGCAGTATTTTGCTATGGGCAAGTTCAATCAGGCCGCTACGTTGTTGCAAGACGTTGTGACTGTTCAGAAAGGACGTAGTGCCGCTCAGGAGAGCCTTTACATGTTGGCATTGGCAGAGTATAACAATCGTGACTATGAGGCTGCCAGCATGACGTTCAAGAAGTACTTCTCCAGCTATCCAAAGGGTGACTATGCCGAGCAAGCTGCATTCTATATCGGTCAGTCGCTGTTCGAAAGCGTTCCGGAGCCCCGTTTAGACCAGACTCCTACCGTAGGTGCAATTACGGCCTATCAGAACTTCATCGATTATTATCCCGACTCTAAGCTGCGTGAGGTTGCTCAAAAACGCCTCTTCCAGTTGCAAGACAACTTGGTACAGAAGGAATACCTTTCTGCCAAGCTCTATTATAACCTGGGTGGCTATTTCGGTAACATCAATGCCAATACTGAGTCGAACTATGAGGCATGTATCATCACCGCCCAGAATGCGCTGAAGACCTATCCTTATACAGATAGACGTGAGGACTTCTCCGTGCTTATTATGAAAAGCAAATACTATCTGGCTAAGAACAGCTCAGAAGAAAAGAAGGTGGAGCGCTACCGCGATGCAGAGGATGAATGCTATGGCTTCATCACCGAGTTTCCTGAGTCAAAGGAGGTAGCCACTGCACAGGATTTTATTGAGAAATGCAAGAAAATAACAAAAGATTAATATAAGAATATGGATTACAAAAAGTCAAAAGCACCAGTAAACACTGTTACCCGTAACATTATGGATCTCTGCGAAGAGACCGGTAACATTTATGAGAGCGTAGCTATTATCTCAAAGCGCTCCAACCAGATTAGTGTACAGATCAAGGAAGACCTGTCAAAGAAACTGGCAGAGTTTGCCTCTTACAATGATTCTTTGGAGGAAGTGTTCGAGAACCGTGAGCAGATTGAGATTTCTCGCTACTACGAGAAGCTGCCAAAGCCCTCTCTGCTGGCTACTCAGGAGTTTGTAGAAGACAAGATCTACTGGCGTGATCCCGTTCGCGAGCAGCAGGCTGCCAACGACTAATTCCACAGTCTGGCTATGATTCAGCGTAAACAAACGGTATTTTTGCTGATAGCTGTTATACTAGGCATGGTACATCTTCAGGCGTGGTCGCTCTTCGCTGTGCAGATGTTAGCATCAGCCATCAGTCTGATAGCTATCTTCTTGTTCAAGCGACGTCCTCTGCAGGCAAAATTGTGTCTTGCGGCTATCGGTATCAACTTTGCTTGGTACGTTGTATTAGCCGTACTGATTCAGCAGGGCAGTCAGTCAACAGCTCTGCCTCTGACGGCATCGTTTCCCATCATTGCCGCTATTTTCTGCCTGCTTGCACGTAGAGGTGTTATTGCCGACGAGAAATTAGTACGTGCTGCCGACCGACTGCGATAGAGCATCACACTAAACTAATACTCACGGGGATAGGTTCTTTTTTTTACGGACTTATCCCCGTGATTTTTTTGTTTATTGGTTTTTTTTGAAAAAAAACGCCTTTCCGTTTAATCTTTTTTTGTTGAGAATCGTCTAACAATTGATAACTAACTTATATTAACCAATTAAATAATCAAACAAAGTATGAAAAAAGTATTGATGATGCTTGCATTGATGGCAGTTCCATTTGCCATGCATGCACAAACTGCGTTCCACGATGTAGAGGCTAACGAAGCTAAGGGCGCCGTGAAGAAAATCAGTCAGAACATGATGGGCCGTGATCAGGTGACCACCTTTACCCAGGATGGTAAGATGCAGCGTGAGGGTGTTACTGGTGCTGTCTATGATGCCAATGGTTTTCTGCAGTCAATGAAGATGTCTTTCCAGGGACAGGAAGTGACTATCAAGTACACATGGAAGGACGGAAGACTGGCTACTCAGTCTATGGATATGATGGGTAACCCCATGACCTTCACCTTCAGCTACAATGACAAGGGTGCCGTTGCCAGCCAGTCAATGGACATGGGCGGACAGGAGATGAAGATGGAGTACACCGATTATAAATATGATGCTAAGGGTAACTGGATCAGCCGTAAGACCAACATGATGGGTCAGGAGATGGAGCAGACCCGTACTATTGAGTATTTTGAGTAATTATTAAATAAAAGAAAAAAGGGCGGCTAACATTATGTTAACTACCCTTTTTTGTATCTTTATTATTGGGATTTACTTAACTTTGGCCAGTTCTGCAGCCATCTGCTCCTGCAACTCGTGAGCCTTCTGTGCTGCCACGTCGGCAAAGTCCTTGCCGTTAGAGGCGAAGATAATACCACGTGACGAGTTGACCAGCAGTCCACAGTCTTTCGTCATACCGTATTTGCACACCTCTTCCAATGATCCGCCCTGAGCACCTACGCCAGGAACTAGCAGGAAGTGGTCGGGTACGATTTTACGAATATCCTCAAACATCTGGCCCTGTGTAGCACCAACAACATACATCATGTTGTCCTTTGTGCCCCATTGCTGCGAGGTCTTCAGTACTTTCTCAAAAAGACGCTCACCTTGAGCATCCTCAGTCAGCTGAAAGTCGTGTGAACCCTTGTTAGAGGTCAGTGCCAACAATACAACCCACTTGCCATCGTATTCTAAGAACGGACCTACACTGTCTTCACCCATATAAGGTGCCACCGTTACTGCATCAGCTTGGGCGTCACCTTCGAAGAACGAGCGAGCATACATTTTCGACGTGTTGCCGATATCTCCACGCTTCGCATCAGCGATGATGAAGTGAGTAGGGTAGTTCTCACGGATATAGCTGACCGTCTCCTCGTAGGCAACCAATCCACGGGCGCCCAGCGACTCATAGAAAGCGAGGTTTGGCTTATAAGCTACGCAGTAGGGTGCCGTAGCATCGACGATATACTGGTTAAAGAGAATGATAGCCAGCGACTCGTCGTAGTCCTCATCTTCAGCAGCAAGGTCAGCCTTGCATTCGTCAATGACACACTGTGGAATCTTCTTGATGTCCGGGTCGAGACCCACGCAGAGGAAACTCTGCTTCTCGAAAATCTGCTTTATTAATTCTTGTCTGTTCATAATTCTAACTGTCACCTGTCAACTATCAACTGTCAACTACTTAAAGTTCATTTTCTTTCATGCGCTCTGCATTCTCAGCAACGGTGAGGGCATCAATCATTGGCTGGATGTCGCCGCCAAGGAAGCCCTGCAGGTCGTGGGTAGTATAGCCAATACGATGGTCGGTTACGCGGCCCTGTGGGAAGTTGTAGGTACGAATCTTTGCCGAGCGGTCACCCGTAGAGACGAGGCTCTTTCGGCGGCTGGCGATGTCGTCCATATACTTCTGGTGCTCCTTATCATAGATAAAGGTATAAAGGCGAGAGAGAGCACGCTCTTTGTTCTTGGGCTGGTCACGCGTCTCCGTACACTCGATGAGAATCTCTTCGGTCTCACCCGTATTGGGGTTCTTCCACATATAGCGCAGACGCACACCAGACTCCACCTTGTTGACGTTCTGACCGCCAGCACCTGATGAACGGAAAGTATCCCATTTGATCTCACCCTCGTTGACGTGAACCTCAAACTTGTCAGCCTCAGGCAGTACAGCAACGGTAGCGGCAGAAGTGTGCATACGGCCCTGCGTTTCAGTAGCAGGAACACGTTGAACACGGTGAACCCCCGACTCATATTTCAGCGTACCATAGACGTCGGCACCACTGACGGCAAAGTCAATTTCCTTGAATCCGCCAACAGCACCCTCGCTGACGCTGGTAATAGAGAGCTGCCAGCCCTTAGAGTCGCAGTAGCTCTTATACATCTTAAAGAGATCGCCAGCAAAGAGAGCAGCTTCGTCGCCACCCGTTCCGGCACGAATCTCCATCTGTACGTTCTTAGCGTCTTCCGGGTCTTTGGGAATCAATGCAATCTTGATTTCCTCCTCCAGTTTTGGCTGCAAAGCCTCATTCTCAGACAGCTCCTCACGAGCCATCTCTTTCATCTCTGGGTCTGTCTCGTTGGCCAAAATATCCTTAGCCTCACGAATGCTGTTCAGACAAGCGATGTAGCGTTTGCGAGCATCCATGATGTCACCCAGATCTTTGTATTCCTTTGTCAATTTGACAAAACGGTTCTGGTCAGCAATCACGTCGGGGTCGGTAATCAGTGTAGAAACCTCCTCAAAACGTGCTTCCAGACCGTCCAGTTTCTGTAAAATACTGTTATTCTCCATATTCGGCTGCAAAGGTACGAATAATTCTTGGCATTTTTTAATATTTTCCATCTTTTCTTTTTTATTAATAAGGAAATTATTAACTTTGCAACGTGAAAACGAAAAACATACATATTAGCGAATACAATTACGAGTTGCCCGATGAGCGCATTGCTAAGTTCCCAATAGCTGAGCGCGACCACTCTAAGCTGCTCGTTTACAACAAGGGACAAGTAAGTGAAGATATCTTCTACAACTTGCCCAGCCATCTGCCACAAGGTGCGCTGATGGTGTATAACAATACCAAGGTTATCCAGGCACGTCTCCACTTCCGTAAAGAGACGGG
>JAILMS010000153.1 GCA_024692385.1 Prevotella sp. | reverse complement strand
ATAGGTTAATAGTTTTGCAAGTTTTTGCGCTACGGCGTCGTGTTAAATAATGTGAAGCTCGTAAAGTGCCTGTTTAGGGTTGCAAAAGTGGCTCTTTAGTACTCCTAAAGTGCCACTTTAGCGATGCTACTACAGCTATTTTGCGCGCCAGTACAGCTAATATGGAGCTGGCTTAGCGTGTCCCATGTCTGGCTTAGCGTGTCCCATGTCTGGCTTTGCGTGTCCCAGCGCTGGCTTAGCCTGTCTTTTTGAGGCAAAAAAGAAAGGAGTTGAAACCACTTGGATTCCAACTCCTTTGCATTTGGTCGGGATTACTGGACTCGAACCAGCGACCTCGCGCCCCCCAGACGTGTGCGCTACCAACTGCGCTAAATCCCGATCGTTTTGCTTTTAAGCGGCTGCAAAGGTACGGAGTTTTTTCGAATCCTGCAAATTTTCTCGCCACTTTTTTATAATTATTGTTATTTCCTTGGTAAATCATGAAATAATTCGCACTTTTGACTTCGTCGAAAGAACTAACGTTCGACAAATAAAATAAAAAAAATGTTTTTTATTTTGTATTATGCTCACTAAATCGTACCTTTGTGCGTTATTATATAAAAGGAACACGTAAAATTATATGCAATATAACATCACTGCGCCCCAAGAGCTGAAAAATACAGTTCAGTTGCCCGCATCAAAAAGTATCTCTAACCGTGCCTTGGTGATTCATGCCTTATCAGGAGGCGACGTACTGCCTGAGAACCTGTCTGACTGCGACGACACTGAGGTGATTATCAGCGCACTGAAGAATAATCCCTACGAAATCAATATCAAGGCGGCAGGTACTGCTATGCGTTTCATGACGGCTTATCTGGCTACTCGCGAGGGCGATGAGCACGTCATTACCGGTACGGAGCGCATGAAGCACCGACCTATCCATATCTTGGTGGATGCCCTGCGTAGTCTGGGTGCCGACATTGAATATCTGGGGAAGGAGGGCTTTCCGCCTCTGCGTATCAAGGGTCGCCGATTGGAAGGTGGCCAGCTGGATGTGCCTGGTAATGTCAGCTCACAGTTTATCTCAGCGCTGTTGCTGATAGGTCCCTGTCTGCGCGACGGACTGACACTACACCTGACGGGCGACCTCATCTCGCGTCCATACATCGACCTGACGCTATGGACCATGCGTGAGTTTGGAGCCGATGCCGATTGGAGCGCCTACGACACCATCACGGTAGCTGGCACGCCTTACCGCCAGCGTTCTTACTATATCGAGAACGACTGGAGTGCAGCCTCCTACTGGTATGAGATGATGGCGCTGTCGAAGCAGGAAGGCAACGTGCTCTGTCTAGAGGGACTGATGGACGGCTCGAAGCAGGGCGACAGCAGTGTGCGCTACATTTTCAGTCTGCTGGGCGTGAAGACCACCTTCGCCACAAAGAAGGAGGGCATTCCTACGACGGTGACGCTGCGCCATAGCGGTCGCTGCGTATCGCGTCTGGAATACGACTTTGTCAATGCTCCCGACTTAGCACAGACCTTTGTGGTATGCTGCCTGATGCTGGGCGTACCCTTCTACTTCCGTGGACTGTCGACGCTAAAAATCAAGGAGACCGACCGCATCGAAGCGTTGAAGCGTGAAGCGCGCAAACTGGGCTATGTGCTCTATGACAAAAATGACTGCGAGCTGTATTGGGATGGTGAGCGCTGTGAGCCTGAGGCAGATGCAGCCATCGACACCTACGAAGACCACCGCATGGCGCTGGCCTTTGCCCCTGCAGCCATCCGACTGGACTCGCTGCGCATCAACAATCCTGGGGTGGTCAGCAAGTCGTATCCAAAATTCTGGAATGATCTCGAAGCGGCGGGCTTCACCATAATGAATAGTGAAAAGTGAATAATTTGCTAACGCTATAGAATATATGCAGTTCCTGTTAATCGTCGTCATATCGCTTGTGGTGCTGGGCATCATTGCTGCTATCGCTTCTATCGGTAGCACGGATGAGCCTATTGTCCAGAAAGAGGGTGACTGTGCGTCGTGCACCAGCAAGACGGACTGCAAACTCAAAGACCTGAAGGAGGAGGTAAGAAAGAGGAAAGAGGAAAAATGCCATCATCACGACCTGACGGCTATCGTCATACTTCTTACATCATCGATCATGCTGCTCAGCAGCTGTTCTACGAAACATAACACGGCACAGAGCCGCTTCTGGCATTCGTTTACTGCCCGCTACAACACCTACTATAACGGTTCGCTGGCCTTTATCGACGGTAATCTGGAGAAGGAGAGCGGCAACAAAGACAACTGTACGGAGCTGATACCCCTCTACCCCGTTGCCAACAAGCAGAGCCGCGAACTGGGCAAAGGCAACTACGAACGTGCCATCGAGAAAGCAGAGAAGGTTATCAAGCTGCATAGCATCAAGAAGCGTCCGGAATGGGACAAGGGGCGTCGCAAGACGGCCAAAGACATTGAGTGGCTGAACCGTCGAGAGTATAACCCCTTCCTGTGGCATGCCTGGATACTGCTGGGCAAGTCGCAATTCCAACAGGGACTATTCGAGGAGGCTGCCGCCACCTTTTCTTATATATCACGCCTCTATCAGACGCAGCCCGCCGTCAACGGCATAGCGCGTGCCTGGCAAGCTAAGAGCTATACCGAACTGGGATGGCTCTACGATGCGGAGGACGTCATTAACAAGCAGCGCAGAGACAGCATGCACTACAGGGCCGTGAAGGACTGGGACTATACGCTGGCCAACTACTATATCCGCAGCGAGCGCTACGAAGACGCCCTGCCCTATCTGCGCAAGGTCATCAGCCACGAGCAGCGCAGAAAGCAGAAAGCGCGCGAATGGTTCCTGATGGGACAGATACAGACACAGCTGGGCAAGAAACAGGAGGCTTATAAGTCATTTCAGCACGTGGTACGTCTGAATCCGCCCTACGAGTTGGAATTCAATGCCCGCATCGCACAGACTGAGGTGATGCCTGCCACTGATGCCAAGGGCAAAATCAGCAAGCTGAAGCGCATGGCGCGCTCGGACAATAACAAGGAATATCTCGACCAGGTATATTACGCCATCGGTAATGTCTATCTCAGCCAGCGTGACACGCTGCATGCCATCGAAGCCTACGAAGAGGGTTGCAAGAAGGCCACACGCTCAGGTATCGAGAAGGGCGTATTACTGTTGTCGCTGGGCAACCTCTATTGGGACAAGGAGAAATATGCCGATGCGCAGCGCTGCTATGGCGAGGCCATCGGTCTGTTAGACAAAGACCGCAAAGACTTCAAGCAGCTTGACGAACGCTCGAAGGTGCTCGACGCACTGGTGCCACACACCAGCGCCGTAGAACTACAAGACTCTCTGCAGCGACTGGCTCTGATGCCAGAGGCTCAGCGCAACAAGATTATCGACAAAATCATTGAAGAGCTAATCAAGAAGGAGAAGGAGGAGCAGCGCGCCAAAGAGGAGGCTGAAGCTGAACAGGCACAGCAGCGAGAGGAGGCAAAGAACGGCGGAAGAGCCAACAACAGAATAACGCAGAACAGACAACAGCCAACAGCCAACACTCAACAATCCGGCCAGTGGTACTTCTATAACCCACAGGCCGTCAATCAGGGTAAGCAGACCTTCCAGCGACAGTGGGGCAAGCGCGAAAACGAAGACCACTGGCAGCGACTGAACAAGACGGTAGTAAATATGCAACCTGAGGCTACAGAGCCTACAGAGAATGCGGAGAATGCAGAAAGCGCAGAAAACCTGGAAACGGGAGAGATGGCTGACAGCTTGGGAACAGCTGCTCCCAGCGATTCTATTGCCGTGGCAGAGGGCGAAGCCGCCGACAGTGCCGCCCTCGACCCTCACAAGCGTGAATACTATCTGGCACAGATTCCTTTCACTGACGAGCAGAAGGCGGAGAGCGACAACCTCATTAAAGACGGACTGTTCCATTCGGGTATCATCTTCAAAGACAAGCTGGACAACCTGCGACTCAGCGAAAAAGCACTGGGCAGACTGACCAGTCAATATGCCGACTACGAGAAGAACGACGAGGCGTGGTATCACCTCTTCTTATTATACTCCCGACAGGGACGCACCACAGAGGCCAACCACTGTCTGGCAATGCTACAACAGAACTACCCAGAGAGCGACTGGACAACGCTACTCTCTGACCCCAACTTCGCAGAAAACCAGCGCTTCGGCGTACATATAGAAGACTCTATCTATGCTGCCACCTATGAAGCCTTCAAGACTAACAGGCTCGCAGAGGTGAAGGCTAATGCAGAGATATCAGAGAAGCGCTTTCCACTAGGACAGCATCGTCCGAAATTCCTCTTCATAGAAGGTCTCAGCCTGCTGAACGAGGGAAAGTCACAGGATTGCATCGGACGACTGAAACTGGTAGTAGAGCAATATCCTGAGAGTGAGGTCAGCGAGATGGCAGGTATGATTATCCGTGGTGTCCAAGAGGGTAAAACGCTGCGTGGCGGTAAGTTTGACATCGGTGACGTATGGTCACGACGCAGCATCGACATGAATAGTGACTCTACACTCACCGACACGCTGGTCATAGAAAGAAATACAAACTACGTATTCCTGCTGGCCTTCCAGCCGGATTCCGCCAATCAGAACCAACTGCTCTACGAGATGGCGAGATATAACTTCTCGAACTTCCTCGTACGCAACTTCGATATCGCTATCGACCAGGACCAGAACGGACTGGCACGAATGCTCATCAGCGGATTCCTCAACTACGACGAGGCGCGCCAATATGCTCGTCAGCTGTATAGCGACCAGGCAATGGCCAGCATGCTACGGCCTTGCAGAAGCCTCATCGTCAGTGAGAAGAACCTCCGACTGATTGGCACCGTATACAGCTATCGTGACTATGAGGTATTCTTCGAACAGGAACTCGAACCGCTGGATGTGGCTCCAGAGTCGTTGCTGAACGAGCCAGAGAGCATCGTTACGGAAGAGGACGAAGAGGAGACCTCACAGCCAACGACAAACAGCCAACAGCCAGACGACGACCCGCTGTTTAATAATGCTCCCACACAGCAGAGCAACAGCTACGACGAGTTTGATGATGACTTTTGGAGGTAGGATAGTTGACAGTTGAGAGTTGACAGTTGACAGTTGAGAATTGAGAGGTGAGAGGTGATAATTAATAATTGAGATATGACAAACGGATTGCTGCTTTGGGCTGACGACGAGATGGAGCTGCTACGCGCCCACTTGTTGTTCTTAGAGAAGAAAGGGTATGAGGTGGTGACAGTAACCAATGGTACTGACGCCATCGAAGAGTGCAAGAAGCGCACCTTCGACCTGGTGTTGCTCGACGAGATGATGCCTGGACTCAGTGGCTTAGAGACGCTGCAGCGCATCAAGGAGATGACGCCGCAGGTACCCGTCGTCATGGTGACGAAAAGTGAGGAGGAGGACATCATGAACCAGGCCATCGGACAGCAGATAGCCGACTATCTCATCAAGCCCGTCAACCCCAACCAGATACTGCTGACACTGAAGAAGAACATACACCGCAAGGAGATTGTCACCGAGACCGTGCAGAGCGGTTACCAGCAGCAGTTCCAGCAGCTCAGCATGCAGATAATGGACTGTCGCACCTGGAAGGACTGGACTGATGTGTATAAGCGACTGGTACGCTGGGAGCTGGAGCTGAGCGCCACCGACTCACAGATGACGGAGATGCTCGACATGCAGAAGCAGGAAGCCAACAACGGCTTTGCCAAATACATCAAGCAGCACTACATGGAATGGATGAGTCTGCCTCCTACGCCCCTAAAAGGGAAAGACAGCGAGGCGCCCATACTTTCGCCAGAGCTATTTAAAAATAAGGTATTCCCCCTGCTCAACGAGAAGAAGAAGGTATTCCTTATCGTACTCGACAACTTCCGCTACGACCAGTGGAAGATGCTGGAGCGAGAGATTGGCGACCTGTATGACATCGACGAGGATGTCTATTGCAGCATTCTGCCCACAGCAACACAGTATGCCCGCAACGCCATCTTCTCTGGACTGATGCCCGTACAGATAGCACAGATGTTTCCTGACCTGTGGGTGGACGAGGACGAAGAGGAAGGTAAGAACCTCAACGAGGAACCACTCATCCGCACACAGATAGAGCGCTACCGTAGACACGACACCTTCTCCTATCATAAAATCAATACATCAGCAGAAGCCGACAAGTTGGTCAGCCAGCTGAATGCGCTGGAGAAGAACAACCTCAACGTGGTGGTATTCAACTTCATCGATATGCTAAGCCATGCCCGTACAGAGTCAAAGATGGTGCGTGAGTTGGCCAACAACGAGTCTGCCTACCGTAGCATCACGCTGTCGTGGTTCCGCCACTCAGCAATGGCAGACCTATTCCGCCAGTTGGCACAGAGCGACTATCAGGTGCTCATCACCACCGACCACGGCAGCATCCGCGCCACCAATCCCGTAAAGATTATCGGTGACCGTAACACCAACACCAATCTGCGCTACAAGTTGGGCAAGAACCTTGCCTACGACTCAAAGGATCTCTTCGTCATCAAAGAACCACAGAAGGCACACCTGCCCTCTCCTAACCTATCAACGAGCTATGTATTTGCCACGGGTGACGACTTCTTCGCCTATCCGAACAACTACAACTACTACGTATCCTACTATCGTAACACCTTCCAGCATGGTGGTATCTCCATGGAGGAAATGATTATACCTATTATAACCCTTAAAGGAAGAAAACGTTGAGCGGGCTTCGCCCTAGTGAATAGTGAAAAGTGAATAATGTATTATGAAGAACATTAAGATAACAGACATAGAACATATCCGCGAGGCTGCTCGCGAGTTTATCAATCAGATAGGCGACCGCCGCGTATTTGCCTTCTATGGCAAGATGGGCGCCGGAAAGACTACTTTCGTAAAGGCTATCTGTGAGGAACTGGGCGTGGAGGACGTCATCACCAGTCCTACCTTTGCCATTATTAATGAGTATAGCACGGACAGCGACGAAAGCATCTTCCACTTCGACTTCTACCGCATCAAGAAACTGGAAGAAGTGTATGATATGGGCTATGAGGACTATTTCTATTCTGGTGCCCTCTGCTTTATTGAGTGGCCAGAACTGATAGAAGAAATCCTGCCCGAAGATACCGTACGTGTCAGCATCTCCGAGCAGGAAGACGGTTCGCGACTGGTTACAGTCAGCGATTAATCATTATTTTTGTGGTGTGATGATGCGATAGTTTCCGCTTAGGTGCATAAAGGCAAAAAGGCGGAGCAAGCCATCATAGTAGGCATCGAAGTAGCCATCTTCGAAAGGCTCGTGCTTGGCATTCCAGAGAGCATCGACAAACTCCTTGCTCTTACTGTGGCTACACAGCATAGAGGCAGCAGCAGAGGTAGCTACCAGACCGATGCTATGGCGCAGCTTGCGGAATCCGCCAGCCTGCAGGATCTCATTGCCTTCAGGGAGGGTACCATCAGTACGATACTGGTCAACAAAGGTATTGATGCCCTGGCTGTAGAGGAAGTTCTGAATGGTCTCACCATACTGACGCTGCCAAGCGCCATCAGCACAACTCCACTCATAGTCGAGGGTGATATTCATAGGTACACGCCAAGAGTCGTAACGGAAATTGTTGTTGCCATTGCGGCGAGGAGCCTCGCCTTGTGGGCGCTGAGGCACACCTGGGAAACGAGGCATCTGCATCTCAGAACCATCATACTGGCACTGGTCGCCATTCAGACCAGTCTTCTCATTAATACACTTATGCAGGAAGGCACGGCTCTTCTGAGCACACTCGTTCCAATAAGCTGAGCGACCATCATCAGCCCACTTAGCCCAGACTTCATAGAAAGCAGGGATATGGTAGCTGGGGTCCGTAAAACGCTGACCGAAGCCATCAGGAGTAAAGGTGATAAGTTGGGTCTCAGGGTCTATCAGATACATCTTCTGTGGACCTTGCTGCTGAGGGCCAAAACCACCGAAGCCGCCTGAACGGGGCTCTGGAGTATATTCTTTGGGCTGGATGCAGTTCAGGACATTCTGTGCCTCAGCCTTGTAGTTGATGCCTGTATCGTTGCCCCAGCGGTTAGAGGCGAAGATGAGGGCAGTAACAAAATAGAGTTCACCATCACTGGCAGCGCCATCAGAATTGCGAGTGCCATCGGTCTTACAGCTCCAGGCAAAATAGCCCTTACGAATACCACTCTGGTGCTGCATGTATTTCTTGCTCCAGCGCCACAGACGGTCGAAGATATCCTTCTCGCCAAACTGCACGGCAACCATCATACCATACGACATACCCTCTGTACGGGCATCATGGTTCTTGACATCAGATACATAGCCCATGGTATCGCCTACCTCGAAATAGACCTTGTTAGGACCACGGAACACATCATTGAATACTTCTTTTACTTTGGCATCGACGTCAGCCTGCTTGTACCCCATCTCTACAAAGAGGTTACGATACTTGCCTGTTTCGAATGCACCTTTCTTCCAGGGCGAAAGTGCCATGGTTTGAAGAGTTAGCATCAGCAGCGATGCCATCATGATTAATTTCTTGATCATTGAATAATTGGTTTTAAATATAGTTTTTGTGTTACTTAGCATTAATGAGCAGCAAAGTTACAACTATTATGGCACATTTGCAAATTTCGCTGAATAAAAGAGTGCGTTCACTGAATAATTTTTGTGTACAACGCCTTCTATAGTACTTTTGCAATGAAAAAAATAATCACAAACTACAGAAATGACAAAGATGAAAAAGAAAAACATGCTAATGATGTTAATTACTACTTCAGTCGTATTGCTATCCAGCTGTTTATCGACTGATGCCGACGATTTCTACAACAACTGGTACAACACGGCTAACGGAAGCACTGGAAGTAGTGGAACCGTCACGGAGGCCAGTGGTGAACTGAGTGACTTTGAGGTAGCTATCGACAAGACAACGGCAGAACCTATAGAGGTGGCCAAGGCTACCTATCCCGACGAGGCCGACGCCATCAGTACACAACAGTTTACTACTACCGTAGCCATCGACATGGCTAATCCCATGGAGAAGACAGAGAATGGTGTCACCATCACTGTGGCTGATGGTAAACACATCACAGCTGAGCACGGCAAGACGAAAGGTATCTGCTACGTGGTGAGCGGTACAACTACAGACGGCTCACTAACCATCAGTGGCAGTGCTGACTACGAGGTAAACCTCAACAACGTCAATATCAGCAACAGTCAGTCGACAGCACTTAATCTGGACGGCAAAGGTGCTGCCTATATTGTGTTGACTGGTACCAACAAGCTGACGGACGGTACTGAGGAAGACCACAAGAGTGCGCTCTACGGTAAGGGTAAGATGCTGTTCAGCGGTAGTGGCTCGCTGGAGATTCTGGGACAATATAACAACGGCATTCAGTCGAAGAGCTACGTACTGTTTGAGAAGGGCATCAACGTCTATGTCAATGCTGCCAACCACGGTATCAAGGGTTCTGATGCCATCATCAATGGCGGTATCATCAACGTAGAGACGGCAGGACTGGGCGCCAAAGGCATCAACTGCGACGTAGACATCACTATCAATGGTGGCCGTACCACGGTAATAGCCACAGGAGATGGTGAGTGGGACGATACTGATCTGGAGACCAAAGCAGCATCTTGCATCAAGTGCGACAGTGTGCTGACCATCAACGGCGGCGAGGTATATGTGAAGGCTACCGGTAGTGGCGGTAAGGGTTTGAAAGCAGATTGGGAATGCTATATCAACGGTGGTAAGGTGCGTGCCATCACGACGGGTGGTCTGTATTATAACAATGGTACGACAGAGAACCTGAACTACAAGGGCAACACCGACAACATCGACGACGCTTACACATCGTCGCCCAAAGGCATCAAGATTGGCACTAAGAACGAGCACGGCATACTGAATATTACGGGTGGCGACATCATGGTACGCACCTCTGGCACTAATGGTGAGGGTATCGAGAGCAAGGGTACCCTTGATATTACAGGAGGTAGCGTAATGGTAGCTTCCTACGACGATGCCATCAATGCCTCCAGCGACCTGACCATCAGCGGTGGCACGGTGGTAGCAGTAGGCACCAACAACGACGGCATCGACACCAATGGCAACCTATATATAAAAGGTGGTAACATTGTAGCCTATGGCGCTAACGGTGCGGAGGCTGGCATTGACGCAGAAGAGAGTCACGCACTCTATATCACAGGTGGAAGTCTCTTTGCCATTGGCGGACGCATCGACTGCAAACTGGGCTCTACCTCACAGGGACTGGTACAGGCCAGCGGTTCTATTGCAGCAAACAGCACCGTCAGCATTCGCGACGTCAACAGGACATACGCTACATTCACCATGCCTTCCTACTCTAACAGTGGTACTATCCTTATCACTGCAGAGGGAATGAGCAATGGCAGTAGCTACACACTCGTCTGTGGCGACGCCTCCGCAAGTGTTACAGCGACCACCAGCCTAAGCAACTCGATGGGTGGCGGTCCTGGCGGCGGCGGTCCTGGCGGCGGGAGATGGTAAGGAGAGTTGACAGTACACAATAAATTCTAATTATCTGCGTTATATGTATTGGATGAAGATACAATCACGACAAGAGAACGCTATATACTTAGCACTCTGGGGCTTGCTCTTTGCAGCCCCAGTGCTAAGCATGTATATCCGTACGGTAAACAACAGCATGCTCTTCTTTAACTGGCCGGAAATCATAATGATTTGGAAACTCTTTGCCGTCTATCTGGTCATCTTCCTCATCCATAACTTCCTACTGGCTCCCATGCTGATTTATCGTAGGAAGCGCATGCTATACACAACATTATTGGCAGTCATCTTTGCCTGCTTCATCACCTACCAGTGTACGCACCGTCCTACCCCCAAGAGGTTCGGTCCGCCACCAATGGAGATGAGGATGAGAATGAGAATGCACGACAGGCATCGCCCACCAAGGGAATTCAACAAGCCACCACGTGTACCTGCAGTATTCATCGGTCAGCACGAAATCGTGGCTGTGGTCATCCTCGTCTTGATGTTCGGTATGAACATTGGTATCAAGCTATTCTTCAAGAACCGCAACGACCAGAAAAAACTGGAAGCCTTGCAGAAGAAGAATCTGGAGCAGCAGCTGGAATATCTGAAATACCAGATCAACCCGCACTTTTTCATGAACACGCTGAACAATATCCATGCACTGGTGGACATAGACCCAGAGAAGGCTAAAGACACCATACTGGAGTTGTCGAAGATGATGCGTTTCATTCTCTATGAGGGTGATAAGAGCGGCGTGCCCCTTACCCGTGAGTTTGATTTCATCCGCCACTATGTGGCACTGATGCAGCTTCGCTATACTGACAAGGTAGAAATCCGCACAGACCTTCCTGAGGAGGCTCCTGATAAGACGGTACCACCGCTTATGCTCATCAGCTTTATCGAGAATGCTTTCAAGCATGGCATCAGCTATCAGCATCAGTCGTTCGTACACATCAAGGTAGACGTCATCGACGACCGTCTACACTTCACTTGCAGCAACTCGAAAGCAGAGAAGCCTAATGAAGAAAAGGGCGGTGTAGGCCTTGCCAATGTCAAACAGCGCCTGCATCTGCTTTACGACAATAACTATACGCTGAAAATACAAAACCAGCCTGAGAGCTATAATGTTGAACTAACCATTCCACTGACATGATACGATGCATGGCCATTGATGACGAGCCGCTGGCACTCCAGCAAATCGTCACCTATATAAATAAGGTACCCTTCCTTGAACTCGTTGCACAATGTCAGAGCGCCTTGGAAGCCCGCCAATATCTGGAACAAGACACCGTTGACGCTATTTTCTGCGACATCAATATGCCCGACCTGAACGGTATGGACTTTGTAAAGTCGCTGGCAACGCCACCGCTCATTGTCTTTACCACTGCCTATGCAGAGTATGCCGTAGAAGGCTTTAAGGTGAATGCTGTGGACTACCTCCTCAAACCTTTTGGCTTGCAGGATTTCCAACGGGCAGCCAACCGATTAAAGGAGAGGAGCCTCCCCCCAACCCCTCCTAAAGAGGAGAGCAGCTCTGATACCGATGATACCATCTTCCTCAAGACGGAATATCGCATCGTAAAGGTCAGCATCAGCAACATTCGCTATATAGAGGCAATGAGCGAATATCTGAAAGTATATATCGAGGGAGACAGCAAGCCCATCATTACCTTATTATCTATGAAGAAGATGGAGGAGCGACTGCCCGAATACTTCATGCGCATCCATCGATCATACATTGTCAACCTCAAAATGATTCAAGAGGTCAACAAGAACAGAATCATCATGGACAAGGATACCTATCTGCCCATTGGCGACATGTATAAAGACGCTTTCCAGCAATATCTCGACACAAAATTTCTTGGTAAATAAATTTTTTCTTTGTACCTTTGTCCGCGATTATACAAATAAATTACAACAAAGACATGAAAAAACTATTTATTCTGATACTTGCAGGAATGATGGCAGCACCATCATTCGCACAGTTTAGCACCAGCCGTAGCCGTAGCCGTTATAA
>JAILMS010000151.1 GCA_024692385.1 Prevotella sp. | reverse complement strand
ATGACCTACTACTCGCAGCATAACATCTGTCCTATGACTACCCGTCTGCCGGCACAGACAGACACCATCATGGTGAACCGCAACATTCACCTGGAACAGGTTGCTGAGGTGATGGGTATCAACATCGACCTGCTGCGCTCGCTGAACCCCATGTACCGCCGAGACGTGGTGCCTGGTGCTACAGAACTGTCGCCCATCCGTCTGCCACAGACAGAGGTGGGGCGTTTCATCGACCTGCAGGACAGCATCTGCAACCACCGTGCAGGCGATTTTGCCAAGCGTGTGGAGGTAGAGGTGAAAGACGACGCCCCCACCTACTACCGCAAGAGCACGCGCTACAGCCGTCGCAGCAGGGCTGTCAGACGTGGAGGCGGCCTCAGCGTGACCATCCGCCGCGGACAGACCCTCTCCGAGATTGCCAAGCGCAACGGAACCACCGTGGCCAAGCTGCGCCGGCTCAATGGCATCAAGGGTAATAACATCCGTGCCGGAAAGAAACTGAGAGTCAGGTAAGCAATATCGCGTGATACCAGTAACTATATTCACAGAGGAGAGAAAAGACTATGGACGAAGAGCAAATGAGGCAGGAAGCTGCTGACGACAAACTGATTAACGACGCGTTCCAACGACTGTTGGACTGCTACTGTTCGTCGCGCCATCGCAAGAAGGTAGATATTATTACCAAGGCATTCAATTTTGCCCGCCAAGCACATAAAGGTGTGCGCCGTCTGAGTGGCGAACCCTATATCATGCACCCCATTGCCGTAGCACAGATTGCGTGCGAAGAAGTTGGCTTGGGTTCTACTAGTATTTGTGCCGCCCTACTCCACGACGTAGTTGAAGACACTGACTACACTACTGAGGACATCGAGAATATCTTTGGTCCTAAAATTGCTCAGATTGTTGATGGACTGACAAAAATATCTGGTGGTATCTTTGGTGAACAAGCTTCCGCACAAGCTGAGAACTTTAAGAAGTTGCTGCTTACGATGAGCGAGGATATTCGTGTCATCCTCATTAAGATATGTGACCGCCTGCACAACATGCGTACATTGGAGTCACAGCCAGCCAATAAGCAATACAAAATCGCAGGTGAGACGCTATATATATATGCACCCCTCGCCAACCGCTTAGGTCTGAATAAGATTAAGTCAGAACTAGAAAACCTATCATTCCAATATGAACATCCAGAAGAATACGCTGCAATAAAGGCAAAATTGGCCGATACCGAAGCATCACGTCATGAGCTCTTCGATGAATTTATTGTACCTATAGAGGTAGAACTACAGAAGATGGGATTCCATTACCAGATTAAGGAGCGCGTAAAGACTCCCTACTCTATCTGGAATAAAATGCAGAACAAACACGTCACCTTCGACGAGGTGTACGACATTCTGGCTGTCCGCATCATCTTCACACCCAATGACCGCGAAGAGGAAATCAACGAGTGCTTCAAAATATATGTAGCCATCTCGAAGATCTATAAGAGTCATCCTGACCGTCTGCGCGACTGGCTCTCCCATCCAAAGGCCAACGGATATCAGGCACTGCATGTCACCCTGATGTCTCAACAAGGACGTTGGATAGAGGTACAGATACGCTCTGACCGTATGGACGAGATTGCTGAGCAGGGCTTTGCTGCCCACTGGAAATACAAAGACGGCATAGAGGAAGAATATACGGAGGACGAAACAGAACTCAACGACTGGCTACGCACCATCAAGGAGATTCTCGACGACCCGCAGCCTGATGCCATGGACTTCCTCGATGCCATCAAGCTCAACCTTTTTGCCACTGAAATCTTTGTCTTTACTCCTAAAGGTGAGATTAAAACCATGCCTTCTGGATGTACAGCCCTTGATTTCGCCTTCTCCATCCATACCTTCTTAGGCTCTCACTGTATCGGCGCGAAGGTAAACCACAAACTGGTACCGCTGAGCCATAAACTGCAAAGTGGCGACCAAGTAGAGATTCTAACCTCAAAGGCACAGCATGTGCAACCCTCATGGATTAACTTCGTTTCCACCGCCAAGGCCAAAGCCAAGATACAAGCTATCCTACGCCGCGACAGTCGTGAATTGCAGAAGCAGGGAGAAGAACTCTTCAGCGAGTTCTTGAAAAAGAACAACATTGACGACATGCCTAAGGCTGCCGATATACTTACAGAGTATCACGACATCCGCAACCGAGAAGAATTCTTCTTAGCTATTGGTGAGAAAACCATATTACTGGGTGACAAGGATGTTGATGAATTATTAGGCAAAAATAACAATGAGAAGCGTGGCTGGCGCAAATACGTACCTTTCCTCGACCGCGGAAAGCAAAAGAAAGTCATAGAGGAGCAGCCAGAGCTTTTTGTTGTGCCAGAAAAATTCAATCGCAAGAAACCCATATTCATTACTGACGATAATATCAAGCAGTACAAGTTCAAACACTGCTGTCATCCTATTCCAGGAGACGACGTATTAGGTTTCATCGATGGCAAGCACCAGATAGAGATTCACAAACGAGCTTGCCCTGTAGCTACCAAGCTGAAAGCCAGTTATGGAAACCGCATCCTTGATGCCAAGTGGGACATGCACAAGAAGTTATTCTTCGATGCGACCATTCGTATGCAGGGTATTGACCGTGTAGGTATGCTGCTTGACATTTCACAGATTATATCCTCACAAATGAATGTAAACATTCACAAGCTTACTATTGCCAGTGAGGAAGGGGTCTTCGACGGAACGATTGAATTGCGCGTTCACGACCGTGAGGATGTTCGTAATATCATCAGTCAACTGAAGAAGATTGCGGATGTTCAGGACGTCACGCAGATCATCTAACCCAAGATTAGAAAAAGACAAATGGACTACTGCAAGTAGTCCATTTGTCTTTTTAGAGCCTGTAAATCATCACGCACAGAAATAAGTCGTGTCAGCACATCTGCCTTGCGATCAGCTCCGTCGCGGTTACTGTTGATGATTTTCTTCGCAGCAGCAAGCTTAAAGCCTCGCACCTTTACCAGATTATGAATCAGACGTATCTGTTCAATGTCTTTTTCCTGATATTGGCGAATCTTAGCGGGTCCGCTGGTTTTGGGTTTCAGATATGGGAACTCCTGCTCCCAGTAACGTAACGTACTCTCGTTGACGTCAAACATCTCAGCGACCTCCTTGATGGAGTAATACAATTTCAAATTTTTATTCAGATTCAGAGCCATACTTTACTTTCTGTGTGTTTCTAAATTATTATTGACTTACCGTAGCCGTAACACGAGCATTGCCTGCAGGCGATTGCTGGTCTTTGCCGAAGTTTAAACCATACTTACCCTCTGGCATATCGCTCAATACAAAAGCGGTACACTTGCGACCAGCCTCAATCTTATCAGTTGCTGCCGTCTTAGCAGCAGTAGCAGCTACATCGAGCAGAGCACCCAAAAGTCCCTTGCTACCCGTATTTACACTTGTATCTACCTTAACCTTACCCTCACGCTGATAAAGTGTCTCGCCAGTGACTGTAGAGCGTAGGATATACTCCACTTCAACCGTCAGTGAACCACCGATATTACTACGGCTCCACGACTTGATGATGGTAAACATAGCAGCATCGGCACCCAGCACATTGCGGAACTGAGTCAGACTACCTTCCAAAAAGTTCTCAGCATCATAGGCGCTCTCAGCCTGAAACATCTCCATGACCAACATAGGTGAGAATACATAATAGCCTTTCTCACAGAGCGGTGTATACATCGTGGTATAGAAGAAGTCCTTAGCATCCACATGGTTGGTGCGGTTGATGGGAGGCATCACCACAATAGAGGTCGGTTTCTCCACATACATCTTTGGATAACGGGCTTCACGCGTCAGCGATGACGAGGCACATGAAGCCATCATCAGTGCCACCAGGGCTATTGCGATATAGTTCTTCATTTCTCCAGTTGTTTGATGATTCGTGAAATAAACTTCTCTGACTCAGGATAGAGAGCTATCTCTTCTTTCAGCAGAGTAATTCCCTCCTGCTTCTGGCCAGCCTTAACCAATAGATAGCCATATTCGGCATTCACTCCTGGGGGCACTACCTTGCGAGCTCCCTTCTGCATAGTTATCACCTTCTTGTACTGTACCATAGCGGCATTGAGTTTCTCCTCAGAGGCTCGCTTTGTGTACTGATAGGTGGCATCCTCAGAATCGTACCACGAGTACAAATCAGGCTGAACAGTTCCGCAGGACACCAGTGCCAATGCGGCAATTACAGCAACAAATAGTTTCTTCATGGCAAATTAATGACTTTAGTTTCTTGAGTTGACAGAAATATCTGCTTTTCGTAGACAGTCTCCCCCTTGAAGGTAACCTTCAGATGACGATTACCGAGGCCCACACCATACTGGAATCCCTTACGATTAGCCACCTTTGGCTTAACTACTTTGGCATCAAACTTAGTACCATCAATATCCACCTGTACGGGGTATTTTCCGTTGCCGTACTTATCCAATGGACCAACGAATACGAGATAGGCCATATCCTCCTGACCGCTCTGCATGGCGACAGGATAGCTTGACTTGCAGCCTACCAGCAGCAGGGCAGCAAATGTGAGTGTGAATAGTACGAGCTTTTTCATTTCTTAATCTCCTCTATATAATATGTGTTCAACTTGGTGGAATCAATGGCTGTTGATCCATTATATTCCACGAATGAGTATTCCGTCTCAGGGGTATCACCACCAGTAGCCGATACAGTAACGGTACCAATCTGCTTACCCGGCAACTCTATCATAACACCCGACTGCGGATTCTTCACCTTTTTACCCTTGGTTTTCACTGCAAAAACATCACCTTCCTTGACACCCTGACTAGCACCACCAGCAATCATCTGGGCATCAGCATCATAAGTCAGGAAATAGGTACGCCAAGGTTTGTCAGTACACTTGTTGATAATGTTCTCAACCAACTGACCAATAGCCTCTGAGATAGCCTTGTCGCTGAGTGTTGCATCATAATCAGCACGGCCACCAACACCCAGGGTAGTCTTAGTGGTGATCTGAGCCTGTCCCTTAGCCTCATCAGAATATACAATAAGACCTGTTGACACGTCTACTAAGCGAATAGCCACAGCAGCCTCTACAGTCTGCATCTTCGTAGAGGTGAAGACGCCTTCCTTACCCGTGTTCTTACGACCAAACTCCGTGATACTGCCGATAATCATATAGTCAGCGCCGATGGTCTGCAGACCATCCTCACTCTTCTTGGCCTCTTCCAACAGCTGAGCCAGGTCACCACGTTCTAACAATAGGAACTTGCCCGAAGCAGCCAGCTTAGCCGACAGAATGTCGAGGGCCTGCTTACCCATGGGATCGTTCTCCTTGTCGTAGAAGATACCCTTCGCATATTGAGTCTCGTTAGAGAAACGGCCAATGGCAACCTTACGTTTAATCGTCATTCCGTCAGCAGGCTGAGCGGCCTTTACAGGCTCCACAATCTGTGTCTTACGCTGAGCCTGTGAACTCGTGGCTAAGGCTGCCAACAGCACAGCCACACATAGTAATCTTCTCATAATTTGTAATCTTTAGTTCGTTTTTAGGTGATATATCACGGCAAAGATACAAACTTTTTTTATAATAAGCAAAAAAAAAGCGGCAAATAATTTTGCCGCCTCTTCTCTTTTTCATTCTTCACTCCCAATTCATCATTTCTTATATTTTTCTGCCTGGCTCTTAATCAGTTCAGCATCGTCAAAATAGTTGATACGCATAGCCTGACGCACCTCGTCCATTGTCTGGGCAGCTGTCTCACGAGCCTTCTCCGTACCTTTCTTCAAAATGTTATAAATCTCGGGAATATCCTGTTCGAACTCATGACGACGCTGGCGCATAGGCTCCAGGAACTCGTTAAGTATCTGGTTCAAGAATTTCTTACACTTCATATCACCTAAGCCACCACGACGATAGTGGTCTTTCAACTCTTCCAGATTCTGGTATTCAGGCCAGTACTGCGCAAAATGCTCCGGTCTTGAGAATGCATCAAGATAAGTGAATACGGCGTTACCCTCCACATGTCCAGGGTCATTCAAATTAATATGCTCAGGATCTGTGTACATCGAACGCACTTTCTGCCATACCGTGTCGGCATCATCCGACAGGTAAATGCAGTTGCCTAGCGACTTCGACATTTTCTCTTTACCGTCTGTTCCTGGTAGGCGACGAGCAGTCAGGTTCTCAGGCAACAGAATGTTAGGCTCCACTAACACAGGTGCATATATCTGGTTGAAGCGTCGCACAAGTTCTCGGGTTACCTCCAGCATGGGCTCTTGGTCTTCTCCGGCAGGCACCGTAGTAGCCTTAAACAGCGTTATATCAGCTGCCTGGCTTACTGGATAGCAGAAGAATCCCAAGGGGATACTTTCACCCTCGAAGCCACGCATTTTTACCTCTGTCTTTACCGTAGGATTGCGTTGTACACGGCTCACTGAAACCAAATTCATCAGGTATGTTGTCAACTCAGCAAGTTCTGTAATCTGGCTTTGAATAAACAACGTACACTTCTCCGGATCCAATCCTGCAGCCAGATAGTCCAGTGCCACCTCTATGATGTTCTGGCGAATCTTCTCAGGGTTGTCAGCATTATCAGTTAGAGCCTGTACGTCGGCCATAAACACAAACATTTTCTCATAGTCTCCAGCATTCTGCAGTTCTACACGACGGCGCAATGAACCGATATAGTGACCCAGGTGCAACTTACCAGTAGGACGGTCACCTGTAAGTATAATCTTTCCCATTATTCTATGAACTTTTTCAATTTTGCCCACAAAGGTACAAATAAGTCAGCAAAATGCAAAAGGAAAACAAAAAAAATCGTATCTTTGTGGCATGAAACAGAAAATACTACTATTACTCATGCTGACCTGTACCTTACCCTTAGCGGCACAAGAACGGGCAGAAGTACTGTTAGAAACTACTGAGGGCGACATCCGCATTGCCCTATACAACGAAACTCCATTGCATCGTGACAATTTCCTAAAGCTGGTAAAAATGCACGTCTACGACTCCTTACTATTTCACCGCGTCATCAAAGACTTTATGATTCAAGGTGGCGATCTCAATAGTAAGCATGCACAACCTGGCCAACTATTAGGAACTGGCGACCTTGACTATACCATCGAATCCGAGTTCCGACTGCCTCAGATTTTCCACCGCCGTGGCGTAGTAGCTGCCGCCAGAGAACCTGACGAGGTAAACCCCGATATGCGCTCCAGCGCCTGCCAGTTTTATATTGTATGGGGACGCACAATGGACGATGCCCGCATCCAGCGAGTACAGCAACGTCTCGACACACTTACTCATGGTCGCGTACAACTCACGTCAGAGATGATTGATGTTTACAAGACAACAGGTGGAACACCGCACCTCGACGGCCAGTACACTGTCTTTGGCGAAGTGTTACAAGGTCTTGACATCGTTGACAAAATCCAACAGGTAGCAACAGACAAGAATAACCGTCCACTAACCGACGTGCGGATTCTTCGAGCCACCATTCTCGTCAATCCTTTTGCTCCTAAGGAACAACCCATGAAGTCCAAAAACAGTCCTCGTCGCCGTCCAAAGAAATAGAGGCGTCCTTCATGAGAGACGCCTCAAGCCATACTGTATTTCTTCACTCTGTTTATTAGAAGCAGACCTTTTTCTCTGCAGCCATAAATGAGCAGAAACGAGCTGTAGCATTGGTGATATAGAGTACAGCCATATTGCCATCGTCAGCTTTATACATTGATTTTAAGCTGGGATTGCGACGAAGAAACTCTTCCTTAACTTCCAATGTCTCGTCGTTCACTAGCGTGCCACTGATTCGCAGCCACTCTGCCCCCGACTTTTTCAGCGCACAAATCTCAAACTTGCCGTTCTTGGCCATCTGCTTGTAGACGTCCTTCACCTTGCCTGTCATAATATAGAGACGGCCATTAATAATTTCTGACACGCCAAAAGGACGCACACGAGGCTGATCCTGATCAACAGTGGCAATATAGAAAGTGCCACACTCCTTTAAATAGTTCTGTACTTCTTGCATACCTTCTTGGTTTTGGGCTTGAGCCTGTACTGCCAACAATAGCAACGAGGCGAATGTAATGAGAATCTTTTTCATGTTTATATTTATGATAAATCTACAATGATGCTGCAAAGATAGGAAATAATTTTGATAGAAGAATAACATTTTACAGAAAAAGAAGTATCTTTGCACACTGATAGGAGTATTACATAATGTCATGAACAGAGAGAAAGAGATATATAAAGTAACACTGATAGGTAGCGCTGGCAATGCGGTATTACTTACCTTTAAGTTTATTGCAGGTATATTGGGACATAGCTCAGCGATGATTGCTGATGCCGTTCACTCACTGTCAGACTTTGTGACAGACCTGTTAGTATTGGTGTTTGTGAATATCAGTTCCAAGCCTCAAGATCAGTCGCATGACTATGGCCACGGCAAATTCGAGACTATTGCATCGTTTCTTATTGGTTTGGCATTAGTAGCAGCAGCAACAGGCATCGTAGCATCAGGAATACTAAAACTACTTGACTGGTGGAACGGAAATCAACTGGAAACACCTGGTTGGATTGCTTTATGGGCAGCACTCCTTTCTATTATTATCAAGGAACTATTGTATCAATACACCTCATACCGAGGAAAGCAACTGGATTCGTCGGTAATGATTGCCAATGCCTGGCATCATCGTAGCGATGCTCTTTCATCTATTGGAGCAGCTTTAGGTATCGGCTTAGCCATTTTGTTAGGTCAACGCTGGACGGTATTTGACCCTTTGGCATCCATCATTGTGGGTTTCATGTTATATAAGGTGGCTTATGGCTTACTCAAAACAAGTATCGATGAGTTGACAGAATGTTCACTACCCACCGATACCGAAGAAGAGATTGTAGAGATTATCCAATCGTTTAATGACGTATACGAGCCTCATAATCTGCGCACTCGCCGCATCGGCAACCGTATAGCCATTGAGGTCCATGTGCGGATGGACGGACAATTGCCATTGCATATTGTCCACGAGCGTGCCACCACCATTGAGAGAAAGCTAAAAGAGCGCTTTGGTAGTAAGACGCACGTCACCCTGCACATGGAACCTGTCAAGTAGCTATTCTTTTGATTCGTCTTTGATTACTATTTTTACGATTCTATCTGATCCAGAATATCCTGTGCAGCATTCACTGCCTTGAAATGATAGTAAAGACCGATAGCTCCACCGATAACAGCACCTATAAGCAAAGGTACACACATCCATAGAGGATTGACTCCTTCGGGAGCATGCTTCCATCCATAGTCATAACATGCCCAACCAACCCAGGGAATGATGACTGGAGTAACATAGTACAGCCACTGATTGTATTGCTTCTTGAACCTTGCCATCACACGAGCCACTGTCGCAAAGTCATCCGTCAGGAAATTCAGATCATCTACGGGCTTATGCATATAATAGGTGGCAGCCGCACAGAACAACAACATCAGACAGGTAACAATGCTGAATGCTAACCCCCATGCATTTATATAGTAATTCAGAGGCGTTAGAAGCAAAGCTAACACAACAGCTACATAACACGATCGTTTCGTATTGTTGATATTGCCTCTTTTCGACTTCATTGTCATGCGTAACAGATGATCGCTTACAATTTCTTGCTTCTTCAACTGGTCTTTGAGGATGGCAAACTGGCTGCGCAATTCCTCGAAATTCATTTCTTCCATATTCCTGTAATTTTTAAAGTTTCTTAAGTAGTTCTTTGATGCGGAAGAGTTTTACTCCCACATTCTGTGCGGAGATACCCATGACGGACCCAATCTCGTCGTAGCTCATACCCTCCAGCCACATCATTACCAAGGCACGGTCGACCAAGCCAAGTTTTCCGATGCGTTGATGAAGTAGACGAACTTGTGCGGCATTGGCATCATCGTCTTGGAAGAAGTTCACGTTCATTGTCAGAGGTACTTTCTTTACCTCCTTCTTTTTCTTACGCTCTTGCAGAAGACATGTGTTGAGGGCTACACGATAGATCCACGTGCTGATCTTACTTTCTTCGCGAAAACTATCGATGCCTTTCCACATGTTGATCAGCGTCTCCTGAAAGAGGTCGTTAACTTCTTCTTCGTCCTGCGAGAACATATAGCATACCGTATAAATGGTGCTCTTATTCTCACGTACCAACTGGGTAAAATACTCTTCTTGTTTCATCTTTTTTGTTAATCGTTTACCTTTAGATACACAAAGATATCGAAAAATTACAAGAAAATAGATTTTTTTCAAAACTCTAATCAGCAACAGCAGCATGAAGGATCTCCCCCAATGTTGGATGGATATGTATCATATCCCGCAACTGATCAACAGTAGTATCACGACAGATAAGGGTACTAACCTCCTGAACGATGTCGGCAGCATGGGCACCATAGGCATGACAACCAAGCAATCTGCCATCAACAGCAGAGAACAGTTTAAGCATACCTTCTGTCTCATTCATGACAAGGGCTTTGCCATTGGCACGCCAAAAGGCCTTTCGGCACTCGTAGGGAATACCCAACTCCTTCAGCTGATCTTCAGTTGGGCCCACACAGGCTGCCTCGGGTTCTGTAAAGATGGCTGCAGGCATGATGTCAAAACGAATTGCATCCGTCTTTCCCAAAATATGGTTCACCGCATGAATAGCCTGCATCTCGGCGGCATGTGCCAACATCTGCTTTCCATTCACGTCACCAATAGCGTAAACTTTTAATTGACAGTTGACAGTTGACAGTTGAAAATTGTCATCGACGGGGATGGCGCCATTCTTTTCTAACGTAATACCAAGTGCTTCAAGACCGAGACCTGCTGTGCGCGGTTTACGTCCTGTAGCCATCAAAATAACATCAGCATCGAAATCGGCAACATTCTCAACAGCCGTCTTCATCTTAAAGGTGATACCTTTCTTCTCTAACTGCTTGCGAAGGCGCTTGGCTATGTCGCTGTCAAGAGCAGGCAGGCACTCCTTCAAATACTCAATGACCGTTACTTCCGAACCGAAATGGTTGAATACGCTGGCAAACTCCATTCCAATGACACCCGCACCAATGATGCAGAGTTTCTTAGGTAGGCTTTCGAGTTGTAACAGTCCCGTACTATCAACTATGCGTGGATCGTCAAGTCCCTTGATAGGTAGCCATTTGGTCTCAGAGCCCGTAGCGATGAGCGTATTCTTTGCGGTGACAGTGTCACCACATACGGAACAGGTATGAGCATCTACGAAAGAGGCACGACCACGCAAAAGAGTGATATTGGGGTGAGAGAGAACACCCTCTACTCCAGCACGTAGTTGCGGGATGACAGTTGTCATACGCTCACGAGCCTCAGCAAAAGTAGCCGAGTGAACATATGCTTTCGTGGGTATACAGCCGACATTGAGGCAGGTGCCCCCTACCTCACCCTCTTCGGCTATTACTACATGCAAGCCTTGCTTGGCGGCATATTCAGCGGCGCGGTAACCACCAGGTCCCGCGCCGATAATAAGAAGATCAGTTTGTATCATTCAACATCTGTTTATAGGTCACAATAGGATGTTTAGCTGCCAGCACGTCATCCACACGACCGATGGGGGTAGTATGGGGTGCCGTCTTCACCAGTTCTGGGTCGGTCTTAGCCTCCTCAGCGATTTGACGCATCACATGGATAAAACCATCAATAGTATCCTTCGATTCATTCTCCGTAGGCTCTATCATGAGACTCTCATGGAAAAGCAGGGGGAAATAGATGGTAGGCGCGTGATAGCCATAATCTAACAAGCGCTTGGCAACATCCATCGTAGTGACACCTGTTGATTTGTCTTTCAAGCCATCAAATACAAACTCATGTTTGCAGAGACCTTCGATAGGCAACTCATAGACATCCTTCAGTGACTCCTTGATATAGTTGGCATTAAGCGTAGCAAGAGGGCCCACCTCTTTTATATGTTCACGCCCCAGCGAGAGAATATATACATAGGCTTTAATCATAACGCCGAAATTGCCTAAGAAAGCACCGATGCTGCCCAGTGATTGAGGTTCTGTGGTTTCAACACGGAACATATCATCACGGAACACCACTCGCGGAGTAGGCAGGAACGCCTCCAAGCCAGCACGTACACCGACAGGGCCACTGCCAGGGCCACCGCCACCATGTGGCGTAGAGAACGTCTTATGCAGATTGATATGCATTACATCGAATCCCATATCTCCAGGACGACAAGCCCCCAGCATTGGATTCAGGTTGGCGCCATCGTAGTACATCAAGCCCCCTGCGTCATGAATTAGTTTAGTAATCTCCGGAATTGCATGTTCAAAGATGCCCAGCGTATTAGGATTGGTCATCATCATTGCAGCAATATTGGGACCTTCTTGTTCTACGAGTCTCTTCAGGTCTTCTACATCTACCAGACCTTCTGTATTGCTCTTTACCTCTACAATCTCCAAACCACAGACGGCAGCAGAAGCAGGATTAGTGCCATGTGCAGAATCGGGGATAATCACCTTGGTACGCTGATGGTCGCCACGGCTCTCATGATAGGCACGGATGACCATCAACCCCGTCAGTTCACCATGCGCACCAGCACAAGGATTGAGCGTAAACTCACTAAGTCCCGTCAGTTCAGCCAGCGACTCCTGTAAACGGAAATAGAGTTCCAAGGCATGCTGGCATGTCTCAGCAGGCTGCAAAGGATGCAATCCTGTAAACATCTTCATTGCAGCAATCTCCTCGTTAATGGCAGGGTTGTACTTCATCGTACAGGACCCCAACGGGTAGAAGCCATCATTCACGCCAAAGTTATTATGACTCAGATTGGTATAGTGTCGTACCACGGTCATCTCATCACACTCCGGCAACTGAGCCTCCTGCTTACGACACAACGTAGCAGGCAGTTCGCTAGTAGAATGCTGATAGAGATTCTGTGGCAATGAATATCCCTTACGTCCTGCTTTAGACAGCTCGAAAATCAAGTTTCCATATAACTTATTATTCATGCCGCGTCCTCCCTTATTTGTTTGATGATTTCTACCAGCTCGTCTATCTCTTCCTTCGTGCGTTGTTCGGTAACAGCCAGCATGATTGTATGATTGTCAATCTTGACACCTGCTATAAAACCAGCATCAGCACACTCGGCCAACAATTTGTCAACATCGCCATCATAAGTAACACAGAATTCATTGAAAAACGGTTGCTGATACCTTAGTTTGAAATGGCTCGTCTTTTGCAGTTGTTCACACAGATAGTGGGCACCGCCATATGACAACTCAGCAGCTTCGCGCAATCCCTGACGTCCCATTACACTAAGGTATATAGTAACATAGAGTGCCATCAGCGACTGGTTACTACAAATGTTCGACGTAGCCTTTTGGCGACGGATATGCTGCTCACGAGCCTGCAAAGTAAGTACAAAGGCACGTTGGTCACGATTGTCTTTGGTCATTCCGACAATACGACCTGGCATTTTACGAATTAGCTTCTCCGTGCAACACATGTAACCTAAGCCTGGACCGCCAAACGACATCGGTATACCCAGCGACTGTCCATCACCTACAGCGATGTCAGCGCCCCACTCTCCTGGTGTCTTTAACACAGCGAGGTCTGCAGCAATACTATTAATAATGAATAGTGCTTTTTGCTCATGGATGGCATCTGCAAAGCCCGTATAATCCTCCACGACACCATAGTAGTTGGGAGCCTGCACTACCACACCAGCCACACCACCCTCTATAGTTGAGAGTTGAGAGTTGAGAGTTGAGAGTTCTATCACACCATCCTTCATGGGAATAGTCTCAATCTTGATACCATGGTATTTGGCATAGGTATCAACGACACGACGCACCTTGGGGTCAATAGTAGCACTGACGAGTACAGTGTCAGCCTTCTTAGCATTAGAGAATGCCATCATGACAGCCTCAGCCGTAGCAGTAGCACCATCATACATTGAGGCATTGCTGATGTCCATGCCTGTCAGTTCGGTCATCATTGACTGATACTCAAAGATGTAATGAAGCGTACCTTGTGAAATCTCTGCCTGATAGGGTGTATAACTGGTTAGGAATTCAGAACGTTGGATAATGTTCTGTACGATGGAAGGAGCATAGTGATCATAGATACCCGCACCAGCAAACACTGTCAGCGGCCCGCCAACAGTGTAGTCTTCCAAAGTATCAAAAAAACGTCGAATTTCCACCTCACTAAGTGCCTCAGGCAGATTATATTCCTTACGGAAGCGGATTGCTTCAGGAATATCGGCATATAAGGCATCAAGAGAATCAACGCCCACACGCTCTAACATCTGCTGGATATCGGCATCTGTATGCGGGAAATACTTATACATTGCAAAAATCAGTATAACGTAATAATGGTATTATTTATTTCTCGCAGAAAGCAGCGTAAGCCTTGGCATCCATCAGATTCTCAAGTTCTGAACTATCTGACAGCTCCACCTTAATAATCCAGTTGGCATAGGCATCGCTGTTAATGAGTTCCGGCTGGTCTTCCAATGCCTCATTGACCTCAACGACAACACCAGTAACAGGTGCGATAAGGTCACTAGCAGCCTTAACACTTTCTACTGCGCCAAACTCCTCGCCGGCCGATACTTCGTCATCAACTTCCGGCATATCCACATACACCACATTACCCAAAGCATGCTGTGCATAATCAGAGATACCGATGATACCAATATTACCTTCTACTCGTACATACTCGTGTGACTCACTGTAGTAGAGTCCTTCCATTACTTTTGCCATAGTATTTATTTTTTATAGTTTTTGTTATAGAATTGTTTCTTTACCACTTTGCCAGAGAACACCTTTTTACGGATTTGTATCTCTACCTCCGTATCGAGTTTAGCATACGAAGCATCAATCAAAGCCATACACACGCTCTTGTCCGTTGACAGCGTATGATAGCCCGTCGTAACTTCTCCAATAGGCGTTCCATCCTTTAGAACAGTATATCCATGACGAGGAATAGCCTTGTCGAAAATTTCGATGCCTACCAGTTTCTTGGCAGGACCATCTGTTTTCTGTTTCAGCAACGCTTCACGACCGACAAAGTCTGGTTTGTCGAACTTGACGAAAATAGAGAGGCCAGCCATCACAGGTGTGATATCCTGCGACAACTCGTCACCATAGAGTGGTAATCCCACCTCAAAGCGCAATGTATCTCGACAACCCAAACCACAAGGCTGTACACCTGCGGCAATCAGCTTATCCCAACAATTACGGATATAGTCGTGCGAAGCATATATCTCAAAACCATCTTCACCTGTATAGCCTGTGCGCGAGATGATGACATCTCCAATTATTTTAAACGTATAGAATGTCAACTCAGCGCATTGTAAGCCCAATACCATCTCGACGACATGCTCTGATTCAGGGCCTTGCACAGCAATCTGTCCATAGTAATCAGAGCGATTCTTCAACTCAATATCGAAACCTTCAGCCTGCTGTTGCATCCATGCCCAATCCTTATCAATATTTGCAGCATTGATAACGAGGAAGAAATCGTTGTCGCCCACCTTATAAACAAGGAGGTCGTCAACCGTGCCACCATCCTCATAGCACATCATGCCATAAAGGATTTTTCCTGCTGGTATGCCAGCAACATCATTAGTAAAGATATGCTGCACATAGCGTTCTGCATCTTTACCACGAACCGTTACCTCTCCCATATGACTGACATCAAAGAGTCCTACCTTCTCACGTACAGCCATGTGTTCTGGTGCGATGCCTGCATACTGTATCGGCATGATAAAGCCACCAAAAGGCGACATTAGCGCCCCCAACTCAACATGCTTATCATATAAACAAGTCTGTTTGTCTTTCTTCTCTATTTCTTCTTGATTGATTGCCATATCTAAAATCGTTTTTAATGATATTGTTTTTCTATTTCTTCTATCTGTGCCACATCGTCGGCAGTCAGCATCCGTTCCTCATTACATAAGGTACGAAGAACAAGTGTCTTCACCTCATCCAGCGTCAGCGTGGTATAATCCTTCAACAGCGTGATGCGCTGTCGCACACTCTCCACGCCGTTCTTTGCCAGTTTCTGTTGTGTAGGCGTAATGGCATGAAGCATATTTTCCATATTGGTATCATAGAGCATAGTACTATGAACAATACTCCCATAGGAAGTCTTCCTACAGGCAGTACCACACACCTTACGGTCACCAATCATGATATCGTTATGACGAGTACCAGTAGCTTCTATGCCCATTTTCCGCAATACGAGCAATACCATATTAATAAAGCGGTTGAACGCAAAGCCCACCTGTTCCTCTTTGGTAATGTACGACAACATCAGGTTATCGCGGTCGGCATATACACAGCCTCCCCCACTCTTTCTTTGAAACAACTGGATACCGTGAGCCTGACAGTACTCAAGATTGACCTCATTTTCCACCACCTGATTGCGCCCATAGATGACGCTGGGCTCTACTTGCCACAAGAAAAAAGCGTCGTCAGACAACTGCTGGCGAGCCACATATTCCTCCATTGCAAGATAGAACGACAATCTTCTTGCAACAAGGGGTTCAGGTAGGGTGATGTTAATCATAGAACGTAATAGGTCAGTAGCTGAATGTTTGTGCAAATATATGAAGTTTTTATGTAATCTGCAAGAATTTTTGATTTTATTTTGATATTTCCTCGAATTACACTATCTTTGCAACAGAAAAAGAAGTATATACTATTTTGGAAACACAGAATGATGGGCTTTTAGCCCAAATACAATACCCTGCTGACCTACGCAAATTAAGTGTTGACCAGTTGCCTGAGGTGTGCAAGGAGCTCCGCGAGGACATCGTGAAGGAGCTTTCCGTTAATCCTGGCCATCTGGCATCCAGCCTAGGCGTGGCAGAGATTACGGTAGCCTTACACTATGTCTACAATACACCTGAGGATCGCATTGTTTGGGACGTAGGCCACCAGGCCTATGGTCATAAAATACTGACTGGACGCCGCGAGAAGTTCAGCACCAACCGCAAGTTGGGCGGTATCCGTCCATTCCCCTCTCCTTATGAAAGCGAATATGACACCTTTGCCTGTGGTCATGCGTCAAATAGCATCTCTGCAGCGCTGGGTATGGCTGTTGCTGCAAAATTAGAGGAACAAGAAGGTCGTCATGTAGTGGCGGTGATTGGTGATGGTGCACTCAGTGGCGGTTTGGCTTTTGAGGGTCTGAACAATGTTTCATCGAGTCCTAACGATTTGCTGATTATCCTGAACGACAACGATATGTCGATAGACCGCAGTGTGGGTGGCATGCAGAAATATCTATTGGGACTGAACACAAATAAGACCTATAATGCCATCAAGTTCCGCACCACACGCTGGCTGCATAGCAAGGGACTTATGGATGACGACCGCAAGAAAGGCATCCAACGCCTGTCGAACGCCATCAAGAGTGCCATTGCCCACCAGCAGAACATCTTTGACGGTATGAATATCCGTTACTTCGGTCCGTTCGACGGACATGATGTTAAAGAGCTGGTTCGCATACTTGGTGCCATCAAGGATATGAAAGGTCCAAAATTGTTGCACTTACACACTCAGAAAGGACACGGCTATGCCCCTGCTGAAAAGGATGTAACGACATGGCACGCACCAGGCAAGTTCAATCCTGATACTGGCGAGCGTATCGTCGACGACGATCCGACAAAGCCACAGAAGTATCAGGATGTGTTTGGTCACACGCTGCTTGAGCTGGCACAGCAGAACCCCAAGATTGTTGGCGTTACACCTGCTATGCCGAGCGGCTGTTCGATGAACATCATGATGGCAGAAATGCCTGAGAGAACCTTCGACGTAGGAATAGCCGAAGGACATGCTGTCACTTTCTCTGGCGGTATGGCCAAAGACGGTCTGCTCCCCTTCTGCAACATTTATAGTGCTTTTGCCCAAAGAGCCTTCGACAACATCATCCACGACGTGGCACTGTTAAACCTGAATGTGGTTTTCTGTTTCGACCGAGCTGGATTGGTAGGAGAAGACGGTCCTACACACCATGGTGCTTTCGACTTGGCAGCACTGAGACCTATACCTAATCTAACCATCTGTTCACCCATGGACGAGCACGAATTGCGCCGTCTGATGTATACAGCACAATTGCCCAACAAGGGCCCATTTGTCATCCGTTATCCACGAGGTGGCGGTGAGTTGCAAGATTGGCGTTGTCCGTTTGAAGAGATAAAAGTCGGTACAGGTCGTAAATTGAAAGACGGTACTGATGTGGCCGTATTAAGTATTGGTCCGATAGGTAATAACGTGACGAGGGCTATTGCTGAACTCGGTGACAGCGCAAGTGTCGCTCATTACGATATGCGATTCCTGAAGCCACTCGACGAGTCTATCCTCAACGAGGTAGGTCGTAAGTTTAAGCACATTATTACCATAGAAAATGGTATGCGCAATGGCGGTATGGGCTCAGCCGTTATAGAATGGATGAGCGACCATGACTACCAGCCACATATCAAGCGACTGGGTATTCCCGATAAGTTTATAGAGCACGGTAAAGTCTGTGAGCTACAAGCCATTGTCGGTATTGATAAGGAAAGTATCAAAGAAGCCATTAACCAAATGCTAACAGCGGAAAGCGAAAAGCAAAGCGTATGAAGATTATCATCGGCGGGGCAGGCGCTGTAGGTACACACCTGTCAAAACTACTGTCCAAGGACCACCAGGATTGCGTCCTAATAGATGACAACATCGACCGCTTGAGCGGTCTGGAGAGTCGTTATGACATTATGACGCTCCATGGTTCCCCCACCAGCATCAAGACATTGAAGGAAGCTGGTGTGGAGCATGCAGACCTCTTTGTTGGTGTTACTCCTGACGAGAGCGTCAACATGAATGCCTGCATGATTGCTCATGCTTTAGGTGCCAAGAAGACGGTAGCCCGCATTGACAACTATGAGTATCTTTCGCCCAATCTGAAGACATTCTTTGAACAGATGGGCCTCAATTCGCTGATCTATCCTGAGGTGTTGGCTGCCCATGATATCACCAATGGTCTGAAGATGTCGTGGGTGCGTCAGCGTTGGGACGTTCATGGCGGTGCCCTCATTATGCTGGGTATCAAGTTGCGTGAAACCTGCGAAATTCTGAACAAGCCCTTACGCACGCTTTGTGGTCCTGACGATCCTTATCATATTGTTGCCATCAAGCGTGCTGACGAGACGATCATCCCTGGTGGTAACGACGAGTTGCGTGTCAACGATATCGCCTACTTCATGACTACCCGCGAGTACATTCCTTATATCCGAAAGATTTCTGGCAAGGAACATTATGCCGACGTGAAGAATGTCGTCATTATGGGTGGCAGCAAGACAGCAGTACGTGTAGCACTGACTACTCCAGAATATATGAACGTCAAAATCATTGAGATTGACGAGCAACGATGCGAGCGCCTCAACGAATTGCTCAATGAAGTTGACACGATGATTATTCATGGCGACGGACGCGATCTCGGTATCTTGCAAGACGAAGGCATCCAGAATACGCAAGCCTTTGTGGCACTGACAGACAATGCAGAGACCAACATCCTGGCCTGTCTGACGGCTAAGCGCCTCGGTGTTCGCAAGACGGTAGCCATGGTTGAGAACCTCGACTATGTAGAGATGGCAGAGAGTCTGGATATCGGTACCATTATTAATAAGAAGACGCTGGCGGCAGGTCATATCTACCAGATGATGCTTGACGCTGACGTAAGCAACGTCCGTTCTCTGATGATGGTTGATAGCGATGTAGCAGAATTTGTTGCTGCTGAGGATTCGCGTGTTACCAAGAAGCCCGTGAAGGATCTGGGACTCCCCTTAGGTGTCACCATCGGTGGTTTGGTACGCAACAACCAAGGTATTCTTGTTAACGGTAATACCCAGATAGAAGCTGGTGATTCTGTCATGGTTTTCTGTCATGAACAGAACCTCAAGAAGGTTGAGAAGTACTTTAAGGCCAATATGCTATGGTAAATCTACGACTGATATATAAGATTATCGGTTCACTGCTCTTCCTTTTGGGCACACTGCTACTCATCTGTACAGCAATATCCCTATACTATAAGGAAGATGATATGGTGGGATTCCTCATCTCAGCCATCTTTACCTTCTGTGGCGGTCTTGTCCTTAAATATTTTGGCAATGATGCCAACAACAACCTGAGCCGACGCGACTCCTATTTGTTGGTTACCGTCACATGGGTTATCTTCAGTCTCTTCGGCATGTTGCCTTTTATCATCAGTGGATATATCACTAACATTACTGATGCCTTCTTTGAGACGATGTCGGGCTTCTCTACCACAGGAGCTACCATTCTCGACGATGTAGAGTGGTTACCCCATGCCACCCTCTATTGGCGTACACAGACCCAGTGGATCGGTGGTTTAGGAATCGTCTTCTTCACCATCGCCATTCTTCCCTCTATGGTGGGCAGTGGTAGTGTGAAGGTCTTTGCTGCTGAAGCCACTGGTCCGCTACGTTCCAAGATGCATCCACGCCTGTCAACGATGGCGAAATGGATTTGGACCATTTATCTGGCTCTCACCGTTGCCTGTATCCTTGCCTACTATACTGCTGGTATGGATTGGTTCGATAGCATCAACTATGCCATGACAACCACAGCAACGGGCGGTTTTGCCACACACAACGACTCTACGGCATTCTTTAACTCGCCAACCATAGAGTATATCTCTATTCTCTTCCAGTTCCTGGCAGGTATCAACTTCATGATGCTCTATGCCTGCATCTTCAAGCTGAAGCCCATGGCACTGTTTAAGAGTTCGGAGTTCAAACTGTATATCACCATTATCAGCGTTGCCACCATCTGGATACTCTATCTATTGATGACGCGCAACGGCTATGGTCTGGAACGTGCCTTCCGATCAGCCCTGTTCCAAGTAGTCTCATTCATTACGACAACCGGATTGTTTAATGACGATGCTGCTCGTTGGCCACACATTACATGGGTTATCTTAGGCTGTCTGATGTTTGTAGGAGCCTGCTCAGGTTCTACGACAGGTGGATTCAAGTGTGTTCGTGCCGTCATGGTGATGAAGGTGCTACGCAACGAATTCCACAAGTTGTTGCACCCCAATGCTGTACTACCTGTCAAGATTAACGGTACACCAGTACCTCATGGACAACTCAATACCCTATTGGCCTTCTTTGCCATCTTTACTATCATGGTAACACTGACGGCTACACTGATGATTGCCACAGGCATCGACAACACCAATGCTATTACCATCGCGCTGAGTTGTATCAGTAATGTTGGCCCAACGCTGGGTACACAGATTGGTCCAGTGATGTCGTGGAGCGAACTGCCAGACTTCGTCAAGTGGCTCTGTTCGTTCCTGATGCTCGTTGGTCGTTTGGAGATTATGTCAGTATTAGTATTGTTTACCAGTGCCTTCTGGAAAGACAACTGATGCAAGGTAATGCTCCACATCCTGCTGGATGAGCTGATACTGTATAGACTGCTTATAGCCAGTATTCTTTTTCAACATCTGACGGATATCCTGCAACGAGTGTTCATAGCAGGACATCTCATTACGCCGTTGCTCATGGTGCACAGCAGTATGGTATATCTCTTCCTGTCGCTCCATACGCAAGCGGTTGCACACCTTATTTAATATAGGGACTACCACATTGTCAAACAGGTGGTGGCCCTGTATATATAAATAGGTGGTCTGTGGTGTTACGCCCAAAGACTTGATGTTTGTCTTGGTGTTGAGATACTCTTCTCTTGCATCAGGAAACTCCATCTGCAACTGTTTAACCTTACGCCCCACCTTAGAGCGCAGATGGTCTAAAGACGGCTGAGGATCTAACACGTTGAATTTCCCTGGGTCGATAACACGGGCAAAGTCAGTCATGGTGAAGCGACTATAGTTACCAGTGCGATAAGCCCACACGCTCCATACAAAGAGGGGGAAGATAGCTTCGCTATACTGCGTCAGATAATCGTAAAAGTCAAAGATGCGATGGTCGTTAAGCGTCACGCTGACACACACCTCGTGCAGCGTACTCGCATAACACTGCATATTCTCTATCGAATAGGCATAGGTATGGAATACATAGTCGGAGTCCAGCACCCGACGTGACTGAGCGGTAGCACCTTGCAGCATGTAGTCGTAGTCAGCGTCTACACAGGCGATCATGTCTGGTCCCACTTTCTCGCCTACAAAATTCATCAGTACCGATTTCTTGCCACGCTCCAGCTTCTGGTGCGAGGGCAGCATAATCTCAAAGTAGCGCTTGTCGTCTTCGAAGCGTGAGAGCACCGTGCGCCAAAAATAGATATCATCATAGCTTTCTACATAAGCTACGATGCGATGCCGTGCTTTCTTAGATTTCAACTGATTGGCAGCTTCGAAGTAACGGCTATTAAGTTGGTCTTTCAGTCTACTAGCCATACAAGAAGCGATACTATATAGTAATATCCGATACTTCTGTCACCTTATCCATCCAGCCGTTCATGATGACGGCAGGTGAATGCGTGGTAAGAATGATCTGTACGTTGGGATTCATCTCTACCACCAAGTCGATAAGGCGTTTCTGCCATTCGATGTGCAGGCTGACTTCTGGCTCATCCATAAAGAGCACATAAGGCTGCTGGTCTTCTACCAATACTGTGAGCAGGATGGCCAGCATCTGCTTCTCACCACTCGACAGCTGATAAGGTACCAGTGTCTCACCAATCTGTGAGAAGCGTATCTCGTTTTCTGTACGGACAATCTTCTTGCCCGTCTCGTCAAAGAGCTCGTCAACAATATCCTGGAAGCGAGTTTTCGCTTTCGACAACTCCTGAGCAGCATCAGCATTTCCTGCCTGTAGCTGTTCGATGATGCGGTTGCCGATATTCACCTGATAGTCCAGATACTTACGCTGCAGGTGATAGAGTTGGAAGTCAAGGGCCGAAGAAATATGCGAATCCACCAGATTCATGGTCTCAGTATCGAGCATGGGTGAATCCATCGAACGAATGATATCGTAGCGGATATGGGTAGCATCCTCTGGCTCTACCGTCAGGTGGACACCCTTGAGCAGGTGGTTCTGTAGGTCACCATTAGTATTGACGCTACGGAACACCTTGTTCAAGATGGTCGACTTACCCACACCATTAATACCACTGAGGATATTCACATGCGGGTCAAGATGCCACACGATATGTTTCTTACCGCTCCACAGGGAGTCGATTTCGATGATGCGGATATAGTCTGCGTATTTCATAGGCTAAATGATAATAAAGGATAATCGTTATTCTCTGTCTCCCTTTGTCTTGCGCCAGAAGTCTTCCAGGCGCAAATCAAAAATCAGTGTGCTATAAGCCGGTACTGCTGTTCTCGCCGTAGCTCCATAAGCCAACTGATAAGGAATATAGATGCGCCAATGGTCACCGCGATGCATATTCATCAATGCGGTAGAAAAACCTTTCACCACACCGAGCACGGCAAACTTTGACGGCGTAGCCAGCACGGGGTCGAAGGTTCCTGCATAGCTGCTATCAAACTGGTATCCCTTCGGATAGCTGGCTGAAGGCAGCAGGCGGCCACTATAGTGCACCTCTACAGAGTCTGTCAGCAGGGGTGACGTTGTGCCACTACCCTGCTCCAGTTTCTCTGCTACGACATAGTCATAATAATTCAATGTATAGCCAACTTCAGGCATCGTATAACAAGGATATAATACCCACTGTTGAGGCAGTGACGAAAAGCCTTGCTGTACTTCCCATACCAGTTTGCTAAAATACTCGTCGTTGGTAACCTGCCAGTTAGCATACTCCTCCACAGCATCGTCCTCTTCCTTACAAGAAGCAAGGGCCAATACTGCCAACAGGCACCAGATGATATTTCTGAACTTCATCGTTTTATTACTGTAATTTCTTCAACAGACTGGCGATGCTTACCTTATCCTCAATGATTGAGTTCAGCTCGCTAATCTTCACACGCTCCTGCTCCATGGTATCACGGAAGCGCAGGGTTACGCAACCATCGGTCAGTGTGTCGTGATCGACGGTGACGCAGTATGGTGTACCAATAGCGTCCTGACGACGATAGCGCTTACCGATAGAATCCTTCTCGTCGTACTGACAAGCGAAGTGATACTTCAGCTGATCGATAATCTCACGAGCCTTCTCGGGCAGGCCATCCTTCTTCACCAGAGGCATCACAGCACACTTTACAGGAGCCAGTGCTGCGGGCAACTTCAGTACTACGCGAGTCTCGCCGTTCTCCAGCTTCTCCTCATCAAATGCGTGGCACATAATGCTCAGGAACATACGGTCCACACCGATTGATGTCTCGATAACATACGGAGTATAGCTCTCATTGGTCTGAGGATCGAAGTACTTGATGCTCTTACCAGAGAACTTCTCGTGCTGAGAGAGGTCGAAGTTGGTACGAGAGTGGATACCCTCTACCTCCTTAAATCCGAATGGCATCTTAAACTCGATATCAGTAGCAGCATTAGCATAGTGAGCCAGCTTGTCGTGGTCGTGGAAACGATAGTTCTCAGCACCGAAGCCCAGAGCCTGATGCCACTTCATACGAGTCTCCTTCCACTTGGGGAACCACTCCAGCTCAGTGCCGGGCTGTATGAAGAACTGCATCTCCATCTGCTCGAACTCACGCATACGGAAGATGAACTGACGAGCTACAATCTCGTTACGGAAAGCCTTACCAATCTGAGCGATACCAAAAGGAATCTTCATACGGCCAGTCTTCTGCACGTTCAGGTA
>JAILMS010000026.1 GCA_024692385.1 Prevotella sp. | reverse complement strand
GACTGGGGGCTTATCTCTCTGGTATTGATCGGTAATATTATAGGTTGTGGACTTACAGCGCTTGCTTGTACCTATGCACAGCCCGACATTCTTCCTCCTGATATTGCCATCATTGAGTCACGACTTGCGAAAGGCCCTCTCGCATGTTTTCTACTTGCTATTGGTTGTGGTTTCATTATGACTACTGCCGTTCAATTTGGCCGTGAAGGAAGGTTCCTTCCCCTACTCTATGGTGTTCCTGTATTCATTCTCTGCGGCTTTACCCACTCCATTGCCGATGCTTTCTATTTTCTGGCTGTTCCTGAGATGTATAGCACTCAGTTGCTGGTGATTTATATTGCTGAAGTACTTGGAAATTTCGCAGGCTGTAACCTATACAGATGGGTTATTGCAAATCAGGACCGTGTTTAAAATCAATAAGGTTATAATATACACAATACAAAACAACTAAACTATGGACAGAAGAGATTTTATTAAGAAAGCGTCAATAGCAGCTGCAGGAGCAGCTATTGTTTCACCAGTAGCAGCGATGGTAAATAAAGTAACAGGTAAAAAGTGTAAGGTACTCATGATTAACGGCAGTCCAAGAACTGACGGCAATACATTCTGTTGCTTACAGGAGATTGAGACGACACTACAGAAACATGGTATCGATACCGAAATTGTTCAGATAGGACGTAAACCAGTCCGCATGTGTATCAATTGTGGTGGCTGCCGTCAGAACAACGGTAAGGGGTGTGTATTTGATGATGACCTCTGTAATGTGATTATTGAGAAAATGTCTACAGCAGATGCACTCATTGTAGGAACCCCAGTCTATTATGGTCAACCCAACGGCGGTGTGTTGTCGCTGATGCAGAGACTGTTCTACTCAGCAGGCCGACTTGTACAGAATAAACCTGCTGCAGCATTGGCAGTATGCAGACGAGGCGGTGCTACGGCAACACTTCAGACGATGAATATGATGTTCGAGATGATGAATATGCCTGTTATTACCTCACAATACTGGAATATCGCATATGGTGCTGGTAAAGGAGAGGTAAAACTAGATACTGAGGGTATGCAGACCATGCGTACATTAGGAAATAATATGGCTTTTATACTACAAAAAATTCACGCTGATGGAGATGTTGCCCCCCAGCGTGATGAACGTCCACAGTTTATGAACTTTATAAGATAGTGCTTTCAGCGTCTATTTAGTTAGACGCTTGATGTGCTGTTTCAGAATGTAGTATGCAGGATGTGGCATATTGCCGTGATCGTAGCCTTGCATTTCGTATAGCGTAACATCTTTGTGGCCCACAAGTTTCAGCATACGCCAGAAGTATGCTTGTTCCTCATAGCGTCCATAAAGTTCCAGTTCTCTATCTCCCGAGATGATAATCATAGGAGGAGCGTCAGGACGAACATATGTAAGTGGAGCATACTTGTCGATGGTTGCCTGCAGAGGAGGAATACCCTGTTGCTTGCGGATATTGTAGTGGGTAATGCACTGTCCGCTGAACGGCACAAGGGCAGCCAGTGAGTCGGCATCGACACCGTATTTAGCGAGCCATTTCTTGTCAAGTCCAATCATATCGAGTAAATAGCCTCCTGCAGAGTGTCCGGCAACAACTATTTTACGATGGCTACCACCGTATTTCTCAATATTCTTGTATGTCCAAGCCACAGCAGCTGCAGCATCGTCGAGAATATCGTCGATGTGAGCCTTGGGCAGCAGACGATAGTTAGCAGCTACAACCACTAAGCCGCTATTCTTTAACTGCTCGTCAATATGTTTATTACCGCCTTCGATGCCACCACCATGGAACCACACAACTACGGGTGCGTCCTTCTGATTCGTAGGATAATAGACATCGAGTTTACAGCGCTCCTGAGCATAGGCATCGGAAGAAACTGTGTAGGGAATGTCGTTTACTTGTTGATACTGTGCCTGTACAATGATGGGCAGCATCAAGCTAAAGATTGTAGCAATTACTTGTTTCATAAGTTTGTTTTGTGTTGATATTGTTTGAATAGTCAGAGTTTAACGGAAGAAATATCCACCAAGTTGTTAACGATGGCATAAATCGTGAGACCTGCAGGACTATGAATTTGTAGCTTGCGGGCTATATTTCGACGGTGGGTAATAACAGTATTAACCGAGATAAACAAATGTTCGGCAATTTCCTTGTTCGACATACCTTGTACCAAGGCAATAATAACATCGCGCTCACGTTCAGAGAGTGCATCACTATCCTGCCCTGCTCCGCCTTTGAATACCATGTCTGATATGTTCTTCGACACATCATTCTGTTTGGCTTGTAATTCCAAACGACGGATAGCTGGTACGAAAATATTGTCTTCCACTTGAGCATGCTGCTGCAGCCATAGCTCATTCTCATAGATGTCGTGAAGAGTGGCCGTCAGCTGGTTGTTATGCAGTGCGTCTTGTGGCAGATATTTAATCATCAAAAGTTTCAACTCACGTAGTTTCTTGTCTGCTGCACCATGATGCTTGGAGAAAGTCTCCACATTATAATCGTTTGTGGGATTTCCAACCAATAATGAATCAACATAAGGGAACAGAGTCTTCTGCTCGTATTTCATGTGTTGACGAATCTCGTGAGCATACTCGTCATAGAAACGGAGAATCAAACGAGATAATGAATTAGCCTCGTTAAGCGACTCTGTCAGCTCTCTGCGGATATAAGGAAGTTGGAAATCAAGAAAATAGGCATGACAGGCTTCGAGATAGTGAAGCAATGTGGAAACACTGATTTTCTCGTCATTAGCGAAATCACCATACCCATTAATGGTGAAGTTGACCACAGCGAGGAATGTATAGGTGTCTACATTGTTATCTTCACAGGTCTCTTTCACGGTCTTATCGCCAAAACCAAGACTGATGCCAAAGCTTCCCAGCGACTGCAACAGGTCGTAATTATCACGAATGAGAGAAATCATCTTGTCATCCGCTTCATACATCTTTTGATTCTTCATACCTATATTAGATTAATCGGTTGCAAAGTTAGACATCTTTTTCGACATACACAATAATCAAAAGTAGGTATTTTATATACAACAGAAAAAAAATGTCATAAATATTTGTAGTTTCAGAAGAATTGACTATATTTGCAATCAATAAGTTGTGTTATCGTTTAACTAAACCCCTATATCTACATGACAATTACAATGATTATTCAACTCTTGATAGTGCTTGGTGCACTGTGGGTTGGCTCTCGTTATGGTAGTTTAGCACTGGGTGCCATTTCCGGTATAGGCCTTGCGTTGCTTGTCTTCGGATTTGGATTGAAACCAGGTACGCCTCCTACCGATGTTATCTACATTATTATTGCCGCTGTAACCTGTGCGGGTATTATGCAGGCTTCAGGCGGTATGGACTGGTTGATTCAGATTGCTGAGCGCATGCTACGCAAGCATCCAGACCGCATCACGTTTCTGGCTCCGATGTGTACTTTCTTCCTGACGGTTCTGGTAGGTACGGGCCACGTGGTCTATACGCTGATGCCCATCATCTGCGACATTGCACTAAAGAAAGGTATTCGTCCTGAGCGTCCATGTGGTGTCGCCAGTATCGCCTCACAGGTAGGTATCACGTGTTCGCCTATTGCTGCTGCCGTCGTCGCCTTCGTAAGTATTTCGAATGCCAATGGTTTCGACATCACGATTCCCCGTGTGCTGATGATTTCTATTCCTGCCTGCTTCTGTGGACTGATGGTTGCAGCCGCTGCTTCCTATCGTCGTGGTCTCGACCTCGACAAGGATCCGCAGTTCCAGGCTAAGCTGAAAGACCCCGCACAGTATAACTACATCTACGGCGGAACAGCTACCACGCTCGACAAGGAGATTCCACAGTCGGCCAAGAATGCAGTATTTATTTTCCTGGCAGCATTGGGCGTTATTGTACTCTTTGCCGCCTTACCGCAGTTGCTGCCTTCTTACACAACCGTGAAAGTGGTTAAGGGTGCTGGAGATATAATGATTATCGGTGGAACAAAGGTCTCTGCTGCTGCACTCGCCAAAGCTGGTGTCGTGGCTTCCGGTCTGACGGAAACGGGTTCAATAGCGTTAAAGATGAATCTGGTTATCCAGATTGTGATGATTTCTGCCGCTGCACTGATGATTATCTTCTGCAAGGCTGCTCCTAAGAAAGCAGTGTCTGGTCCTGTATGGCAGTCGGGTATGGTAGCTGTAGTCGCCATCTATGGTATTGCATGGTTGGCAGATACGTATTTCTCAAACTACACGGACGAGATGCAGGATATGCTGACGGGTGTTGTCAAGGCATATCCGTGGAGTATTGCTTTGGTATTCTTCTTGGTTTCTGTGCTGATCAACTCGCAGGGAGCTGTTGTTGTAGCGATGTTGCCATTAGCCTATAATTTAGGTATTCCTGGTCCGGTCCTTCTGGGTGTGTTCCCTGCCGTCTACGGATATTTCTTCATCCCCAACTACCCCAGCGATATTGCCACTGTCAACTTCGACCGCTCAGGTACTACGGTGATTGGTAAATACCTGCTGAACCACTCGTTCATGATGCCAGGTCTCATCAGCGTCATTACAGCGACTATCGTGGCTTATGCGCTGTCTATGTTATTCTATTAGAAACTCCCCCTATCCTCCTCCTTTAGAGGGGGTATATAAAAAACGGAGGCCCGAAGGTCTCCGTTCTTTTATTGTATTATTAGTATCCTCTACTTACACCAGCTGAGGCAATTCCAGCCATTTCACATAGCAGAAGTCCTGACGGTGAGGCAGGTTAACATTCTTAGGATACATGCGGATAGCACTCTTATACTGTCCGAACTGGTTGGGTGACAGCTCTGCCTCGAAGATGAAGTTGTTGCCATCGCGACCCGTAACCTTCAGCGGTTCAACGCTGAATACCTTCTCGTTACCGTCCTTGTCAAGACATACATTGACCTTCTCCAAGCCGATTGCATCGTCGAGACCCTGCTCGTTGACGACATACTTGATGGTATATTTCTGACCAGCCTCGCAACCTGATGCAGGGAAGGTCCACTCGCTGCTGACGACATTAATGGCATCCCAACGTTCAGCAACGGTCTCTTTCCACTGGGCGATTTCCTTAGCCAGACGGTTGTTATCCTTAGCGAGTGCCTTGAAGCGCATAGCCTGCTTGACATAGAAACGATCGTAGTAGTCATCGAGCTGACGCTTCATGGTATAATGAGGAGCAATCAGGGCGATAGAGTTCTTGATAACCTTAATCCATTCCTTAGAGAGGCCCTTCTTGTCCTTATTGTAGTACATAGGAATAATCTCGTTCTCCAGCAAGCCATAGATGGTGGCAGCATCCAGATTGTCCTGATAACCCTGAGTGGTATAGGTGCGCTTCTCGGTAAGTGCCCAACCGGCACCCTCGCGATAGCCCTCTAACCACCAACCGTCCTTGACAGACAGGTTGACAACACCATTCATCTCGGCCTTCTCGCCAGATGTACCTGAAGCCTCCAGAGGACGTGTAGGTGTATTCATCCAGATATCAACACCTGATACCAAACGGCGAGCCAGCAGGAAGTCGTAGTCCTCAAGGAAGATAACCTTACCCAGGAACTCGTCACGCTGAGAAATCTCGTAAATCTTCTTAATAAGTCCCTGACCAGCGCCATCGGCGGGATGAGCCTTACCAGCAAAGAGGAAGATAACAGGACGCTCAGGATTGTTGACAATCTTAGAGAGACGATCCAGGTTTGTAAACAGCAGGTGGGCACGCTTGTAAGTAGCAAAGCGACGGCAGAAACCGATTACCAGTGCGTTGGGGTTCATCTTCTCAATGATAGACAAAACGCGTGATGGGTCACCCTGATTGCGCAGCCATGTCTCACGGAATTGCTCCTTGATATAGTCGAAGAGCTTCTGCTTCAATGCCATGCGGGTGCTCCACACCTCTTCATCAGGACAGTTATAGATACCGTGCCAGATTTCCTCGTTAGACTGGTCGCTCATGTGCTTAGCATCGAAGTACTTAGCATAGACACGACGCCACTCGGTAGCACACCATGTTGGGAAGTGAACACCATTAGTAACATAGCCTACATGGCTCTCGTCGGGGAAGTAGCCGTTCCAGATAGGAGCGAACATCTTCTTTGACACCTCACCATGCAGCCAAGAAACACCGTTAACCTCCTGACAAGTGTTGCAGGCAAAGGTAGACATACAGAACTTCTCACTGTGATCATCGGGATTGGTTCGACCCATGCCGATGAACTCGTCCCATGAGATACCCAACTTCTGAGGATAAGCACCCATATACTTGCCAAACAAACCTTCTTCGAAGTAGTCGTGACCGGCAGGAACTGGAGTGTGAACTGTATAGAGGCCGCTGGCACGTACCAGCTCCAAAGCTTGATTGAAGTTCAGACCCTCATCAATATAATCACACAGACGCTGCAGGTTGCAGAGTGCTGCATGACCTTCGTTACAATGATAGATATCCTTTTTGATGCCCAGTTTCTTCAGAAGCATCATACCACCAATACCGAGCAGAATCTCCTGCTTCAGACGGTTCTCCCAGTCACCACCATAGAGAGCATGAGTAATGGGCTTGTCAAAGTCTGAGTTCATCTCATTGTCGGTATCCAGCAGGTACAGCGTTACACGACCTACATTAACACGCCATACATAAGCGTGAACCTGATAGTTGGTATATGGAACATCAATCACCATAGGATTGCCGTCCTTGTCAAGCTGACGCTTAATAGGCAACGAACCGAAGTTCTGTGTCTCATAGTTGGCAATCTGCTGACCGTCCATCGACAGGCTCTGAGTGAAGTAGCCGAAACGATAAAGGAAACCAACGGCACACATGTCAACGTTAGAGTCAGAAGCCTCCTTGACATAGTCACCAGCCAGCATACCCAGACCACCAGAATAAATCTTCAGAGCAGAATGGATACCATATTCCATACAAAAGTATGCAACTGACGGACGCTTGCTATCAGGCTTTACGTCAACATAAGCGCGGAACTGAGCATAAACATCCTTCACGCGCTTCATCAGTGCTTTATCTTTTAGAATCTCTTCTTTACGGGCGTAGCTTAAACGTTCCAGCAGCATCACTGGATTATGTTTTACTTCATGGTAAATCTCAGGGTCGAGGTCACGAAACAGGTCACGAGCCTCGTAGTTCCATACCCACCACATATTGTGGGCAATCTCATCCAAACACTTCAGTTGCTCTGGAAGACTTGATTTAACAATCAGGTCTCTCCACATTGGAGCATTGGCATAATCAGCTTTAATTTTCATAACTTATATCTATTAAAGTTCGTTTTTATTTCTTCATTCTTTCTTCAGCCTTAGTCAAAGCAATGTCGTAAGCCTCGTGGTAGTATTTGATAAACTTGCTCCACAATGCTTTCTTTGACAGGGCATCAGCTTTCTTGCGACACTCGTCAACCTCTTTCTTGCTCATTGCTGAGAAGTCGGCAACAGCATCCTTGATTGCATCAGCAACCTCTGAGTAGTTATAGTCTGTACGATGTATCACCTTTACACCATCCTTCAACTCACCATAGTGGCCGAACTCTTTGTTTGCCCAGAGTCCAAAGCCTGCCAAGTCGGTTGTGATGCAAGGAACTTTGAAAGCAACTGCTTCTAATGGTGTATAGCCCCACGGCTCATAGTATGAGGGATAGATGCAGAGGTCATTGCCCAACACCACATCATAGTAGTGCATGTTGAGAATACCATCTTTTCCGTCCAGATAGCAAGGCAGGAAGATTACTTTCACATTCTCATCCTTACGATTATGCATATCGTAGTATTTCATCATGCTGAGCACGTTGTCGTGGCTCATATTATGCAGCCAGTGAGTTACCTGTGGTACCTCCAGTGGAGTATCATACTGCTTACCGCTGGCCAGTCGCTCCTGCAAATCCTTGCGAGGCTCTCCTACCCAACCAGGTACTTCGATAAATGCCAGCACTTTCTTCTTCAGTTCACGATCACGCAACAGACGGTTCATAGCTTCCACGAACACATCAATACCTTTGTTACGGAACTCATAGCGTCCACTGGTAGAAACGATGAGTGTATTGTCGTCAAGCTGTTCACCCAACAGGGTATTGGCAACCTCAAGCAGACGCTTGCGGGCAGCCTTACGTTTCTTTGTGAACTGAGCGCCCTTAGGCACAAAGCTATCGTCAAAGCCATTGGGTAATACCACATCAACGGGTTTGTCCAACAGTTCTACGCACTCCTTTGCTGTGATATCGCTCACGGTAGTAAAGCAGTCAACGTGCCATGCAGTCTGTTTCTCAATAGAATGTTTCGACTGCATATTCAACTCTCCAGCCATCTGGTCACCGTTATAGGCGAAGAGATAGTCGTAGAGCGGTTTCTGGTTGCCTGCGATAGAACGTCCGATGCTGGTAGCATGCGTTGTGAAGATGGTACCAATCTGAGGTAACTTATAATTGATATACAATGCACCCAGTCCACACATCCACTCGTTGGCATGATAGATTACCTTCGTTTTCTCGTTGAACGTTGAACGCTGAATGTTGAATTTGTAGATGCTCTCAACAACCAATGCGGCAGCATATGAAAACATGGAAGCCTCGTCGTAGTCGCCATAAGCGTGCAGTGAGTCAACAGCGTAGTGTTCCCACAGACGAGCGTAGATCTCATTCTTTTTCTCGAAGAAAGGAGTAAAGTCTACCAATATGGCAATAGGTTCCCCAGGGATAGTCCAGCGGCCAACCTTTACAGCCAGGCCTTGCTCTTTAGCCTCCCATTGCCACTCAGCAAAGAGAGTCTTATCCTCACAGAAATAGGGACTGTCATTTTCCTTCCAGCAGTCAGGACCGATAAAAACTACTTGATCCTTCAGCTCTTCCTGTAACGTCTTTGCGCGAGTAGAAAGCACGGTGTAAATGCCACCAACTTTGTTACATACCTCCCAACTCGATTCAAAGATATAATCAGGCTTTAACATATTCTTTCCTATTGTTTGTTGATACATGTATAACGCTGCAAAGATATATAAAAAAAATAAAAACCTACACAAATTATTGATATATTTTTCAGCAAAACAGCGTTTTATTGATTTAGATTTAGTACCTTTGTCAGCAAAACAGAAGCAGTATGAGGAAATTCCTACTAATGATAACGCTCGCAGTGGCTACACTGAATTGCTATGCACAAAAGGATAGCACAGCATTCCACGCGTACCTATATAATAATGATTATGATGTTTATCTGCGTATCAACTTCTACGACAAAGACATCACCATACCAGGCCAAGAGCTTTATGGTGAATTACCTGGCTATTTAGGCAAGAAGAACAATTCCTTCTGTTGGGTGATAACATCGTGCGAGGTTCACAATGATAAGAAGGCTACCCTGCAGTTGATTAATGATTTCGGTAGTGAAGACCTGTCTGCTACGCTGGTACGCAAGAACGACTCAATCTATACGCTCCGTCAAGGCGATGGAAACGCTATCAAAGTTCCCTATAAGGGTAAATGGCAGAAATTGCCTAAGGCATTAGAGTTTAAGAGACAAGGAGCTAAAATTAAGAAGTAAGATGATTACATTTCCTATAGCCAAAATCAATCTTGGTTTAAATGTCGTAGAGAAACGTCCAGACGGCTATCATAACCTGCAAACGGTATTCTATCCAGTCCCCATTATGGATGCGCTGGAGGTTGTACCTATGAGTGATGGTTTCCCATCGGCTGTAGACTGCGACCTGAAGGTAACCAATATAAATATTGAAGGCGATGAGCAACGCAACCTTGTGGTGCGTGCCTACCAGTTGCTCAAGGCAGACTTCCCTACACTACCCCGCATCCACACTCATCTGTGGAAAGGCATTCCTACACAAGCAGGTATGGGTGGCGGCAGCAGCGACTGTGCCTATATGATACGTCTGCTGAATGAGGCTTTTGATCTGCAGCTCTCCGACGAGCAGATGCAGCAATATGCCGCACGTCTTGGTGCTGACTGTGCTTTTTTTATTCAGAGTCGCCCGTGTTATGCTGAGGGCATAGGCGAAGTATTGACGCCCATTGATCTTGACCTGAAAGGCTGGACGTTGTGTGTGGTACGTCCTGATATTCCCGTACCCACAAAAGAGGCTTTCTCACGCATCCATCCCCACTACCCTGCCATCAACTGTCGTGAGGCTGTCTGCCAGCCTGTAGAGACGTGGCGCGACACGCTGGTCAATGATTTTGAGGAGAGTGTCTTTGCATTGCATCCGGAAATTGGTGCTATCAAAGATAAACTATATGAAATGGGCGCCACCTATGCGGCCATGAGTGGCTCAGGTAGCGCCCTATTCGGGTTATTCAAAGAAGAGCCAGCCCAATTCAACACTGAATTCTCCGAACTCTTTCATTTCAGTTGTATCCTTTAGTCTTTGTCGTCCAGCAACGCTGATGTGCGTACACGACTAAGCGTCTCTGGTGTCATCTGCAGATAACTGGCGATGTACACCAGCGGAGCGCGCAATACCAGTTGTGGCGAACGCTTCACGAGTTTAGCATAGCGCTCTGGCGCAGATTCGAAGCGCAGCATATCAGCACGAATCTGTGCGATAATCAGCGACTCCTCCAATATCTTACGATAAAGCATCTGGATATTCACATTGCGCACAGCTTCACGCTCCAGCTTTGCCTTAGGAAGTGCAAAGACGATGGTAGGCTCAAGGGCATGAATCTGCTGGTGGCTGGGCTGCTCCTTAAACAAGCTCTCGATGCTCATAAACATCGTATTCTCCACAGCCATATATTCTGTCAACTCTTTACCATTCTTGATATAGAACTGGCGAACAAGACCTTTTACCACCCAATAGATATTGGTACATACCTCACCTTCTTTCAAAATGAAGTCACCTTTTTGAAACCTCATGGGTACGAGGATGCTTTCCAGTACGTCAAGCTCGTCATGAGTCATGGTACTGTAGCGGCGGGCCAGTTCGCGGGCCACATCACGTGTAGTTAATCCAATTGTAGTCATTTTTCTGTTCTCTATATTAAGTCTTAGGTTATGTTCTAGTCTAACTTCAGCACGGCAAGGAAGGCTTTCTGCGGTACTTCCACATTACCTATCTGCTTCATTCGCTTCTTACCACGCTTCTGTTTCTCCAGCAACTTACGCTTACGGCTCACGTCACCACCATAACACTTGGCGGTAACATCCTTGCGCACTTGCTTGACTGTCTCACGAGCAATAATCTTAGCACCAATAGCAGCCTGAATAGCAATATCAAACTGCTGTCGTGGAATCAGTTCCTTCAGCTTTTCACACATACGGCGGCCAAAGGTCACGGCATTGTCCTGATGAGTCAGTGTCGACAGGGCATCCACAGGCTCACCATTGAGCAGGATGTCCAGCTTAGCCAGCTTTGACGGACGGAAACCGTCGATATGGTAGTCGAATGAGGCATAGCCCTTCGAGATGCTCTTCAGCTTATCGTAGAAGTCGATAACGATTTCACCCAGTGGCAACATAAAGCGCAACTCCACGCGGTTACCTGATACATACTGCTGGTCTATCAGCTCACCACGCTTGTCCAGACAGAGCGTCATAATCGGTCCGATATAGTCGGCAGCAGTAATGATGCTGGCCTTGATATATGGTTCCTCGATATGGTCAATCATGGTCTGGTCGGGCAAACCTGAGGGGTTGTGCACCTCTTTCACCTCACCCTGCTTGGTGTAGCACATATAGGTTACGTTGGGCACGGTGGTAATAACGTCCATATCAAACTCACGATCCAAACGCTCCTGTACAATCTCCATGTGCAGCAGTCCGAGGAAACCACAACGGAAACCGAAGCCCAGCGCGATAGATGTCTCTGGCGTGAATGTCAGCGAGGCATCGTTCAGCTGCAACTTCTCCAGCGAAGCACGCAGGTTCTCGTAATCTACAGGGTCGATAGGATAAACACCAGCGAACACCATTGGCTTAACTTCTTGGAAGCCCTCGATGGCTTTGTCGCATGGCGTAGCTACATGAGTAATGGTATCACCCACCTTTACTTCCTTGGCATTCTTAATACCAGAGATGATATAGCCTACCTCACCCGTATGCAGTTCCTTGTGTGGAATCATATCCATCTTCAGCACACCTACCTCGTCAGCTACGTATTCCTGTCCGGTATTGAAGAATTTCACTTTGTCACCCTGACGGATAGAGCCGTTAGTAATCTTGAAGTAAGCGATAATTCCACGGAATGAGTTGAATACCGAGTCAAAGATTAGCGCCTGCAGAGGAGCCTTCTCGTCGCCTACGGGATGAGGGATGCGCTCAACCACTGCGTTAAGGACATCTTCTACACCCTCGCCAGTCTTACCAGAGGCACGCAGAATCTCTGAACGGTCGCAGCCTATCAGTTCTACGATTTCGTCTTCTACCTCGTCAGGCATAGCACTGGGCATATCAATTTTATTGATAACGGGGATAATCTCCAGGTTGTTGTCTATTGCCAGATAGAGGTTCGATATGGTCTGTGCCTGTACGCCCTGTGTAGCGTCTACCACCAGCAGAGCGCCCTCACAGGCAGCAATAGAACGGCTGACCTCATAAGAGAAGTCAACGTGTCCCGGAGTATCAATTAAGTTCAGTATATATTTTTCACCCTTGTACATATACTCCATCTGGATGGCATGACTTTTAATCGTGATGCCACGCTCACGCTCCAGATCCATGTCATCCAACATCTGTCCTTCCGTTACCTGAATGGTTTTGGTATATTCCAACAGGCGGTCAGCCAGTGTAGACTTTCCGTGGTCGATATGTGCAATGATACAAAAGTTTCTTATATGGATCATGTTTACCTTTAAGCACTATTAGACTGCAAAGGTAGAAAAAAAAATCGAGAATCTATCACAATTCCCGATTTTTTATCATTTCTTTACTCTGCTTCAGGAGTAATCAACTTGTAACCCTTACCGTGGATATTGATAATCTCAATCTGTGGGTCGTCTTTCAAGTGCTTACGCAGCTTAGTGATGTAAACATCCATTGAGCGAGCATTGAAGTAGTTGTCGTCAATCCAGATGGTCTTGAGGGCGAAGTCACGCTGCAGAATCTCGTTGGCATGTGAGCAGAGCAGTGCCAGCAGTTCGTTCTCCTTGGTGGTCAGCTTTGTCTGCTTCTCACCGATAACCAGCAACTGCTTCTGAGTGTCGAAGATGAAGTCGCCAATGTGATATACTGAGCTCTCCTTGTTCTTCTTGCCACGTACACGGCGCAGGATAGCCTCTACACGGAATACCAGTTCCTCCATAGAGAATGGCTTGGTGATGTAGTCGTCGGCACCAATCTTGAAGCCTTCGAGGATGTCTTCCTTCAGCGTCTTGGCAGTCAGGAAGATGATGGGGATCTCTGCGTTAGCCTGGCGGATTTCCTGAGCCAGCGTGAATCCGTCCTTCTTAGGCATCATCACGTCGAGCACGCAGATGTCAAACTTAGTCTTCAGGAAGGCCTTGTAACCAGCCTCGCCATCAGGACACAACTCGGCCATATAGCCCTTAGCTGCTAAATACTCGCGGAGCAACATTCCGAGGTTCTCATCGTCTTCACAAAGAAGAATTTTCAGTTTCTCATCCATAATTTTAAATGTTTTATCGTTAATAATATTTGTGTTCTTATTTGTTGTCTTCTTTCAGGAGTGGCAGGCTGATGGTAAACTTGGTACCCTTGCCATATTCACTCTCTGCCTTGATCTCTCCCTGATGCAGGTCGATAACCTTCTTGACGTAAGCCAGTCCCAGTCCGAATCCCTTCACATCGTGCTTGTTTCCGGTGTGTACGCGATAGAACTTGTCAAAGATCTTTCTCACGTTCTCTCTCTTAATACCCATACCGGTATCGCGGATAGAGAGGTACAACTTCTCGTGGTCGTTCCATGTATGGATATAAATATCGATAGGTTCGTCGGGCTTGCGATATTTTACGGCATTGTCCATCAGATTGGTGATGGCATTCTGGAAGTGCACCTCATCGACAAAGATAGCCGATTCTACAGCTTCTATCTCTGTATATATCTTACCTCCAGTGTGTTCCACACGCAGGTTAAAGGACTGTGCAATGCTCTCTACCATCTCGTTGAGGTCGAGCTCCTTCTCCTTAAATGTAACGGTCTTCTTGTCGAACATTGACATCTGCAGCACCTTTTCTACCAAGAAGCGCAGGCGCTTAGACTCGTCGGCAATCACCGACCCCAAGTGCTTCGTCATCTGCTCTGACTTAGGCACGCTCTCGTCGTTCATCATCTGTGCGGCCAGTGAGATGCTGGCGATAGGAGTCTTCAACTCGTGCGTCATATTGTTGATGAAGTCGTTCTTGATTTCCGAGTAGCGCTTCTGTCGGAATACTACTACAAGGGTAAACAAGAAGGTAATCAGCAGTACGATGGTGAAGATGATAGAAGGAATCATGAAGCGTACACTGGAGAAGATGTATGAGTTCATCTCTGGGAAGTGAATCTTTACCACACCCTTCTTGGCGTATGGGTCGTTGTGGAACAAATCCTGTGTATAGGTATATTCCTTTCCTTCTTCCTCATAGTCCGGACAGCGATATACCTCGCGGCCATCGGTAGTAGATACGGTGAAGTGGTAAGGAATATTGATACCGTTGTTCATCAGCTCCACACGGATGTCCTTATCCAGCATGCGGAAGTTGACACGCTCCTTCAGTGGCTTCTCGTTGGCAGTATATAAGATGTTATAGACCACCTCGTCGAGCAGCGCCTTCTGATAGACGTAGCGCTGGCGTACTATCTCCTGCATGCTCTTTGTAGCGTCAGCCAGCGAGTTCTTGTCCTTACGCAGAATCATCGCCTTGGGCACAGAGGCAGGCTTCATCTTCAGCGCCTTCACCTGGAATGAGCTGTAGATGGTTCCGTCGTCGCTGGCTACTGCAAACTGATGACTATGTGTGATAGAGCCCAGTCCGTCCACAATCACACTGTCCTGTGTGAAAGCTCTACGTTCTGTCTCGTTGACATCTTTCTCCAGATAGCGCAGTGTCTCGTTCATCTCCAGATTTCGCGAGGCCTGATAGAGTGCGCGGTTCACACTCTCGTCAAACTGCTCCTTCTTCATCTTTACCATCTCCTCTACATAGGAGAACTGAAGGAAGAGCAGTGCGAGGAACGACACTCCCATGATGACTGCTATGGTCCAAATAGTTGACTTCTTCATATCGAGGGCAATGTTGCGATTATGCGAGTGCAAAACTCGTTTTTCCGAGTGTGAGCAACTTCGCTATGTTCACATTGCAAAGATATATAATTTCCCGATATGAAGAAGTCAAAAAGTCTAATTATTTCCGTTAAATTTAACGTTTTTAACGAAAATGGTGTAATTTAATTAAAAATGCATATTTAAGTCTACGCCAAGCTGAAGTGGATTGCCTCGTTGTGCAAAGCGCAAGGCCTGACCTGTTGCCTTACTTTCTACAGCAAAGGTATTGTACTTAGTATCAGTCAGGTTGCGACCCCACAGTTTGATATTACATTTTCCGAAGTCATAACCCACATGAGCACCTAAGACCACATATTTCTTCTGTCCGAAGGTGTTGGCTTCATTCCATTCTGTATAGCCCTGTCCGCTCAGGTCAGCACCCACCAGGAATTTGTCAATACGGTAGTTGCCTCCCAATGAGAATGTAGCTGCAGGAACAAAAGGAATTTTGTTGCCATCATAGCCGTCATACTCGTCGAACTTCGCTTTCACAGCACCCAGATTACAGAACCAGTCCAGTCGGTCGTCGAAGGCACGGCCACGCAGCGACAGCTCCACGCCCATGGTGTGGCTCTTACCCGCATTCACCATGACTCGTCCGAAGTTTGTCTCAGGACTCATGATCGACAGTTGTTGGTTTCTTATCTTCATATAATAGACTGCCACATCAGCATGCAGCTTACCGTCCAGCAGGTTCAGATGCGCACCAGCCTCATAGTTCCATGACTCTTCAGGCTTGTAGCTGATGGTCTCGTCGACGGCGTTATAGTCTTCGTCTGTATAGTCGAGGGTGACATCACCCTGATTCAGCTTCTTACCCTTGTTCATGAATTCCGACTGATAGATGTCAGAGAACATCTGGATGTTATATCCTCCGGCACGATAGCCCTTTGATACGGTAGCATAGATATTCGAACCACTGTCGTCCACACGGTAGGTTACGCCCACCTTGGGCAGCAGTTGGTTGAATGAGCGCTTGCTGTTGTTCTCCAATATGGCAGTCAGTCTGTTAGTCTCTTCCAATGGCGGTATAGCGTAGTGTAGTGCTACCAGTCCGCTGGTGTTATAGTCTATCTTTACCTGACTAAACTCGTAGCGCAAGCCTAAGGTTACGTCCAGACGGTCGGTAAGTGATACTGTTGACTCGTGGAATGCCCCCAGACTGGCTGAAGGAGTATGGAATGTCTCTGTTACGTTGAAGTCGGGAATCTCCCAGATGGTAAACATCGACACTACATAGGCTGGCATCATTGTCAGGATGCGAGCTGCCGTCATGTCGTTCATGGCAGGACCGAAGGTAACGGGAGCCTCAGTGCGCAACCACTGGTACGAGCCGAATACGCCAAAGGTCCAGTGCCATTTGCGCTGACCGTGACTGCGCAGTATCAGTTCCTGTGTCAGTGCCTGCTGCTTCTGCAACTGTGTCAGGTGCATGAAGTCCTCAGGCTGATAGTCCTGGTCCATCTCCATGTGGTCACGCAGATATTGCCATGATGTGGTAGAGCTGAGCAGCCAGTTATCAGCCTTGTAGCTGATGGTCAAACCAGTGTTCAGCATGTGTCGCTTGTAGCCGTTCATTACCGTCGTTGACGGTTCCTTTACGGTGTTGGCGTCGTAGTCGTACACACCATAAGGAAATGCGTTCTGACGAGTCCATTGGTAGTCGGTTGTCAGCTCCAGTGTCAGCTTACGGGTTGGCTGATATACGAAGCGCATCTTTCCGCCAGCTTCCTGTAGCTTGTCGTTCCACTCGTTCAGTGCCTTATTCTTGAAGAAACCACGCTGACCGTTCCAGAAACCAGCCACAGAGAAGGCAAACTTCTCTGAAGGACGATGGAAGTGGGCAATCTCTG
>JAILMS010000074.1 GCA_024692385.1 Prevotella sp. | reverse complement strand
CAGACCGTTCTTCAGGGCCAGCAGCACCTTCTCCTTCAGAATCTCAGGAGTCTCCTTGTAGTACTCACGACGCTCTGAGTGACCCAGAATAACGTACTGAGCACCAGTGCTCTTTACCATCTCAGCGCTTACCTCACCAGTAAAAGCACCTTTCTCCTTGTCAGCACAGTTCTCAGCACCAAGGCCGATAACATTCTGGTTCAGCTCCTTGGCAACAGATGCCAGATGGATGAACGGTGTGCAGATAACAACGTCACAGTTAGGTTTGTCGGCTGCCAGAGCCTCATTCAGTTCCTTGGCCAGAGCCACACCCTCTTGCAGGTTCAGGTTCATCTTCCAGTTGCCTGCTACGATTTTCTTTCTCATTTTCTGTTTTCTTTTTAAAAAGTTGATATATCTTGTTAGACTGTTCTTTTCTCTTGAGCCATTTCGACCACGCCCAAAGACGGTCGGCAATGGTCAGTAGCAGCAGTGGCAGAATGTACCACAGTGCTATAATCAGTATCTTGCCTGTCATCGACTCCTTAGACATGCTGCCTATCTTCAGTTTTTCCAAACGATCGGTCAGCGCATATTCGTCGGGCAGATTGTTATGACTCCATTTACGAATGATGACACCGTCCTTTAGCAGTAACAAGCCAGGATTACTGCGGATGATAGTCTTCAGCGTTATCTCGTCAGTCTGACAGAAGGAATATTCTGCTCCGGTCATGTCGCGCCAGCGTTCAATACCCTTCTCACCACTTGCAGTCAATGCATAGAACGGGTAGTTATTGTCCTCCGCATATTCATACATCTGGTTGATCAGATCCAGTTGACTGTCGTCTGCCTGCTCCACATGAGGCGCCACGAGTAAGAAAAGATATCCTTTGCTACTGAGCAATGAGTCGGTAATATCTTCCCCATCATCAGCGCGCTGTATGAAGAATTCAGCATAGGGCGACTCCTCGCCATTCATCATCTGTTGCCAACCCTTTCTCAAGTCAGTACCGACATGGTAAGGGCGGAAATCCAAATATGGAAGGTCATACAGTGACCATCCGGACACGGCAAGAATAAATATTGCCGAATAGTTGACTGCTATCCACTGGCTGGATGTCGAGATCAGACGCACCATGTCATGCGGCCACTTCCAGACGACATAGGCCATGATGAGCAATACGACATTCTTGCTGAAGGACTGCCAATTAGTGAGTACGATAGCATCGCCGAAGCATCCACAATCCGAAACTGGGTCAGCGAGTGCCACCCATAGTGTCAGCGGTGTCATGAAGAGCATCATCAGCAGGGTCAGTGATGTCGATACTACTTTGCGGATGGCAAAGAGCAGGCAAATACCCAGCCCAAACTCTAATGCCGACAATATAACCGATGCGCCCAATGTCAGGAAGTCAGGTGTCAGCATCTGAAGATGCAAGGCTGTCAAATAGTCGGACAACTTATACTGCGTACCCATCGGGTCCACAGCCTTGACGAATCCCGATATTATCAGGACTACGGCCAACACCATTCTGGCAATATTTACGACAGCCTTTCTCATCTTAGCTCAACACGCCCTACTCTTCGTTATTTGCCAACTTAATTGCCCCGAATACGGCATAGTTGATAATATCCATATAGTTGGAGTCTACACCTTCACTGACCAGCGTCTCGCCACCCAGATTCTCTATTTCCTTGATGCGCTCAATCTTGGTCAGAATAAAATCGGTATATGAGCTGACACGCATACCTCGCCAAGCCTCATCATAGTCATGGTTCTTGCGCTTCATCAGCTCTAGGGCTTCCTTGGCATATTTATCATACAACGCCATGGCTGCATCATTATCCATGTCCACCGTATCGCTGAATCCGTGGCAAAGCTGTATCAGACCCACAATACCATAGTTGATAAGGGCAATAAACTCCGGACGAATGCCCTCGCCCACCAGCGATTCCTTCTTGATTTCCAGCGAACGGATGCGCTTGGCTTTAATAAACAACTGGTCAGTGAGTGACTGTGGACGCAGGATACGCCACGAAGCCCCATAGTCGTGGAGCTTCTTCTCGAACAATGTGCGACATTCTTTCAGTGTCTGTTCGAACTCTTCGTTAGTCTTTGCTTCTTGCTGAGTCATTTTATCTCTTTCTGCTTCTTATGGATATAGCGTATTTGGGCACCTTGTACGTCAGCAGCCAACTCTAACGAGTCCTGATAGTTGCGCTTCTGCACTTTTGTACTATCTTCACGGAGTTCTCGCTGTTGCAGGATGCTGTCGGTATGCGCCAACTCAAGCTGTGCCTCCGCCAGTTTCTCCTCCAGATACTGCGAACGCACTTTCATCCTGAATCGCTCTATCTCCTTTTGGCGTCCATGGTTGCAAGCCATAAGACTTGCCACTACAGCCAATATGACTACATATTTCTTCATTTGCGTCTGCAAAGGTACGAATTAGTGAGCGAAATGCAAAAGGAAAAGGAAAAAATTTGAAAACGTTAAAGATTATTATAAAATAGGTGGAGTGATGCTAAAATTACAATCAAAATGAGTACCTTTGCACTCCCCTTTTACCAGTGTAGAGGGCATAAGCGCATGAAACTGTATTCAGACCAAGCATTAGCAAAGATACTTGACAAGGACATCTTCCATCTTATTGGCCATGTGGCCGACGAGATGGGCGTAGAGTGCTATGTTGTAGGCGGTTTTGTGCGCGACATCTTCCTAGAACGCCCCTCTAACGACATCGATGTGGTCGTTGTAGGCAGTGGCATCGAGGTGGCTGCTGCACTGAAGAAGCAACTCGGCAAGAAAGCACACCTCAGTGTTTTCAAGAATTTTGGTACTGCTCAAGTAAAGTTCCACGATACAGAGGTAGAATTCGTGGGTGCTCGCAAGGAGAGCTACAGCCACGACTCCCGCAAGCCCATCGTAGAGAATGGTACGTTGGAGGACGACCAAAACCGCCGCGACTTCACCATCAATGCAATGGCTATCTGCCTGAACGAGAAGCGCTTCGGCGAACTGGTAGATCCCTTCGACGGTATTGCCGACTTAGAAGATGGTATCATCGCCACGCCATTAGATCCCGAAATTACATTCTCTGATGATCCGTTGCGTATGATGCGCTGTATTCGCTTCGCCACCCAGCTGAATTTCCAGATTGAGGAGGATACGTTTGACGCCCTTAGCCGTATGGCTGACCGCATCAAAATTGTCAGTGGAGAGCGCATTGAGGTAGAGCTCAACAAAATCATGATGTCGCAGCACCCAAGCATTGGTTTCGAATACCTGCAACGTTCTGGCCTGCTGCAGATTATCCTTCCAGAGCTTGCCGCACTTGACATTGTCGAAAAGCGCGATGGCAGGGCTCACAAGAACAACTTCCATCACACCCTGGAGGTACTGGAAAATGTTGTCGAGGCGCAGCAGAATTCTCAATTTCCAATTTTCAATTCTCAATTCTCCCTTTGGCTCCGCTGGGCTGCTTTGTTACATGACATCGGAAAGACAAAGTCAAAGCGCTGGGAATCTGGTATTGGTTGGACATTCCACAACCACAATCTCATTGGTGCTAAGCAAGTTCCGGGAATTTTCCGCAGACTAAAGTTGCCTATGGGCACTGAGATGAAGTATGTACAGAAAATGGTCGATTTACACATGCGTCCACAGGTTATTGCCGACAGCGAGGTAACGGATAGTGCCGTACGCCGTCTGCTCAACGATGCTGGTGATGACATCGACGATTTGATGACGCTCTGTGAGGCCGATATTACCAGTAAGAACGAGGTTAAGAAGAAGATGTTTTTGGAGAACTTCCGCATGGTTCGTGAGAAGTTGGCCGACCTGAAAGAAAAAGACTACAAGCGCCTCCTCCAGCCCGTTATCGATGGCAACGAAATTATGGAGATGTTCCACCTTCAGCCCTCTCGTGAAGTGGGTGTACTGAAGCAGTATCTCAAGGATGCCGTATTAGACAATCAGGTAGAGAACGAGCGTGAACCATTGATGCAGTTATTGTTAAAAAAGGCTGCACAGATGGGACTAGAAACAAACAAAATTTGTTAAATAACATGTATAATCCTATATCAATGATATAGGTTCCGATTTTTTTTCCTAATTTTGCAACTCGAAAACTAAACAGTAGTATTTGAGTTTTCTACAGAGATAATATTATTCGAATAATTTAAAATAGGTATGAAAATGAAGAAAATTGTAATGCTTGCGGCCGTTGCTGCAACGCTGGCCTCTTGTGGTGGTGGCGGTGGCCGTCCCACATTCGGCGACAACGAATTCCCTGTAACAACCGCAGGAACCTCAAGTGCTGATATGCAGAGCACTTATCCTGCAGCTATTAAAGGTGTTCAGGATGTAGAAATCCGTCCGAAGGCTCAGGGCTTCCTGACTCAGATTAATGTCAAGGAAGGCCAGAACGTCAGTGCCGGACAGGTTCTGTTTGTAATTGATAATGAGACCTATCAGGCTCAGGTTCGTCAGGCTCAGGCTGCTGTCAATGCTGCTCAGCAGCAGTGCAACACTGCCAAGCTCACTTACGACAACAGTAAGAAGTTGCACGAGAAGCGCGTCATTGGCGACTACGAGCTGCAGACCTCACAGAATTCATATGAGAGTGCACAGGCTCAGCTGGCACAGGCTCAGGCAGCATTGGCTTCTGCCAAGGAGGCTTTGAGCTACTGCTATGTTAAGTCGCCTGCTGCTGGTGTTGTTGGTACGCTGCCTTTCAAGAAGGGTGCGCTGGTTAGTGCTTCTAACATTCTGACCACCGTTTCCAACATCTCTTCTATGGAGGCTTACTTCTCTGTCACCGAGAAGGATGCTATGGCTATCTCACAGGCTGGCCTGGCCAGTCTTCCTGCTGTGAAGCTGCAGCTGGCCGATGGCACCATCTATCCTTTAGACGGTACTGTCAGCAAGATGAGCGGTGTCATCGATGCCGCTACCGGTTCTGTACAGCTCATCGCCTCTTTCCAGAATCCTGAGAAAGTGCTGAAGAGCGGTGCTACTGGTACCATCATTATTCCTCGCGTTAGCTCTAACGTGGTGATCATCCCACAGTCTTGCGTTTCTGAGGTACAGAACAAGAAGTTCGTTTATACCCTCGGCGAAGGCAACAAGGTAAAGTACACTGAGATCAAAGTTGACCCACAGAACGACGGCAACAACTACGTTATCCTTGAGGGTTTGAAGGCTGGCGACAAGTATATCACCAACGGTATCACCAAGCTCAACGACGGCATGGAGATTGTTCCCATCACTCCTGAGCGCTACCAGCAGAAGATTCAGGAGCAGGCCAAGGAGATGTCGGCTGGCGACATTGTGGGAGCTATGAAGAAATAAGTAGTAAGAAGTAAGAGGGAAGAAATATGACTTTTACAACTTTTATCAAACGCCCAGTACTCTCTACGGTGATTTCTATCCTCATCGTCCTGCTGGGTTTCATCGGCCTGGTATCGCTGCCTATTGAGCAGTACCCTAACATCGCACCACCTACGGTGGCGGTGTGGACTAGCTATCCTGGTGCCGATGCAGAGACCGTAAAGAACTCGGTCATCACACCGTTGGAAGAGAGTATCAATGGTGTGGAAGGTATGGACTATATCTCGTCTACCGCTGGTGCCGGTTCTGCACAGATCAGTGTGCTGTTCCGCCAGGGTATGAACCCCGATATGTGTGCCGTTAACGTACAGAACCGCGTACAGCAGGCTCAGGCTCTGTTGCCTGCTGAAGTAACACGTATTGGTGTGACGGTGCAGAAGCGTCAGACTTCTCAGGTTATCATGTTCACGCTGACCTCTGACGGTCGCTACGATGACGAGTTCCTGACGAACTATAACAACATTAACATCATCCCGGCCATCAAGCGTATTCAGGGTGTCGGTGATGTGCAGTCACCAGGTCTGAAGACCTACTCTATGCGTATCTGGCTGAAGCCTGATGTGATGAAGCAGTACAACCTGATGCCTTCCGACATCTCTAATGTGTTGGCTGAACAGAACATCGAGGCCGCTCCTGGTTCTTTCGGTGAACAGTCTGATGTGGCTTATGAGTATTCTATGCGCTATACCGGTCGTCTGAAGACTGCCGAAGAGTTTGGCAATATCATCATCTCTAGCGATGCCAACGGACAGACGCTGAAACTGAAGGATGTCGCCAAGATTGAACTCGGTGGTCAGCAGTACTCGGTATCGATGAAAAACAACAACCTGCCGTCTGTACTGGGTATGGTACAGCAGATTGCTGGTTCTAACGCTAACGAGATTGCCAAGAAGGTAAAGGCCGAGTTGGAAGAGCAGGCTAAGCTGTTCCCACCGGGCATGACCTATAAGATTAACTACGACGTCACGGAGTTCCTGTATGCCTCTATCGAAGAGGTAGTATTCACGCTGATCTTCACCCTCGTACTGGTGTTCATCGTAATCTATGTCTTCCTGCAAGACTGGCGCTCTACACTTATCCCGCTGATTGCCGTACCTGTATCACTGATTGGTACCTTCTTCTTCCTTAGCGTCTTCGGATTCTCTATCAACCTGCTGACGCTGTCCGCCTTGCTGCTGGCCATTGCCATTGTGGTGGACGATGCCATTGTGGTTGTCGAGGCTGTCCATGCTAAGCTCGACCAGGGTTACAAGTCAACGCTGACGGCATCTATCGATGCCATGAACGAGATTTCTGGTGCTATCATCTCTATTACGCTGGTGATGGCGTCGGTATTCATTCCTGTATCGTTCATCGGTGGTACCACAGGTACCTTCTACCGTGAGTTCGGTGTAACGATGGCTGTCAGCATCTTCATCTCGGCACTGAACGCCCTGACGCTGTCTCCTGCCCTGTGTGCTATCTTCCTGAAGCCACACGACAAGGAAGGCCACGAGAAGAAGATGTCTATGGTTGACCGCTTCCATGCGTCGTTCAACACTGCCTACGATAAGATTCTGGGTAAGTATAAAGGCAATGTAGAGAAGCTGGTACGCAAGCCTATCCCCGTGCTCACCACCGTTATCATCGGTATTGTCGCACTGGTTACGCTGATGTCTACCACCAAGTCTGGTCTGGTACCTGACGAGGATACCGGTACACTCTTCTGTACCATCTCTATGCCCCCTGCCACCTCTGTAGAGCGCACCAAGCAGGTCATCAATCAGGTTGACTCTATCCTGGCTGCTGATCCCGCCATCCAGAGCCGTGAGCAGATTCAGGGTTACAACTTCATTGCCGGTTCTGGTTCAGACCAGGCCACCTTCATCATCAAGCTGAAGTCCTTCAAGGAGCGCCAGCATGGCTTCTTCTGGAAGTTGAGCGGACTGTGGCAGGGCGACGGTATCTACCGTTTCTTCCTCGACCCACAGAGCTCTACGGGTGTCATCGCTCAGATCTTCATCAAGACTGCCCACATCAAGGATGCTCAGGTTCTGGCCTTCGCACCACCTATGATTCCTGGCTTCTCTGCCAGCAGTGGTGTATCGCTGGTGATGCAGGACCGTACGGGTGGCTCGCTCACTAAGTTCTATGGCATTGTCAAGGACTACCTCGCTGAGCTCAACAAGCGTCCTGAGTTCCAGACCGCACAGACCTCTTACAACCCCAACTATCCACAGTACATGATATATATGGATGTGGCTAAGTGTAAGCAGGCTGGCGTATCGCCCGCTACCATCCTCTCTACCCTGCAGGGTTACTATGGTGGTCTCTATGCCTCTAACTTCAATGCCTACGGTAAGCTCTATCGTGTCATGATTCAGGCATCACCTGAAACCCGCATGACGCCAGAGTCGCTCAACAGCATCTATGTTCGCACCCCCGGTGGCATGTCGCCTGTTCAGGAGTTCTGCCGCTTGGAGCGTGTCTATGGTCCAAGTAACATCAACCGTTTCAACCTGTTCACCTCTATTAATGTGACGGCAACGGTTGCCAACGGCTATTCTACTGGTGAGGCCATCAAGGCTGCTCAGGAGGTTGCCGACCAGATGTTGCCACAGGGCTACACCTACGACTATCAGGGTCTAACGCGTGAGGAGGCTAAGGCTTCTAACTCTACAGCCCTCATCTTCGTGCTGTGCTTCATCTTCATCTATCTAATTCTGTCAGCACAGTATGAGTCATACATCCTGCCACTCGCCGTAGTACTCTCCGTACCATTCGGTCTGGCTGGCTGTTTCCTGTTCACAATTCTCTTTGGCCACGCCAACGATATCTACATGCAGATATCACTGATTATGCTGATTGGTCTGTTGGC
>JAILMS010000070.1 GCA_024692385.1 Prevotella sp. | reverse complement strand
ACCGCCACGACCGAAGGAGATGCCATTCTCCAGAATGCTCTGGAAATCGTCTTCTTTACTCATGAATTCTCAATTGTCAATTCTCAATTAATGATGGAACAGGCGTACACCAGTAAAGGCCATCGTGATGCCGTATTTGTCGCACGTCATAATGACATGATCGTCACGTACGGAACCACCAGCCTGGGCGATGAACTCCACCCCACTCTTATGGGCACGCTCGATATTGTCGCCGAAGGGGAAGAAGGCATCAGAGCCCAAAGCCACCTTCGTGTTCTTGGCTATCCACGCTTTTTTCTCCTCAAGGGTCAGCACCTCAGGCTGACGGGTGAAGAACTGTTGCCATGCTCCGTCGCGCAATACGTCGTCGTGCTCGTCCTCAGAGATATAAACGTCGATAGTGTTGTCGCGGTCAGCTCGACGGATGCCTTCCTTGAATGGAAGATTCATTACTTTCGGATGCTGACGCAGCCACCAGATGTCTGCCTTATTACCTGCCAAACGAGTACAGTGAATGCGGCTCTGCTGGCCAGCACCGATACCAATAGCCTGACCATCCTTCACGTAGCATACTGAGTTTGACTGTGTGTACTTCAGCGTGATGAGGGCGATAATCAGGTCGCGCTTAGCATCAGCAGTGAAGGTCTTGTTCTGAGTGGGGATATTCTCGAAGAGGGCAGGGTCGTCGAGCTTGATTTCGTTGCGTCCCTGTTCGAAGGTCACGCCAAAGCACTGCTTGGTCTCAATGGGAGCGGGCTTGTAGCTGGGGTCAATCTTGATGACGTTATAAGTACCCTTACGCTTGTCTTTCAGTATCTCGATGGCTTCAGCCGTAAAGTCGGGAGCAATAACACCGTCACTAACCTCACGCTTCAGTAGCAGGGCGGTGGTAGCGTCGCAGGTATCGCTGAGTGCTACAAAGTCACCATAGCTCGACATGCGGTCAGCACCACGGGCACGAGCATAGGCACAGGCAATCTGACTGTCGTCCAAACCTTTTACGTCGTCCACAAAGTATATCTTCTTCAGCGTGTCGCTCAGTGGCAGACCGACAGCGGCGCCAGCTGGGCTTACATGCTTGAATGATGCAGCAGCGGGCAGACCTGTAGCGGCTTTCAGCTCTTTCACCAACTGCCAAGCGTTCAGTGCGTCGAGGAAGTTGATGTAGCCAGGGCGGCCGTTAATGACTTCGATGGGTAACTCGCCCTCTTCCATAAAGATGCGTGAGGGCTTCTGGTTGGGATTGCAACCGTACTTCAGGGCTAATTCTTTCATTAGTATAATAGGTGTAAATTCGAATTTGTCTGCAAAGTTAGTGCAAATTGAGCGAAAAACCAAACATTTTTGTGCTTTTCCGAGATGCTGTCAATGCAACGTCACACTCTTTACTTGGGGTAAGAGAAACCTGACCACGAGTTAAAGGTACTGGTTTTTTCAAATACCACCAGGATTAGAAAGGAAATCCTCCACCTGGGAAGCCGCCTTGGGGCATTCCAGGGAATCCATTGAACTGCATCTTTTTCTCCACGGGCTTTTGAATACGAGGCTGCCAGTCTTTGTCGAAGCGATCGATGTTCTTGTCGAGGAAGGCAAGACGGTCTGCCAACCAATTCTTCAACACCTTAATCTCCTCGTCGTACGAACTGACGCGATAGTTGGCAAACATGCTGACGGGGTTGAACTGGGAACCGCCTCCGTTCTCCAGCAACTCTGGATACTCTTTGAAGTGACGATTTGTAGCCTGTGCCACCAGTTTGGCGTGATGATCAATATATTCATACAGGTGCTTCGTGCTAAGGATGCTCTTGCGTAGTTCCTGATAACGAGTCTTCACAGCCTTCCTGAAGGTCGGATCCTGTAACAGGCGCTGCCAGAAGGCTGGGGTAGGGTTGGTGTTACCGCCCTCGAAGCACCATGCCTCGATATTGTTGGCATTGCAAAAGTTACAATTGCCGTAGGCGAGGTTATAGTCCCAAACAGGACCAGCATGTATCTTGCCACCTGTGCCGTCCTCGTGTAGTTTCTCCTTATAGAAATACGCACTGCGCTTGTAGCCGTCGGCATTTAGACTGAGTTCCGAATGGATGAAATAATCTACAAATGAGGGTACGTCGATATAGTGGGCATAACCCTTCTCAGAATCTATGAAGTCATCACTCTGGATGGCGAGTTCCATGGAATCAACAAAGTTCTGGATATAGGCAAACTGCTCAGATTGCAGCTTCTTTTTCTTTGGATAGATGCACGACCAGGTAATCTGACTCGTTATGATACCGTCGCCAATGCCTGGCACCTTCGACGTAAAGGTTGCATCGTCTTCATTATAGGTGTCGATACGCAGGATATAGCCGCCCGTAAGGTCACGGCCTTTGATATCCGACTTCTTCAGCTTGCTGACGTTGACACGTTCTGCGCCCCGCTTGATGGCCTCGCAGAAGATGTAAATGCCGTGATACTCACCATCTACCACCAGCTCTACCATCTTGGTGCGAGGCGCCCAGTGTCCCATCTCGCGCCATAACTCAAAGGCTAACGGGTCACGTAGGGTCGATACATCGTTGTAGGGTGCCAGTAGTACCCAATCGCTGTGGGCAGGCATTCCCAGCAGGGCGACATCACGTTCCTTGCCGTTCTTGTCGCGTGTTTCAAGGGTATATTTCTTTTGGTTGAAACTCAACGAACTGTTGCCTCTCAGTTTGATGCCAATGGGTCCGTCGTAGCCTTCGCATTTCATGTGGGCCGTTACCTTCTTTTGGGCGTTCAAGGCATTCTCTGTGGTGATACAGATGATGGGCAGGTTCGACTTGAGATTATCTGCTTTGGTGTGCTTCACTTGTGGAAACATACTGCTCATATCTGGCATGCCGCCACCAAAGCCACCGAAACCGCCGAATCCTCCAAATTGGGCACATACCTTCATTGATGTCATGAGGAGTGCTGCCAATAATAACTGCAATTTGCTGTTGTGTTTCTTTTTCATACTATATTTTTAGATGACGGACATGCTATTTGGTTTAAGACTGGACACAAAAATACAAAATAATTGTCAATTATCAATTGTCAATTATCAATTATTTCGTAATTTTGCACTCGCTATGGAGAAAAAGAGATATGCACTGCGTAAACTGTTAGAGACTGTAGAGAAAGAACTGTTGAAGAAACCCAACCAAAAGACACTCGACAGGCTTTCGCTCTTGGCTGGCTTTCAGGATTGGGGCTCGTTTCAGGAGGCCTTGCATGGTGAGGCTGATGGCAAAACCAATTATTCTGTTGAGGAAAATAAAAAAGAAATGACCCGTTGACGAGCCACTTCTTTTTATGTTGTGTAGGGTTTTCTGCAATTTACTCTGCAGTAGCACGAGCACCGCTACGCTTCTCCTTAATACGAGCAGCCTTACCGGTGAGGTTGCGCAGGTAGTACAGCTTAGCGCGACGAACCTTACCAACCTTGTTGACCTCGATGCTCTCAATGTTGGGAGACTCCAGAGGGAAGATACGCTCTACGCCTACAGTACCCGACATCTTGCGAACAGTGAAACGCTTCTTCTCCTGATGACCGTTGATCTTGATAACGACACCACGGAAGAGCTGGATACGCTCCTTAGAACCCTCGATAATTTTGTAAGCGACAGTGATAGTATCACCAGCCTTGAAACTGGGATGCTGCTTGCCGGTTGCAAATGCTTCTTCAGCAACTTTAATTAAATCCATAATTTAATCTTTTAATTTTTTATTTTTGAATTTTGCTGTATCGTTCCAACGCAACATAACAGGTCTCTCGTAATGCCTTGATATTCATAGTCCAAGGCTCCTGCCAGCGATTACGCGGAAAGCGGGTGCAAAGGTACGAAAAACATTTCATTCAGCAAAGGAAATCAACTATTTTTTTGCGCAAGGATGTGTTTTTCAGCTGAATATGTTTGTTTTTTCTGTTAAAATCACTATCTTTGCATGAGTAATTTGTTAACTATGAAAATAAAAACATCTTTTTCTGTGTTGCTGCTCTCAGCATTGTTGTTGGGTAGCTCTTGTCAGACACACTATGAGGTAGCTTCCGTCCAGCGAAGCCGTATTCTTATTGACAGTCGTTATGACGCTCAGCCCGATCAGCAGGCTGCCGATTTCCTGAAACCCTTTAAGCATCAGGTAGACAGTGTGATGGGTCCTGTGGTTGGTCGTTCGTCCCACTATATGAAGGCTCAGCGTCCTGAGGGTGACTTGTCGAATTTGCTGGCTGATATCCTGGTGTGGGCTGCTAAGGATTATAATGAGAAACCCGACTTCGGATTGTATAATATGGGTGGTGTCCGTGCCGACCTGCCGAAGGGTGACGTGACCTATGGTGACGTACTCGATATCGCTCCATTCGAGAACAAGATTTCCTTTGTTACGCTGACTGGTGCCGAGGTGTTGGAACTGTTTGGCCAGATAGCTTCTGTTGGTGGCGAGGGCGTGAGTAGCTCAGTCCGTCTGATAATTACCAAGGATGGCCGTTTGGAGAGTGCCACTATCAATGGAGAACCTGTCGATCCAGCCAAGAACTATCGTCTGACTACTATCGACTACCTGTTGGGTGGTACTGATAAGTTGGAGGCTCTGAAGAAATCTCGTGAAATCAATGCTCCCAAGGATGCAAGTAATAATTCCCGCTTTGTCATTATGAACTACTTCCGCTACATGCAGCAGCAGGGCAAGGAGGTCGATGCCAAGGTAGAGGGACGCGTGGTAGTAAAGTAAGAAGAAAGATATAAGAAGTATGAAAAAGTACCTATTTATTATATTGATGGCCCTGGTATCGCTCAGCGGTCAGGCCAAGAAACCCAAGCAGTTGATAATACTGCATACCAATGATACCCATTCGGCTATCTTTCCCATCAATGCGCAGCTGCCTGACACTATGAAGGCAGGACGTGGCGGTTTCCTGCGTCGCATTGCCATGCTGAAAGAGGAGCGTGCCAAGAATCCTGACTTGCTGTATTTTGACAGTGGTGACTTCTTTCAGGGCTCTGCCTATTTCACCATGTTCAAGGGTGAGGTAGAAGTTGGTCTGATGAACCAGATGGGCATCGATGCCTCTACCATTGGCAACCATGAGTTTGACTTTGGCTTGGAGAATATGGCTAAGATGTTCAAGAAGGCCAACTTCCCCATTCTTTGTGCCAACTACGACTTCACGGGTACTGTGATGGAGGGCGTCACCAAGCCTTGGACAATCATCAAGCGTAATGGTGTGAAGATTGGTGTCTTTGCAGTCTGCCCCAAGCTGCAGGGCCTGGTAAGTGAGAAGAACTGTGTGGGCGTTAAATATCTCGATCCCGGAAAGGTAGCGCTGGAAACGGCCACTATGCTGAAGGAACAGCAGAAGTGTGATGTGGTTATCTGCATCTCACACCTCGGATGGGATAGCAATCGTGGTGAGGACGACCAGTACATGATTCAGAACTCACGCTATATCGACCTCGTCTTGGGTGGTCATACCCATACCTATATGCCTACGCTGGAGCATTGGAACAATATGGATGGCAAGTCTGTTCCTGTCGACCAGAATGGCAAATCAGCTATCTTTGTTGGTAAGATCGTGATGAATCTGAAATAGGCTTACTCAAAATAGAAGGTAAGCACTACCATTTTTGACTGCGCGCCGCTAACCGAACCCGCATAGGTACGAAGGTTGGCGTCGCGTAGTTCGTTTATGTGGTTCTTGTCGAGTACGTCGCCCAGTCCGAAACAGAATTTCAACTCTGGAATCAGTTTGAAGAAGGGTAGGTAGAAGTCGCAGCCCATACCTACTTCCATCATGGTATTGAAGCGTTTCAGACTAATCATATCCTGCTCAGCGCTGGTCAGGTTCATCATTGGGTTTACGCCAACCATCACATAGGGGCGCATATTGTTCCAGCGAGGAGCGGCAATCTTCAAGTCTATGGGAATAGAGACATACGTATTCTTCATGTCTTGAGTCTTACGAACGGGCATTCCCAGATTGTCCTTCTCCTTCATGTTCAGCAGTGTCAGGTGCTTGGCGCCAAAGTGCATAGTGGGGGTGACGCGTAGTGAGAAATGGTTCGACAATCGCAGTTCGCCCACCACACCTACAGAGAATCCTGCAGCCCAGCGGTCGGCATCGCACAGCACGTACTGCTCATGCATGACACCATTCTCGTCTGCCATCTTATAGGGACCCGTCTGGTCGAATTCGATATCCTGTAGGTGCATGCCCACCAGTATGCCGAAATGCATTGGGCGCAGGTCGATATAGGGCTTGTGCTGTACCTGACGGTCGTGCTGGGCCGATGCAGTCAGGACGCAAAGTAGTGACAGTATGATGACTATTTGTTGTTTCATATGTAATACGTATAACGCACGAGATTGCCGGTTTATTATTTCGACGAAGTATAAATTATGAAAATAACTACCCAAAAATAGGTATTATTCAGAAAAAATCTCTACCTTTGCATCACAAATAGTAATTATTTATTAACAAACCAAACAAATACAAGAATTATGGCATACGTAATTGGCGAAGACTGCATCGCATGCGGTACATGTATCGATGAGTGCCCCGCAGGAGCTATCTCTGAGGGCGAGAAGTATTCAATCAACCCCGATCTGTGCACTGAGTGCGCTACATGCGCTGACCTCTGCCCCGCAGGAGCTATCACCCTCGAATAAGGCATATAGCTAATTTTATGTGGTTAGAAAAATGGGCAACCCGAAAGGGCTGCTCATTATTTTTGTGCGAAGTGGCAGAATGCGTTCTTTAAAGCGAAAAAATGAGAAAAGTTTTGTGCTCTCATATTTTTTTTTGCTATCTTTGCAACATGATAATAATCAGTGGATTTTAAATTACAAGGTATTACAACACAAAACAAATATGGCGATTAGATTTTTGATGATGCTGGTTTTTCTTGTGCTGTCTCTGACCTCTTCCTCAAGAACAAGTTGCTTATCGTTGCACTCAACTTCTACGACCTGTTAGGTCAGCAGTCCAACTACGAGCGTTGGGTGAATGCTACTGGTCGTAGTGATACGCGCTATAACAGCATCAACTCATATGCCATGCTACATATTCGCTATCGTCTGAATATGTTTGGCGGCAAGATTGATACTGAGGGCCGTTACGATAAGAAGTGGGGTAACCGCGACCAGCGCAGATAAAATCACGTTCAAATCACGTTGAAGTGGTGCAATGCCAGGAGGATTCCGTCATCATCTACTGAGGTGGTGACGTAGTCGGCCTGCTCCTTCAGTGCGTCAATGGCATTGCCCATAGCGACACCGATGCCTGCCTGCAGAATCATCGAGGTGTCGTTGCCACCGTCACCAAAGGCGATGGTACGGCTGGCATCAAAACCCTCATGGCTGGCCATAGCGACGATGCCCTTTCCCTTGTCGGCACCATTCGCCGTGATGTCCGTAAACTCTGGGTGCCAGCGCCCAGAGACGCATTGCGGCATGCGCGCCAGCAGCTCTGGCTCGTAGTCGGCAGGGAAGAAGGGTGTCAGCTGGAGAATGTCCTGCTGTAGCACAACATCGAGTGGCGCTGCCTGGTCGAGGTTCTTCACCGCCAGTATCTGGCGGAAGATACGGTCTACGTCGCCCTTGGGGTCAATCACCGCTACGTCCTTTCTGCCCACTACTATCAGGCTATATCCCTTCTCCTTGGCGTCTTCCACACAAGTCATCACATCCTCTTTGGGTATCGGCTGACAGCATACCAGCTCGTCGCCGACATAGCACAAGGCGCCGTTTGTCGTGATGTATCCATCAATCAGCGGCTCGATGGCCCCCAGGTTTGTAATGATAATCGGTGGGCGTCCCGTAGCGATATATACCCGTGAGCCATTGGCCTTTGCCTGTGCCAGCGCCTGAATGGTGGATTCCGGTATCTCGTGAGTCTGGAAGCTCACCAGCGTACCGTCAATATCGAAAAACAATGCGTATCGTTCAGTCTTATTCATTCTGCTGCAAAGTTAATCAAATAATCGTGAATAAGCAAAAGATTTTGTTTCTATCTCCTTATATGGGTGGTCAAAATGATTCCAGGTGTAAAACGCGTATTATGATTTATCGACGCCAATAGAATAATCTATTGATTGCATAAAAATAAGAGTCGGCGAATTGCCGACTCTTATCATTTGATATTGAAGTGTTGAAATTACTTCTTGTTCAGTGCGAGGTCGATGGCTACGGCGATAGCTACGGTTGCACCAACCATTGGGTTGTTACCGATGCCGAGGAAGCCCATCATCTCTACGTGAGCAGGTACTGAAGAAGAACCTGCGAACTGAGCGTCAGAGTGCATACGACCCATGGTGTCAGTCATACCGTAAGAAGCAGGACCAGCAGCCATGTTGTCTGGGTGCAGGGTACGGCCCGTACCACCACCAGAAGCTACTGAGAAGTAGGGCTTGCCAGCGAGCACGCGCTCCTTCTTATAGGTACCTGCTACGGGGTGCTGGAAGCGGGTGGGGTTGGTAGAGTTACCCGTGATAGATACGTCTACGTTCTCCTTCCACAGGATGGCTACACCCTCGCGAACATCGTCAGCACCATAGCACTTTACCTTCAGACGGCTGGGGTTGTTGCCGTAAGCTACCTCACGAACAACCTTCAGCTCAGAAGTGTAGTAGTCGAACTGAGTCTGTACGTATGTGAAACCGTTGATACGGCTGATGATCTGAGCAGCGTCCTTGCCAAGACCGTTCAGGATAACGCGCAGAGGCTTCTGGCGTACCTTGTTAGCCATCTCAGCAATCTTGATTGCACCCTCAGCAGCAGCGAATGACTCGTGACCTGCCAGGAAGGCGAAGCACTCAGTCTCCTCGCGGAGCAGACGGGCAGCGAGGTTACCGTGGCCGATACCTACCTTACGGTCGTCAGCAACAGAACCGGGGATGCAGAAGCTCTGCAGACCGATACCGATAGCCTCGGCAGCGTCAGCGGCATTCTTTACGCCCTTCTTGATAGCGATAGCGGCACCACAAACGTATGCCCACTTAGCGTTTTCGAAGCAGATGCGCTGTGTGTCCTCACACATCTGGTAGGGATCTACACCTGCCTTGTCACAAATCTCGTTGGCCTCTTCGATAGAGTTGATGCCATTCTCCTTCAGAGCTGCAAGAACCTGGTTGATACGGCGCTCCTGACTCTCAAATTGTACTTTTCTAATCATAGTCGTATCCTCCTTTATTCTTTACGTGGGTCAATAGCCTTTACTGCACCCTGCTCCTTGGTCGTACGACCGTAAGAACCGGTGTTCTTCTTCATAGCCTCGTTGGCGTCCATACCGTTCTTGATGGCTTCCATCATCTTGCCGAGGTGTACGTACTCGTAACCACAAACCTCGTTGTTCTCGTCGAGGAACTGCTTGGTGATGTAACCCTCGGTGAGCTCCAGGTAGCGAGTACCCTTAGCCATAGTACCATAGAGGGTACCAGTCTGTGAGCGGAGACCCTTACCGAGGTCTTCCAGACCTGCACCGATAGCCAGACCACCCTCAGAGAAAGCACTCTGTGTGCGACCGTATACAATCTGCAGGAAGAGCTCACGCATAGCGGTGTTGATAGCGTCGCAAACCAGGTCGGTGTTCAGCGCTTCCAACAGAGTCTTGCCAGGAAGAATCTCGCTGGCCATAGCGGCAGAGTGGGTCATACCGGTGCAACCGATGGTCTCAACCAGAGCCTCCTGAATGATGCCGTCCTTTACGTTAAGGCTCAGCTTGCAGGCACCCTGCTGAGGTGCACACCAACCAATACCGTGGGTGTAACCCGAAATGTCCTTGATCTCCTTTGCCTGAATCCATTTGCCCTCCTCGGGAATGGGTGCAGGACCATGGTAGGCGCCCTTGCAAACGCTACACATGTTGTTCACTTCTGTTGAATAAATCATACTTAAAATATAAACTTAAGATAAAATAAAATTCGATAAGTATTTGTCTATCCCTGCAAAGTTACTAAGGTAATCGGAAGTGGCCAAATCCTCTTTCTGTTATTTAAGAACAATTAACAGACATTTTTGGCGCTCCTTGCCTACCAGTGAGAATCGCTCTCAACTTTGCAAACTGCGTATGACAAATAGCTCTTTAGTAGAGCTCGGCAGGAATGAGCTGCTTGGCGTTCTCAAAATCCTCAGGTGTGTCCAGCTCGATAGAGAAGAACTGGGTGGTGTCGACGATGCGGAAAGTCTGTCCCTGAGGGATGAGGCGCTCGAAGGCACGCTCATAGAATACGTCGATGAGGCCCTCGTGCTCTATCATCTGCTCCAGCTCCTTGAAGAGCGCTGTGCTGTAGCTGGCAGTCATCTTCTCAAAGCCTACGCTCTCGCCAATAGCCTGCTCGATGCTACAGGTCTTGCTGAGCTCCAGGATGCGGTTCTCGCTGTCTACGATGACCTTGATTTCTTCCTCGCCACACTCATGGCGATTCAGTGCCAGTGCGTTGCCCTCAGCAGCCAGCATGGTGCGAATCAGCTGTGGGTCGAAGAGAATGTCGCTGTCAGACAGCAGGAAGTCCTTGCCGTCGGTATAGGGACGCGTCATCCACAGCGAGAAGATATTGTTGTTGTGCTCGTAGTCTGCATTGTGGATGAAGTGGATATTCAGCGAGGGATAGTGCTGTGTCAGGAAGTCGCGAATCATCTCGCCACGATAACCCGTAACCACTACCAACTCGTTGATGCCAGCGGCAATCATTGCGTCTACGGTACGCTGTAACAGTGTACGCTCACCAATCTTCAGTAAACACTTGGGACATGCGTCCGTCAGTGGGCGCAGTCGTTTTGCCATTCCGGCAGCTAATATAACTCCAATCATCGGTTATCGTTAATTTCTCAATTTCTCAATTTCTCAATCTCTCATTTTCTCAATTTCTCAATCCCTCAATTTCATCAGCGCCATTCCCACAGCTATCCAGATGATTTCGCGCACTCGACAGATGATGCTGACAAAGATTCCTAAGGCAGCAGAGAGTCCTAAGGCGGCAATGCTCAGCACGAAGCCACCCTCCTGCACACCAATCTGCATGGGCAGGAAGCCGATGAGGTTGGCGAATAGGGTAGTAAAGGCCACGATGAGTACGGAGTGCAGATAGGTCAGCACCATACCGTCCAGTCCGCCACCATTGTCGATGCCGAAGAGCAGGAGCATGAACATCACCTCCAGGCTCTGTACCATGCGTGAGCTGTATTCTAATATCAGACTGCTATAGAATGCCTTGGTATCTTGTGAGTAGAGCGCCGAAATCTGTGCGTCGATGTTGCGCAGGGCCTCCGCGTGGTTGCCACGGAATCGGCGGCTCCAGCCTTTCAGGAAAGGTATCTTGCCTATCAGTCCCAACACATAGACCACCAGTCCGTGACGGTAGCCTCGTGAGAAGATGTAGAATGCCAACAGGCAGAACAGGATGATAGTGCCCAATACAGTTCCGATGGCTGTGGTCATAGGCATATCGCCTACAAGCACCAGTGCCAAGTAGATAAAGATGCTGATAAACCAGAACCAGAAATGGGCAAAGAAGTGCATCATAGCATAGAGGATGACGCTCGATGTGGCGTGCTGCTTGTCGATGTCCTTCGATAGCTCCATGATGCGATACGGCTCACCGCCCAGTCCGCCAACGGGTGTGGCGTAGTTCAGGGCATAGCCCGTAATGGTCAGTCTATAGATGCGCCAGAAGCTGATGGGTGCCGGACCACCGATGTTTCCCTCGATGATGGCTTTCCAGGCGAATGCATTCAGGCCATAGACGACAAACCAGATTCCCAAGATAGGCAACAGCCAGTAACCTGCATGACACAGATGTCCCCACAACTCAATGAAGCTGACATCGAAGGTGAACAGCATGACTACGCATGCTGCACAGCCAAGAATGAAAAACAGGTTATTCAGGCGTTGCTTAGTCCAAACCATCGGCAATCTTCTTACAGAATGATTCGTGACGACGGTTCACATAGCAGTAGAGCAGTCCCATGCCTACAATCTCCCACACGAAGTTCATGGCGGGGATGTCGAGCAGACAGAACAGGAACAGCCAGAAGGAACGGAAGTTAAAGGTCAGCAGACCATTCCAGAAGATGACGGGCAGCGAAGCGTCGTGGAACTGCTTGCGCACGCTCTCTGGGATATATTCTGTGGCACCAAACTTGTCGCGCAGCTTCTGCATCAGGCGCTGGAACTGTGGTGTCACGCCCTCCTGTTTCTTCGTGTAGTCGATATATGACTTCTGGAAGTAGCGCTCGCCCCAGCTGCTGTTCTCTGGCGTCATCTGGTCGTAGATCTCCTGCTGACGTGCAGAGTTGTCCAGCTCAGAACCCTTCTCACCCTTCAGGAAGAAGAGGTGTATCTGGATATAGTAGTCTGCCAGACGCTGCTGACCAGCGAGACCGGCAATACCTGATATCAGACCAAGAACATAGACGATAGCGGTAGCTATCAGCGTGTTCTCCTGTGTGTTCTCTATGCCCAGCCAACCGAACTCGATGTCGTGGTGCATATAGAAACGATATACCAGCACAAGATAGATGGGGATGAACCATGCGAAACCTGCCACACCGTCGAGGATGCGACCAATACGGCTCTTCTTACCCGACAGACGGGCCAGCTGGCCATCGGTACAGTCGAGAATGTCGGCAATCATCAGCAGCACGATGGCGATGATGTTCATCGTCAGGCCCCATGAGCCACCATAGTAGAAACTGCCACAGGCAAAGAAGAAAGCACTGACAGCACCCACAATCATAGACCAGATGGTCACCGTGTTGGGGTGAATGTCAAAGCGGTTGAAAGCCAGTGCGCAATAATAACAGAAAGGACGGATGACATGGAGGTCAAGCCAGTCTTCCGTCTCTGATGATTTTAGTGATGCTTTATATCCTTCGTTCATGCTACACTATTCAATTTTCACTTTTCACTATTCGCTTGAAGATAGCACTTTTTGATGGTATCACAAACAACCTGTGTCTGCTCCTTGCGACCCAGCGTAATGCGCAGGCACTCCTCCAAACCCTTGTCGCCCATGAACTTAATCTTGTAGTCCTGAATCTTCAGGGCTTCCATCAGCGACTCCTTGATGGCGATAGGATACTTGATAAGGATGAAGTTAGCTACAGACTTATATACCTTGAAGCCAGGCAGATTGCCCAACTCCTTCTTATACAGCTGGCGTCCCCATTCCATATCGTCAGCAACGTGGCGATAGTGCTCGTCGCTCTCCAGAGCAGCCAGAGCCACAGCCTCTGTGAAGCGGTTGAAGCCCAGATACTTATTGATGTAGCTCAGGAACTGGTCGTGACCCTTGCCGATGAAGCCGAAGCCACAGCGCAGACCGGGCAGACCGTAGAACTTAGATAAGGTACGCGAGATAATCAGGTTAGAATACTTGTTCACCAGCGGAGCGATATAGTCGGTGTCCGAAGTGATGAAGCTGGCATAAGCCTCGTCAACCAGTACCATTGTGTCCTCAGGGATATTCTCCATGATGCGACCAATCTCCTCAGGAGTCAGACTGTTACCTGTGGGGTTGTTGGGCGATGCCAACAGCAGCATACGGGGATGGATGCGGTTGGTATATTCGATGACCTCGTCAACGTGGTAGGCAAAGGTGTCCTCCTGCTCATACAGGGGATACATCTCAAACTCACCGTCGCACTCGCTGGCTACACGGTTGTAGTACCACCAAGAAAACTCAGGAATCAAGATCTTCTTATTGTTACCCTTGGTCAGGAAATAGTGTATGGCATTCTTCAAGATGTCCTCACCACCATAGGCTAGCAGCACCTGCTCCTCAGGAACACCGTAGATCTCGCTTACACGAACGGAAATGACACTCTTCTTGCCCTGATCGTAGATGCGGGTGTAGAAGCACAAATCCTTGGCATCGAAGTTCTTTACAGCGTCAAGCACCTTCTGGCTTGGCTCGAAATTGAATTCGTTTCTATCAAGATAATTCATTGTGTGTTATTTTGTTTCAGCTTGCAAAGGTACGAATAAGTGAGCACAATACAAAACAAATAAAGATTTTTTTGTTTTTATTGTCGAGCGAAAGTACTTTCGACAAAGTCAAAGGTACGA
>JAILMS010000054.1 GCA_024692385.1 Prevotella sp. | reverse complement strand
TTGCTTATTTTCCTGCTACTCTGCCTTCTGACAATGGGAGCGCAGGCACAACTGAAACCTCGTGTGGTGATCTTGACTGACATCGGACAACCTGTGCGTGGACCAGTTGGCAGGAGCCTGTGAAGAGCATCTCGGAAACGTATTACAGACAGTTCTATCCCTCACAGCTTAACGACTTCATCGCCCGCATCGAATGGGCTGAGAAGGGACAGGGTAACCGCAATCCGGTAGCTGTCGTCAATGGTGAGAACGGAACTGATGCTATCGTCATTATGGCAAAGGCTGGGCAGACCATCAGTCTCGACGCTTCTGCGTCATTCGACCCCGATGGTGATGAGCTCACCTTCAAACGGTGGCAACAGGATGGTATCAGTCAGGCAAAGGTAACTGTCAGCAATGCCACTTCTTCGACAGTTAAAGTGGACATGCCAACAACTTTTGCAAACGATGAGATTCACATTATCTGCGAGGTACACGACCAAAGCAAGTACGCCTTGCCCGCTTATCGCAGAGTCATCATCAAACCGACAGAATGACGAATTTGAAATAGGTGCAGGTAAAGACAAATTGATATAACGTAGTCTCATATCACTTTCCCACGCAGAAATGTGAGAAAATATTGTTGAGGGTTTCCTGAGGCGTAATCTGACCATCGCCAGTGATTTCGGCAAGGTTACCAAGAACAAGGCGGAGGTCTTCCGAAAGGAGGTCTCCGCTAATTTGTTGGTCAAGGCCTTCCAGTACACGCTGCAGGTTTTCTTGTGCATGTGTCAACGCTTCGTATTGACGGGCAGAGGTGACGATGATGTCGCTGTCATCGGTATGGGGAGCAGCATCGATGAGTTGCTGGCGCAAAGTATCGAGGCCTATGCCATACTTCGCCTGAAAAGCTTCTGTCTTGTTTTCTATGCGGATAACAGTTTGGTCTTTGCGTAAGGTGACATCAGGATAAGGAACGCCTGGCTCGGTCATCAGTAGGATGATGCGAGCCCGCTGTGTAGCAGCCATAGAACGCTGAATACCCAGGTTCTCTACAGTGTCATCGGTATGGCGTATGCCTGCGGTGTCAATGAAACGGAAGGTGATGCCGCCGAGCTCTATGGTATCCTCAATGGCATCGCGTGTAGTACCCTGGATATCACTGACGATGGCACGCTCCTCGCCCACAAGTGCATTAAGCAAAGTGGACTTACCCACATTGGGTGCTCCTATGATGGCTACGGGAATGCCGTTCTTCAAGGCATTACCCGTTTGGAATGATTCGGCTAAACGCACCACACGTGTATCGATATCACGGGCAAGAGTGAGAAGTTCACTGCGGTCGGCAAACTCCAAGTCCTCATGATCAGAGAAGTCGAGCTCAAGTTCCAAGAGCGAAGTGAGTTTCAGCAGCTTTTCGCGGAGGCGCGACAACTCTGACGAAAAATGTCCCCTCAATTGGCTCATCGCCATCTGGTGGGTCACTTTGTTAGTAGATGCAATGAGGTCGGCAACAGCCTCGGCTTGCGATAAGTCCATCTTGCCATTGAGATAGGCACGCATTGTGAATTCGCCCGGATGAGCCATTCGACAGCCATTCTGACAAAGCAGATCGAGCACTTGCTGAAGGATATAGCGCGACCCGTGGCAACTGATTTCTGCGCTATTTTCCCCAGTATAGGAATGGGGTGATTTGAATACAGAGACAAGTACCTCATCAAGTGCCTCCCCCCTACCCTCTCCAATCGGAGAGGGCGTCAGGATACATCCGTAGTGGATGGTATTGGGACTTACATTTGTAAGATCCTTAGAGAATATACGAGAAAGAATCTCAAGAGACTGATCTCCTGAGATTCTTATGATTCCAATTGCGCCACCAGGGGCAGTAGCAAGTGCACAAATCGTTTCGTTCATTTAGATGCGATCAAGTACTTTTTCTATGAGCGTATCAATAGAATTCTTGTAATTGGTGTTCATCTCCTTGGCATAGCGGTTGGCAATGACCATACAGCAAGTCATTGCACGATGTCCCAGCAGTGAGGCAAGACCTGCAAGAGCCGATGACTCCATCTCGAAGTTGCAAATCTTCATACCCTCGTACTCGAAGGCTTCAATCTTTTCGTTCTGCTGAGGGTCGGCAATATCGGCACGCAACTGGCGTCCTTGAGGGCCATAGAAGCCGCCACATGCCACGGTATAGCCGCGCACCATATCGTCCTGAGCCACCTGGTCGATGAGGTCGGCATCAGCCACAGCCACGTAGGGTGCACCCTTGATGGGATCCCATTGCATGTGCTCGCAGAAGGCTTTCTCCATAGGGATATCGCACACCACGTTACGTCCAGCATAGTAGTTGAGCAGCCCGTCGAAGCCGATGCTCTTCACGCTGGCAATGAAAGTTCCTGTAGGTGTGAAAGGCTGCAGGCCGCCGCATGTACCAATACGTACCATCGTCAATGTGCGGTGCTCGTCGCGCTCCATACGGGTGGTGTAGTCGATATTGGCAAGTGTGTCGAGTTCGTTAGCCACAATATCAATGTTGTCGCAACCAATGCCGTGACTCTGGCAGGTGATGCGCTTGCCTTTATAAGTACCGGTGATGGTGTGGAACTCACGGCTGCTCACTTCGTGTTCTATCGTATCGAAATGTGCCGCAACGGTATTCACACGGGCTGGGTCGCCCACAAGCACTACCCTATCAGCCAGATACTCCGGTTTCAGATGAAGGTGGAAACACGAGCCGTCATCATTGATAATCAACTCAGAAGGTGCAAAAATTTTCTTCTCGTTTGTCATAGTTTTCAGGATTTATTAGTTAGTGATTATTCTTATATTGAGCATTGTGGGATGCCTTCTCGGCCCTGCGTATCTCTAGTTGGAGCGTTTCAAGTTCTTTCTCGCTGTTAAGTATTTCGGAACGTAGCGACTGACGCTCATTCTTAGAAGCGCGTGCATAATAGTTTCGGGCTAAGAGCAAGGCCTTCTCAAGCACTTCTGCCTGATGGCGCAACTGTTCCAACTCACTTTGTGGGACATTTGACTTAGCGGTATTGCGAGTCTTTAACTTTGCCTCATCCAAACGGGCCTTTGCCTGCCTGTATTGCAGATTATCCGTCCATGTATCGGCAATATGTCTGATGTCGGCAAGTTCACGAAGCTGTTGTTCAGAATAAGCCTCCGACTGATAGACCTTGCGTGTCGGATTGGGCTCGAAGATGTAAATGCATACCGTATCGGCAGGCTGATGACGGTCTGTCACGAAATATCCCAGGTTATTGACTTCGTCAATAGCATAGAAGTAGTCGTTGGCAGTCGATGAGAAAGGCATACCTATATTCTCAGGACGCAGGAAAGCACCAGAATCACTGTCGTAACGAGTTACGAAAAGATCGTAGCCGCCAATGCTGTTCTCACCTTTCTGGGCATAATATAGTGTAATGCCGTCGGGCATCAGGAAAGGATATATAGCCGAGGATTCTGATATACCCTCGACCCTTACAGGATTCGTCCAGGTGTTAGCAATATAATCGCTCTGATAAATATGACATGCGGAGTCTTTAGCATCGAACATAACAGAAAGTCTATGGTCACGCAACTCATTGGTAAACTGCCCCATAGAGTCGTTCTGTTCAACAAAACCCGCATCGGCAGAAAGAGGGATGTGTCGCATGAAATTACGCTTATTGACCACCATACTGTCGATAAACATTATCTGCTGAGTAGAGGCAAGCATCTGAGCGATGCGAGGGTCTTCTACAACGACTTCCTTCTTCTTCAATTTCTTCTTTACGTTTACGACCTTACGTGGACTTGCTGCCTGCCCCACTGTAGCCACCATCATAAGACCCACGACGAGTATCACGAACTTTTTCATTGCTTCAATTTTTTTCTTTAAACAACAAAGGTACGATAATAAATTGAAAAAAACAGAGAAGGAGCGAGGAATTAACTGAATTTAATAGTTTTCCACCAGTTTTCCTGCACGTACGATGGCATTCCACAGGCTGTGACGGGCTTCTGGGTTCAGTTGCTGAATCTGATTGAAGAGCTGTCGCATATCATCGCGATGGCTATCCGTCTCGTATGGACAGAGCTTCACTTGCTTCTCATACCCTCGCAGTTCTGCATAGCGACGAATGTCCGCTTCTTCTGCCATACACAGCGGACGTATAATGCTGAGGGGCATTTTTCGCATTTTCAACAGGGCGGGCATCGTGTCGAACCGTCCTTGATAGAACTGATTCATCAGGCAGGTGTGGAGCAAATCGTCCTGATGATGACCAAGTGCAATCTTATTGCAACCTAACTCCTGCGCCAGATTAAAGATTTCCTTGCGACGATACCAGGAACAGAGAAAGCACGGTGGTTTCTTATCAGAAGGCTCGAAACGGGTGGTGACAATATGAAGGGGAACGTCGAGTTCTTTGCAGAACTGCTCCAGATAATCCGTCGAGGTCTCGTAGGCTATATTCTCCATTCTCACATGAATGGCATCCACGCTGAATCGCGGATGAGATATTTGGGCACGCTTACCCAGCATCTCAAGCATGCATAAAGAGTCTTTGCCACCTGACAATGCTACGAGCACGTGGTCATCGTCCTCCAGCAGATGATAGGTGGCAAAGGCTTTTACAAATCGCTCGCGGATGCGTTTTTCAAGAACTTCTACTTCCGTTCTCATTTCATGAAGACTAAGTAGACGGCGCAGATAATCAGGAAGAAGGCGAGGATATGGTTCCAGTGCAGATGTGTGCCTTGGAACATGATGTTGGCAATGATACAAAAGACTGCCAGCGAGATGCACTCCTGAATCACCTTCAACTGAATGAGGTTGAAGGGACCTCCGTTCTCTACGAAGCCTATGCGGTTGGCAGGCACCTGACAGCAGTATTCAAAGAAGGCGATGCCCCACGAGAAAGCGATCACCCCGATAAGTGGCCAGTGGTTGCTCACGCCCGTCTCCTGTAATTTCAAATGCCCATACCAGGCAAGTGTCATAAACACGTTGCTTAGTATGAGCAATAAGATAGTATAAAAACCGTTCATTTCTTCTGTAGATATTCATCCATGTTCTGAGCAGCACGGCGACCGTCACCCATTGCGAGGATTACGGTAGCACCGCCGCGCACGATGTCACCACCGGCGAAAATCTCAGAACGATTTGACTGCATACCCTCGTTGACCACGATGGTGTTCTTGCGTCCCAGTTCCAAACCTTCGATTGACTTGGGAACCAATGGGTTAGGACTAACGCCTACAGCAACGACCACCTGGTCAACATCAAGTGTCACGGTCTTACCCTCTACAGGCACAGGACTGCGACGACCTGATGCATCGGGCTCGCCCAGCTCCATCACCTGAAGCACAGCAGCCTTCACGGCACCGTTCTCGTCAGCCAGATACTCAATGGGGTTGTGGAGTGTGAGGAAGTTGATTCCCTCTTCCTTAGCGTGCTTCACCTCCTCCAGACGGGCAGGCATCTCCTGTTCGCTACGGCGATAGACGAGGGTTACCTCTGCCCCCAGACGCTTGGCTGTACGACAAGAGTCCATAGCGGTATTACCACCACCTACAACGAGTACTTTCTTACCCAGATTGATAGGTGTATCGGTAGTAGGATTAGCAGCATCCATCAGGTTCACACGTGTCAGATATTCGTTTGACGACATGATGTTGATGCTGTTCTCGCCAGGGATATTCATGAAGTTTGGCAGACCTGCTCCAGAGCCTACGAAGATTCCCTTAAAGCCCTGTTGCTCAAGTGTTTCAACGCTAATCGTTTTACCTACAATCACGTCTGTCTGGAAGTGTACGCCCATCTTACGCAGGTTCTCGATTTCCACATCCACAATCTTATTGGGCAAGCGGAACTCAGGGATACCATATTTCAGCACACCGCCAATCTCGTGCAAGGCCTCGAAGACATACACGTCGTAGCCCTTCTTCACCATATCGCCAGCGAAGCTCAGGCCTGCAGGGCCAGAACCTACGACGGCAATCTTAATGCCGTTAGAGGGGGCAATCTCAGGCAGAGAGATGTTGCCGCTCTCGCGCTCATAGTCGGCAGCAAAGCGCTCCAGATAACCGATAGCCACAGCGGGCTCGTTCATCTTCAGGTGGATACACTTGCTCTCACACTGTTTCTCCTGAGGACAAACACGACCACAGACAGCGGGCAGAGCTGAGGTGTTCTTCAGCACCTTGGCGGCAGCTAAGAACTCTCCACGCTCGATATTCTTGATGAATGATGGGATATTGATATTCACAGGACAGCCCTCTACGCACGAAGGTTTAGCACAGTCGAGACAACGTTTTGCTTCTGTCATAGCCATCTCCTTCGTCAAGCCGATGTTTACCTCTTCCAAACGGGTGGTAGCGCGATAAACGGGATCGAGTTCGGGCATCTTTACACGCTCTATCTGCGTGCGCTCCTTTGGCTTCATGCTCTGCTGGAGCTCCTTACGCCAAGGTGCATTGCGGTCGGTGAGAACCTCAATAGACTCTCCCCCCTGCCCCTCTGGAGTAGATCGTTCTGCAGTCGATTTCTGACCACTCTCCTCCATAACAGGGAGGGGTTGGGGGTGGGTATTATCCAAATGTTCCTGGAAGTGGTCCATCTCTTCCTGCTCGGCCTTCTTGAAGGTACCCATGCGCTTGAACATCTCGTCCCAGTCAACGAGT
>JAILMS010000014.1 GCA_024692385.1 Prevotella sp. | reverse complement strand
CCTGCATTGAAGGCGGAAGTCTTCAATGTGGGTGATTTCAGGCTTCGTGGTGCCGAGTTCTCCTACGATGGTGATGACATCGAAACGCCAAGGGTAGTCGGGCTTGCGATAGTGGATATAGTGGTTGATGGCTCGGCACAGGTTCTTTTGCTTCTCAATATTGACAGACTTTACTGGGTCGGCAAAATCGCGGTTGCGTCGGGTCTTCACCTCCACAAATACGATGTAACCGTCGTGCCAGGCAACGATGTCAATGTCCCGATGTTTCGAATGCCAGTCACGTTCAAGAATGATGTAGCCCTTCTCTCGCAGATAGACTGTAGCGAGTTCCTCGCCCCAGATACCCATCTGTATGTGTTCTGGGCTGTCGTCCAATGACTCTTCCCGGCTATCGCCTTTTTCTATCAGGCTTTGGCAATTAATCATGGCATCGTGCATCCACCCTTTTTCGTCCTTCACGTTGCGCATAAGATGTTCCAATGACTGGAATATCTTCTTCGCCTCGTCTAATCTGCCTTCGTTGGCTCTTATCCTTAGAACATCAACGGCAGTCCAGAACATTGCTGCCGAGGCGTATGGACTCTTGTCGACAGCATATACCTGGCGGGCAGCCTCATAGGCTTCCTCTTTCTTCCCTTGATTGCGTAGTCCAAAGATTTCGTGAACAGTCATACCTTCTCTTTCAGATTATCAGGATTACGGTCTTGGCACGATGTGGCCATTATTGAATAATCGGAGCCGGTACTGCCGACTCCGATTATTTACACGTTTTCAGTTTTCTTCGATTACTCTTCGTCGAGCAGTATCTTCATCATCTGGACGGCGGAGTAGGGAACCGGTGTACCAGGACCGAAGATGCAAGCTACGCCAGCCTTGTAGAGGAAGTCGTAGTCCTGAGCGGGGATGACACCGCCGGCGGTGACCATGATGTCTTCGCGGCCCAGCTTCTTCAGTTCCTCGATGAGCTGCGGGATGAGCGTCTTGTGACCAGCGGCCAGCGACGATGCACCTACGATGTGGACATCGTTCTCGACAGCCTCACGGGCAGCCTCGGCAGGCGTCTGGAACAGCGGACCCATGTCGACATCGAAACCGCAGTCGGCATAGCCTGTTGCCACAACTTTAGCACCACGGTCGTGTCCGTCCTGACCCATCTTGGCGATGAAGATACGGGGACGACGACCCTCTCTCTTGGCAAACTCGTCGGTCATCTGCTTGGCCTTCTCGAAGTTTGCATCGTTCTTTGATTCTGAACTGTACACGCCTGAAATTGTTCTGATTACTGCTTTGTAACGACCCACGATTTCCTCGCAGGCATCTGAAATCTCACCGAGTGTGCAGCGCAGTTGCGCAGCCTTGACGGCGAGGTCGAGAAGATTGTTTTCACTCTTGCGTCCTTCTTTGAAGTCACGCACGCACTCGGTGATGGCCTTGAGTGCAGCCTGGCAAGCGGCTTCGTCGCGAGCAGCACGTACTTCCTTCAGACATTCCTCCTGCTGCTTGCGTACAGCGGTGTTGTCGACCTCGAGGATGTCGATGGGGTCTTCGTGCTCCAGACGGTACTTGTTGATACCCACGATGGTCTGTACGCCTGAGTCGATACGGGCCTGTGTACGGGCTGAAGCCTCTTCGATGCGCATCTTGGGCAGTCCGGTCTCGATGGCCTTGGCCATACCGCCGAGTTTCTCAATCTCCTGGATGTGCTCCCAAGCCTTGTGAACCAGTTCGTTGGTCAGGGTCTCCACGTAGTAGGAGCCAGCCCACGGGTCAATCTGCTTGCAGACCTTCGTCTCGTTCTGGATGTAGATCTGGGTGTTACGGGCGATGCGGGCCGAGAAGTCGGTAGGCAGGGCGATGGCCTCATCAAGGGCGTTGGTGTGCAGCGACTGGGTGTGACCCAGCACGGCGGCCATAGCCTCGATACAGGTACGACCTACGTTGTTGAAGGGATCCTGCTCGGTGAGCGACCAACCAGAGGTCTGCGAGTGGGTACGCAGCGCCAGTGACTTGGGATTCTTAGCACCAAAGCTCTTCACAATCTTAGCCCACAACAGACGACCTGCGCGCATCTTGGCAATCTCCATGAAGTGGTTCATACCAATAGCCCAGAAGAACGACAGACGAGGAGCAAAGGCATCGACATCGATACCGGCATTCACACCCGTACGCAGATAGTCCATACCATCAGCCAGCGTGTATGCCAACTCGATATCAGCAGTAGCACCAGCCTCCTGCATGTGGTAGCCCGAAATAGAGATAGAGTTGAACTTAGGCATCTTCTGTGAGGTGTACTCGAAGATATCAGCGATAATCTTCATGGAGAATGCAGGTGGGTAGATATAGGTATTACGCACCATGAACTCCTTCAAGATATCATTCTGAATAGTTCCAGCCATCTCCTCGAGCTGAGCGCCCTGTTCCAGACCTGCCACGATATAGAATGCCAGGATAGGCAATACAGCACCGTTCATGGTCATAGAGACAGACATCTTATTCAAGGGGATACCTGAGAAGAGCACCTTCATATTCTCTTCGTTACAGATAGACACACCAGCCTTACCGACATCACCCACTACACGAGCGTTATCGGGGTCGTAACCACGGTGTGTAGGAAGGTCGAAGGCTACAGAAAGTCCCTTCTGACCAGACGCCAGGTTACGGCGATAGAAAGCATTTGACTCCTCAGCGGTAGAGAATCCGGCATACTGGCGGATGGTCCAAGGCTTGAAGGGGTACATCATGGAGTAAGGACCACGCAGATAGGGAGGAATACCTGCCGTAAAGTCGAGGTGCTCCATACCTTCAAGGTCTTCCTTCGTATAAACGGGGCGCACCTCAATATGCTCTGGGGTCTTCCAGTTGGCCTCTATATGATTTTCTTTAATCCACTTGGCACCATTCTGAGCCTTGATGCCTGCATAGATATCAATATTTCTAAAATCTTTTCTCATAATTACTACATGCCCCCTAAGTTAGGGGGATGGGGGTCTGAACGACCCACCTTTTTAAATTAATACTATTTCTGAGAACGAGATTGGGAATCTACATTTGTTCAGACCCCCAACCCCCTAACTTAGGGGGCTCAGATACCTAACTTTTGATTATACTCCTTGAGAGTCTCCAGCACGTTACACTTTACGTGTACATAGTTCTCGATGCCAGCAGCCTTCAGGTCTTCCATACAAGCAGGCGCACCAGCCACAACAAACATAGCACGACCATTCAAATACTTGAAGGCAGGAATAGCGTACTCAGCATACTCATCGTCGGAAGAACAGATGACTACGATGTCGGCCTTCGCCTCGAGGGCAGCATCAACACCCTCCTCAACGGTCTTGAATCCGAGGTTGTCAATCACCTTATAGCCAGCACATGCCAGGAAGTTGCACGAGAACTGTGCACGAGCCTGACGCATAGCCAGATTACCAATGGTCAGCATAAAGGCCACAGGAACCTTGGTTTCTTCAGTATGGATGCGGAGGTCTTCGAAATCAGCAGCCAAGCGAGTGCTCTCGATAGCCTTGAACGGATGCTCACAGGTTTCTGCCTTTGCAGTGCCACAGCAACAGCCACAGCCCACAGCCTTCTTGCCCTCGCTCTTCTCGGTGAAGTTAGGGAACTGGTTGGTACCCAGCAGGAACTCCTTACGCTTGGCAGCATCACCATGACGCTTCACATTGGTAGCATTGATATCGTCCTGAACAGTGCCAGCCTTTACAGCAGCAAGGAAGCCACCTTCCTCTTCTACCTTCAGGAATATCTTCCAAGCCTCCTGAGCCAAAGCATCAGTCAGGTGCTCGATATAGTAAGAGCCTGCCGATGGGTCAACGATACGGTCGAAATGGCTCTCTTCCTTAATCAGCAACTGCTGGTTGCGGGCGATACGCTCTGAGAAATCCGTAGCCTGCTCATAGGGGGCGTCAAATGGTGTTACCACCATAGAATGGACACTACCCAGCGCAGCACTCATAGCCTCAGTCTGCGAACGGAGCAGGTTCACATAGCTGTCAAACAGCGTCTGATTATATGTAGAAGTGGTGGCATTGATAATCATCTTGCAAGCACAGTCGCACTTCGGCTCATACTGCTTCACAATCTGAGCCCACAACAGGCGGGCGGCACGGAACTTGGCAATCTCCATGAAGTAGTTCTCGCTGACACCCATATTAAACTTCATGCTCTTGGCAGCGAGGTCAACATCCACGCCAGCATCGGTAAGCTGCTGCAGATACTCATTACCCCAAGCGAGTGCATAGCCTAACTCCTGAACGATATAGGCACCGGCATTATTCAGAGCATCGGAACTTACAGTGACACAACGGAAGTTGGGATACTCCTTGAGAGCCTCGACGAGTTTAGGAGCAACCTCCAGAAGAGGAGTCACGTCCTTACCCTTCATCACCATCTTTGCCATGGGGTCAAATTCGATACTTCCAACAACTCTTTCCTTGTCATAGCCCTTCTTCTGGAAGAACTCTACGAGGATCTGAGCCAGTTCGAGCGAATGCTTGGGGCAGGTAGCAAAATTCACCTCAATACAATCGCAGAAGATACCATCGAGCAGCGTCTCAACAGTCTCTTTAGACACCATCTTACCAGGAAGTTTGAATCCCAGCGAGTCGATACCCTTGTTCAGGATGTCGAGTGCCTTGGCATTGGCTGCTTTCGCATCTTCCACCACAATATTCTGGCGGATATACCACTCATTAGAATCTTTCTTGTTACCACGCACGAATGGGAACTCACCAGGAAGAGCGTCGGGTGTTTTTAGGTTAGCCAGGTCTTCGCGGCGATAGAAAGGCTGTACGTTAAAGCCTTCGTTCGTTCTCCATACCAAGCGTTTCTGGAAGTCGGCACCCTTCAAGTCGACTTCAATCTTGTCCAACCATTCTTGTTTGGTTGGCGCTGTAAACTCAGTAAAGAGCTTCTCTTTGTTAGCCATAAAAGTGTAAAATTATTATATAAGTGTTTTAAGTTGTATTCTAAAGTGCAAAGATAATAAAATATTTTGAACCAACGAAGAAATTAATAAATATTTCATTTTTATCAAAAAATGTAGCACAAAGATGCGGGTATTGAGCAAATTCTTTGTACCTTTGCACGCAATTTAAAATAATAGGTATGTTATGGAATCATTTCAATGGTTAAAAGATTTATTTACGACGACTGACTCCGTAGCCCATATAGCTCTGCTATATGCCATAGTCATCGCTGCAGGAGTTTATTTAGGAAAGATTAAAATTGGTGGTATTTCATTAGGTGTGACTTTCGTATTGTTTGCAGGTATCATTGCTGGACATATCGGTTTTACAGCACCTACCCCTATTCTTACATTTATCCAGGACTTTGGACTTATCCTGTTTGTCTTCATGATTGGTATGCAGGTTGGTCCCGGTTTCTTTGAGAGTTTTGGTAAGGCAGGCATCAAGCTTAATGCGCTGGCAACCACCGCTATTCTGCTGAACATCGCAGTGATGTTTACTTGCTATTTCATTTTCTTCGACACCAGCAATCCACACAATCTGCCCATGATGGTAGGTACGCTGTATGGTGCCGTTACCAATACGCCAGGTCTTGGTGCTGCCAATGAGGCACTGGGCAGTGTTTTCGGACAAAATGCCCCACAGATAGCCTCTGCTTATGCATGTGCCTACCCACTCGGTGTACTGGGTATTATCGGTGCGACCATATTAATAAGGTATATCTGCAAGGTAAAACTGGAGAAAGAAGATGCTGACTTGGCAGCTTTAGAGGAGACCAGCGCTGACAAGAAGCCTTATAAGATGCATTTGGAAGTTACCAACCAGTATCTGGAAGGCAAGACCTTGCTGCAGGTTCACGACTTCCTGATGCGCGACTTTGTCGTATCACGCATCGTACACGAGGGTGAGCTCTCTATCCCTAACCGTGACACCATCTTCCATATGGGAGACCAGATGCTGATTGTCTGTGCAGAGGCTGACCAAGAGGCCATCACCGCCTTTATCGGTCCGAAGCTCGACATTGACTTTGAGCAGTCTGACCAGCCACTGGTATCGAAGCGTATTCTTATCACTAACCCCAAGATTAATGGTAAGTCACTGGCATCGATGCACTTCTCAAGCATGTATGGCGTTAACGTAACACGCGTCACTCGTCAGGGTATGGATATCTTCGCCAGTGCCTCACTGCCCTTGCAGGTAGGTGACCGCATCATGGTGGTAGGTCCTGAGGACGCTGTCGACCGCGTTGCCAACAAGATGGGTAACAGTATTCGCAGACTGAATACTCCCAATATTGCGACAATCTTCATCGGCATTATCATCGGTATCCTCTTTGGTTCACTGCCCATCGCCATTCCTGGCATGCCAGTACCCTTGAAGCTCGGTATTGCAGGAGGTCCGCTGATTATAGCCATCCTCATTGGTCGCTACGGTTATAAGATTCATCTGGTAACCTACACCACCACCTCAGCCAATATGATGCTGCGCGAGATAGGTCTTGCACTCTTCCTGGCAAGTGTAGGCATCAAGGCTGGTGCCAACTTCTTTGAGACCGTAGTGCAGGGTAACGGATTGTATTATGTCATGACAGGTTTCCTCATCACCATCATTCCTATTCTGATTGTTGGTCCGATAGCCCGTCTGCATTATAAGTTCAACTATTTCACCATTATGGGTATGATAGCAGGTACCTATACCGATCCCCCCGCATTGGCCTATGCCAATAGCATCTGCTCGAAGGAGGCCCCTGCTGTAGGTTACTCAACGGTTTATCCACTCTCGATGTTCCTACGCATCTTCACAGCCCAGATGGTGGTACTCTTCTTCTGCGGATAAATAGAATAAATATATCATTAGATGAAATCGGACTCGCAATAGCAAGTCCGATTTTATTTTTATCTAAAAAATGCACAAAAACTCTTGCAGTGTGCGTTTTTTTTTATACTTTTGCAGGCAACAATGATAATTTGAGAAAAAGACCATATAATAATACTGACTTAAAATGAATATTAAAAGAATCGTATTCGGTTCACTTGTAGTGATGACCTCGCTACCGATGATGGCACAAATGGATGCCAGCATCAAGATTAACGAGGTGATGACCGACAACAAGAGCAGCCTGATTGACGAATACGGAGCAAGGAATGCGTGGGTAGAGATAGCGAATATCTCCCACTCCACGTATAACATCCGTGGGATGTATCTCACGACCGACCGTTCCGTACTCGACAAACAGATGAGTGTGCCAGAGCGTGTCAAACGCATGAGCCAGATTCCCAATGGCGACACCCGCACCAATCTAAGCGGCCGTCAACTTGTCGTCTTCCAACTCGGCAGCAGTCCTGCACAAGGAGCGCTGCATCTCTCTGTGCCTGTAGATGCTAACCAGCCAACATGGATAGCCCTCTACAACGGTAATGCTACTCAGCTCATCGACTCTATCACGGTACCCATTCTTGATGCCGATCAGTCGTTTGCCCGTATCGCCAACAATGGTACACGAGCAGACTGGGAGGTCAAGTCTGCCGACCGCGTAACACCAGGTATCCAGAACCAGACGGTAGTCAGCGAATCGAAAATTGAGAAATTCAAACGTGAAGATCCCCACGGCTTCGGTATGGCTATCATGGCTATGAGCATCGTGTTCTTCTGTCTGGCGCTTCTATGGATTACCTTCACGCTCTTCGGCTTACTGATGCGCCACATGGAGACGGCCAAGAAGGTAGCCCACCAGCAACCCATCAAGCCTATCACCAAGACTGTTGAGAAGACCTTGGAAGTTGGCCACAAGACAGGTATCATCCTGCAGGAAGGTCTGAAAACCAAGGGTATCGACAAGGAGGTATATCTGGCCGTTATTGGTATGGCGCTAAAGCAGTATCAAGACGATGTCCACGATATGGAGTCAGGTATTATTACCATCAAGTCGAAAGAAACTGGATGGGACGATGAATACTCACAGATGACTCAGTTCCACTCTCCGATTCTTCCCACTATGCCTCAGAGCATGAAGATTCCCACAGGACCAGAACTGAAATAAAGTTGAAAGTTGAAAAAATGAAAAATTGAAAGATATGAACAAGTATCAATATAAAGTACAAGGTGTCGACTACGAAGTAGAGATTGAAGAAGTAGAGGGAAACATCGCCAAAGTCAATGTCAACGGTATTCCCTTTGAGGTAGAGATGCAGCAGCCCATCAATGCTGCCAAGCATCCCACTATCGTCAAGCCCAAGGTGGCTGCTCCCGTACAGCCGGCACCGTCTGCAGCTCCTGCTGCCAAACCACAAGCAGCAGCACCTGTCGCAACGCCTGCTGCCGGTAACGCCCTGAAGGCTCCCCTGCCAGGCACTATCACCGCCGTCAATGTCAAGGTTGGCGACAAGGTGAATGCCGGTGATGTTGTCATCATTCTGGAAGCCATGAAGATGCAGAATAATATCGAGGCTGAAAATGCCGGTACCATCACCGCTATCAATGTAACCCCTGGCGATTCTGTCATGGAAGGCGCTGTACTGCTGACCATAGGGTAAGTGAAAAGTGAATAGTGAAAAGTGAATAATTTGCTACCGCTATAATATGGGATTCATTCATTTTATTATTGAGAACTTCAATGAGTTCCTGACCTACACTGGTTTTTCCAATGTGACAGCAGGAAACCTCATCATGATAGCAGTGGGCGCCTTCTTTATCTGGCTTGCCATCAAGAAGGATTTCGAACCCCTGTTGCTCGTACCTATCGGACTGGGTATCATTCTTGGTAACATCCCCTTCCGTGCCGATGCCGGACTGGAGATTGGTCTCTACGAGGATAATTCCGTACTCAACATTTTCTACCAAGGCGTGCGCCAAGGCTGGTATCCGCCACTCATCTTCTTGGGCATTGGTGCCATGACAGACTTCTCAGCATTGCTGGCCAATCCCAAACTGATGCTCATTGGTGCTGCCGCACAATTTGGTATCTTTGGTGCCTATATGTTTGCATTGGCACTGGGTTTTGAGCCTAACCAGGCTGCAGGTATTGCCATCATCGGCGGTGCCGACGGTCCTACAGCCATCTTCCTCAGCAGCAAGCTGTCGCCCAACCTGATGGGTGCCATTGCCGTATGTGCCTACTCGTATATGGCGCTGGTACCACTTATCCAGCCACCATTGATGCGTCTGCTCACCACTAAGAAGGAGCGCCTCATCAAGATGAAGCCCGCCCGTCAGGTATCACAGACAGAACGTATCCTGTTCCCCATCGTCGGACTCCTGCTGACCACCTTCATCGTACCTTCTGGCCTGCCTCTGCTGGGTATGCTCTTCTTCGGCAACCTGCTGAAAGAGAGTGGTAAGACCACCCGTCTGGCAAAGACGGCCGGTGCCGCCCTGAACGATATCGTCGTCATGCTGTTAGGTCTCACGGTAGGCTGTTCTACCCAGGCCTCTGAGTTCCTGACCATGAACACTATCTACATCTTCGCCATCGGTGCGGGTGCCTTTATCATCGCCACGATGAGTGGTGTATGCTTCGTCAAGCTGATGAATGTCTTCCTGCCCAAGGACAAGAAGCTGAACCCGCTGATTGGTAATGCCGGTGTGAGCGCAGTACCTATGGCTGCCCGTATCTCTAACAATCTTGGACTGGAGTACGACCGCCACAACTTCCTGCTCATGCACGCCATGGGTCCCAATGTGGCAGGTGTTATCGGTTCGGCGGTAGCAGCAGGTGCCTTGCTCGGATTCCTGTCGTAGTAAAATTATAAAATTATAAATTTAAAAAATTATAAAATTGAAAAATTAAAAAATTAAAATATCCAACAATTAAAATCGGTAATCTTTTTTGATTGCCGATTTTATTTTGTACCTTTGTGCCATTAAATCTAAGACAATGCACATTGCAGTAGCAGGAAATATAGGAAGCGGGAAGTCGACACTCACACAGCTGCTGGCCAAACACTATGGCTGGGAGGCGCGCTTTGAGGCTGTCGAGCACAACCCTTATCTGGAAGACTATTACCGCGACATCTATCGATGGTCGTTCAATCTGGAAGTATTCTTTCTAAAGGAGCGCTTCCGTGACTTGATAGACATTGCCCATGCCGACCATACCATCATTCAAGACCGCACCATCTACGAGGGTGTCTACGTCTTTATGGAGAACAACAAGGCAATGGGACACCTCTCTGACCGCGACTACGAGACCTTCATGGAACTCTTCGACCAGATGATGACGGTGGTCCGTCCGCCAGAGTTGATGATTTACCTCCGTGCTTCCGTACCACATCTGGTGGGTAACATCCAGAAGCGTGGTCGTGAGTATGAACAGAGCATCCAACTGGAATATTTGCAAAACCTCAACGAGCGTTACGATGACTTCATCTACCACAAATATCCCGGTAAGGTAATGACCGTCGAGAAAGACCAGTTGGACTACCTCAACAACCCCAAGGATTTGGCACAGATTATCGACCGCATCGACAACCATCTGTTTGGCCTATTCCCTGACAACATTTAATGGTTAATGTTTAATCTTTAATGTTTAATGTTTAATTAATTAGTGTACAACCTTTAATCTATAAGATATGCACATCGCAGTAGCAGGAAACATCGGAAGTGGCAAGACCACACTGACCAAGATGCTGGCCCATCGTTATGGATGGACTCCCCGTTTCGAACCCGTCGACAACAATCCCTATCTGGCAGATTTCTATGCCGATATGCCCCGCTGGTCGTTCAACCTGCAGGTGTATTTCCTCAACAAACGTTTCAAGGAAGTGGTAGAGATTTCGAAGTCGAAAGATACTATCATTCAGGACCGTACCATCTTTGAGGATGCCCGCATCTTCGCTCCCAACCTGCATGGTCAGGGTATGATGTCCGATCGTGACTTCGCCAACTATACCGACTTGTTCGACCTGATGATGTCGCTGGTAAAACTACCCGACTTGATGATTTATATCCGTTCAAGCATCCCCACACTGGTAGCACAAATTCAGAAGCGTGGCCGCGAATACGAGCAGACTATGCGCCTTGACTATCTGGAAGGTCTGTCTAAACGCTATGAAGACTGGATTAGCACCTATAAGGGACAGCTTATCATCATCGAGGGTGATACCTGTAAGTTTGGCGAACGCGCCGAAGACTTCAAACAAGTCACCGATATGATTGACGCCAAGCTCTACGGACTATTCCCCATGGAATAGCCGTTAGCGGCGACGCCTGCGACTCTTGGCCCTCTTGGTGCGGTGGCGGCGCGTTGCCCTACGACGCTTAGACACCTTTTTCTTTGTCACTTCAGGAGGTGCCGTACTCTTCCACGTTACCTGATTCTCTGCGGTATAATAGGGTACGTCGTCATTGGGGTTACGCTCACAGTATTTCAGAATGGCGTAATAGTCGATATTACGCACGCTATGATTCTCGTAGAACCAGATTTCCACTGCCTTCTGGGCTGTAGCAATCATCACGATATCGCGGTCAAAATCTACAAACCAACGGGCAAAGCGATGACCACGCACCGTCGACTCCCATGTAGGCTTGCCATAATACCTCTGCATCCACCTCATCAGCGCCACATAGTCTTCCTGCTGACTGACACCCTGTTGCGAGCGAGTCGTCAACACCAAGTGGCTACATCCTGTGGTATCTTTGTTTTCAGCGATACTTATCCAGACATTAAGTCCGGCAATCCGTCCTGTAAAACTATTGCTATATTCCCGTTGCAATCCCTTTTCCACCAGCTTTTCCGTCAACACATCAGGACTTTCTGTCAGTGAGAGCCCCACAAATTCCGTATGTTTCTGAGCCACTGCTGTTAGCGGTAACAACAACAAGAGAACTATCTGAATTATATATTTTTGCATCTTTCTTTAAAAATTCGGATGCAAAGGTACGAATTATTCGTGAATTATTCCTATCTTTGTAGCCAAATATGAAAAAGATCATCACTACCCTGCTTGTCAACATGATTTGTGTGCTGACGATGGCACAGCGCGAAGAGATTGTGTTTACGCCCCAATGGACGGCGCAAGCACAGTTCGCAGGCTATTATGTGGCCGAGGCCAAAGGGTTCTATCGTGAGGCAGGTCTTAACGTTCGTATCAAGCATCCATCAGCTTCCAACGCTTGTATCAACCTTCTGAAGGAAGGCAAGAGTCATATTATCTCGCTGCACCTGATATCAGCGATGAAGCATATCTATGCCGGTACACCGCTCATCAACATTCTGCAGACCACGCAGAGCAACTCCCAGATGATTATCTCCCATAAGCCACTGAAAGGCGTTGAGAGTCTGCGGGGCAAGCGTGTAGGACGCTGGAAAGCCGGTTTCTTCGAATTAGGTTTCTTTATCAACAACGAATACAACCTACAGGTTGAGTGGGTTCCCTTTGTACAGAATGTCAACCTCTATATCACGGGAGCTATTGACGCCACCATGGCAATGTCCTATAACGAGTACTATCAGTTGTTGATGGCCGGCCAGCATATTGACAAAAGTCAGATACTCTATTTCCGTGATTTGGGATGCGATATTCCTGAAGACGGACTCTATGTCTCTACCGACTACTATCGCACCCACGAGAAGGAGACGAAAGCCTTTGCACAAGCCTCAAAGAGAGGCTGGGAATGGGCTGCCCAACACCCCGAAGAGACCATCGATATCGTCATGGAGGTAGCCAAAGCCAATAACATCAAGACCAACCGCGCTGCCCAACGCTGGATGCTCAAGGAGATTCTTCATGCGATGAAGGACAAGAAGAGCGGTCAGCGCACCTACCAACTCAAGAAGTCTTCTTTTCAGCATGCCAACGACATCCTGCTAAAGAACCACACCATTGAGAAAGCTATT
>JAILMS010000109.1 GCA_024692385.1 Prevotella sp. | reverse complement strand
GAGGCACATCGCCAACATCTGATATGGGCAGCGGTGGCCTTAGTGTTTCTCCTTCTCATCATAATACTCTTAGGATTGTATATCCGCTATCGCAGAGCAAAAGAGCGCCTGGTGCTTACAGAACAGCAGATGCAAATCAGTAGTTATATCAATGAGATTGCTCAGCTGAAGAGTAAGCAGGCAGACAGCGATACTACGCAGCAGATAGAGGAACTGAACAGCAGAATACGAGAACTGGTGGAGAAGGAGTCGCCACGCCTTGTTCGTGGTAAACTTTTATACGATGATATCAGAAAGAATGGCACTACATCGGGTTGGTCGAATGACGATTATAAATGCTTCATCGACTACTATAAGGCCATCGACTTTGCCGCCTATAGCCGTATCCTTAAGAAGTATCAGCCTAAGACTGCCCACAACACTTTTTTCCTAATTCTCTATGAAATGGGAATGGAAGATAAAGATGTGCGCCGCATTATGGGCATTACCCAAGAGGCTATCCGTTCCACAAGATATAGGATTCGTAATTAGTTCGTACCTTTGAGACTACGTCTCGAAAGTAGGCTGCACCTCAGAAAAACTCAAATAAATTTGGTTTTTCGTTCGGTTTGCACTACCTTTGCAGGTTGAAAACGAAAAATATATATTATAATGTATAGAAGCAAGACATGTGGTGAGCTGCGACTCACCGATGCTGGTCAGCAGGTAACACTGGCCGGATGGGTTCAGAAAACCCGTAAGATGGGTGGTATGACGTTTGTCGACCTGCGCGACCGTTATGGCATTACGCAGCTGGTATTCGACGAGTCGAAGGATGCTGCCCTGTGTGAACAGGCTAACAAGCTGGGTCGTGAGTGGTGTATCCAGGTAACAGGTACCGTCAGCGAGCGACAGGCTAAGAACCCGAAGATGGATACGGGTGATATCGAGATTCTGGCTGAGAAGCTGAACGTGCTGAGCGAGAGCCAGACACCTCCCTTCACCATTGAGGACAATACCGATGGTGGCGACGATATCCGCATGAAGTACCGCTATCTGGACCTGCGCCGTAGCTGCGTGCGCAAGAATCTGGAGCTGCGCCATAAGATGACTATCCTGATTCGTAACTTCTTGGATGCTCAGAACTTCATCGAGGTGGAGACGCCTATCCTGATTGGTTCAACTCCCGAGGGTGCCCGCGACTTCGTAGTGCCCAGCCGCATGAATCCTGGACAGTTCTATGCATTGCCCCAGAGCCCACAGACGCTGAAGCAGCTGCTGATGGTATCAGGTTTCGACCGCTACTTCCAGATTGCCAAGTGTTTCCGTGATGAGGACCTGCGCGCTGACCGTCAGCCTGAGTTCACGCAGATTGACTGTGAGATGTCATTTGCTGACCAGGAGGATGTGCTGCAGATCTTTGAGGATTTGGCTCGCCACTTGTTTAAGGAGGTGCGTGGCGTAGAGCTGCCACCATTGGAGCGTATGACATGGCACGAGGCTATGCGTCGCTTCGGTAGCGACAAGCCCGACTTGCGCTTCGGCATGGAGTTCGTAGAGCTGATGGACGTGCTGAAGGGTACGGGTGAGTTCCCAGTATTCAACGAGGCAGAGTATATCGGTGGTATCGTGGTACCCGGATGTGCTGACTATACCCGCAAGCAGCTCGACCAGCTGACAGACTTCGTGAAGCGTCCACAGGTGGGTGCCAAGGGTCTGGTATATGTGAAGTTCAACAGCGACGGCACCGTGAAGTCGTCTATCGATAAGTTCTACCAGCCTGAGGTTTGGCAGAACCTGAAAGAGAAGACGGGCGCCAAGGATGGCGACCTCGTGCTGATTCTCTCTGGCGACAAGGCCAACAAGACACGCACACAGCTCTGCACGCTGCGTCTGGAGATGGGTGACCGTCTGGGACTGCGCGACAAGAACGTGTTCAAGTGCTTGTGGATTGTCGATTTCCCCCTGTTCGAGTGGAGCGACGAGGAGCAGCGCCTGATGGCTACTCACCATCCGTTCACACTGCCCAATCCTGATGATATCCCCTTGCTCGAGACGGCTCCTGAGAAGGTGCGCGCAGTAGCCTACGACTTCGTATGCAACGGCATCGAGGTGGGCGGTGGCTCATTGCGTATCCACGACGGTAAGCTGCAGGAGAAGATGTTCCAGATTCTGGGCTTCACACCAGAGCGTGCGATGGCTCAGTTTGGCTTCCTCATCAATGCCTTCAAGTATGGAGCGCCTCCTCACGCTGGTCTGGCCTTCGGTCTGGATCGCTTCGTCAGCATCATGGCTGGTCTCGATTCTATCCGTGACTGCATCGCCTTCCCGAAGAACAACAGTGGCCGCGATGTGATGCTCGACGCTCCTGGTGAGCTGGATCCCAAGCAGTTGGAAGAGCTGCAGTTGAAGGTTGAGTTGCAGCCTGAGAATAAGGAAAACTAATTCCTATGAGAAGAATATTAGCCTAATTGACGTAAGTCAAGAATTAAGCGAATAATTCTTAAAAGCAAGTATTTAACGGACAAAAAAAGGAAAAAGTTGTTAAATTTGCACCGCAAAGATAGGAACACTATTTAAGCATTTTAATTTATAACAACTATGGCAGAAAAGAAAACAACAAAGAAGGCTGCTGCTCCTAAGGCTGAGGCCCCCAAGAAGGCAACCGTAAAGAAAGCCGCTGCTCCTAAGAAGGCTGCAGCTCCTAAGAAAGCAGTTATTGCTGTAAATGCTGAGAACGCTGGTTTTAAGGCTGGTGATGTTTATCAGGCACTGGCTGCTGCTGGCAAGGCTCTGACTGTTAAGGAAATTGCTAAGGCTGCTAAGATCAGCGAAGAGGAAACTCTGCTGGGTCTGGGCTGGCTCTTCAAGGAGGGAAAGCTGGCTACTGCTGATGAGAAAATTACTCTGGCTTAATCTGGAGTATTAAAGAACAATAGAAAAAAGGCTGGTGTGCTATACGGCGTACCGGCCTTTTTTTACGTGAGAAGGAGATTGAATAAATTCGCTTCGCTCAGAAACATTAAACATTAAAGATTGAGTTACGACCAACAGATATTGAAGATACTCACTGAGGCTGGTGAGCGAGGAATAAGCGTGCAGAATATCAGTAGACACGTTTATAACCTGAACTGTACCTTTTTCCATCAGCCGGACTATGAGGAGATGCGTAGTTACGTGCAGCAGTATCTGTTGAAGAATTCGAAGTCGCAGCAGTCGCTCATCGAGAGCACTGGGCAGCGTGGCTACTACCGTCTGAATACTACGGGTTCGAAGGATGCACAACAACTGATGCTCATGTTTCGTGATGAGCAACAGCCTGTAGAGGAGGTAAGAGAGCAGAAGGACCTCTCGCTGAACTTATTCGATTAACTCAACTCTTTATAAAGGCGGTGGAGCTGTTCGGCCGTCTTGCGCCACGAGAAGAGTTTGGCGCGTTCTAATCCCACTTGTTTTTGTTGTTCGTAGAACGCTTGGTCGGTCTCCAAACGTAGCATCATCTGTGTGATTTCGTCGCTATTCTCTGGATTGATAAGGATGGCGTCAGGGCCACCAATCTCGGGCATCGACGAAGTGTTGCTGGTGATGACGGGCGTGCCACAGGCCATTGCCTCCAACAGTGGGATGCCGAAACTCTCGCGGAGTGAGGTATAAAGGAAGGCAAAGGCGTTGTTGTAAATCTTTGGTAGCTCGCTATTGGGAATATAGCCTGGAATGTCGAGCATGGGAAGGATATTCTCGATGTGGTTGCGACTGATGATGTCGTTGAGGTAGTTGCGATCGAGGTCGGCCATCAGCAGACGACGCTTGACAGCAGATTGCTCCAGATACCTGGAGTAGGCCACCAGCGTGCGCTCGGTATTCTTCTTGGGATCGGTATTGCCGAGGAAGAAGAAGGGACGCTCTGCTGAAGTATGATGTAAGATGTCTGATGTAAGAGGTTGAAACCAGTCGTTGTAGCCATTGTATATCATTGCCATGCGCTCCTCAGGGATGCCCAGCTTGCGGATGATGTTGTCTTTCTCGAAGTTGGAAACGGTGATGATGCGCTGACACTTGGGGAGGATGCGGGGGACTACCAGACGGCGGTAGAACCATCCCATATTCTGATAGAGCGACTTGTTAGACTTGTCGCGAGGCTCTAAGAAGATGATGTCATGAAGGGTGAGCACCAGGGGAATGTTGCACCAGATGGGTGCTGTATTGCTGGTGCAGTGGAGCAACTCTACACCATATTTCTTGGCAGCACGAGGCAGTGCCCACTGTTCCCAGAGCGGATAGGAGGGACAACTGAGTTCGATGATATGTACGTTGGCAGAATCCTCTACACAACGGTCTTCACCGGGCTTGACGAAGACATAGTACTCATCGTCAGTCTGCATCTGTTGCAGTTCCTTGATTTCCTGTAGGACGACATAGTCCATGCCGTGCTTGTTCTTGCGGAATATGCGCTGGGCCTCGATACCGATCTTCATGTTAGTTGACAGTTGAGAGTTGACAGTTGAGAGTTGACAATTGAGAGTTGACAATTGAAAGTTGACAGTTGAGAGTTGACAGTTGAGAGTTGACAATTGAAAGTTAAAGTGTTCTCAGTACTTTGGCTGGTATGCCACCAACAACGGTGTTGTCGGGGACATCCTTAGTGACAACGGCTCCGGCTGCGACCACACAGTGGCGGCCAATAGTGACGCCAGGCAGAATGACGGCATTGGCACCAATCCAGACGTCGTCGCCAATGACCACAGGCTTCGTGCTGACTCCTTGCTCGTCGATGCGCTTGGTGGTATCCTCGAAATTGTGGTTGAGGGCTGTCACCGTGATGCCTTGTGCCAGGTTGACGTGGTTGCCAATACAGACAGGACCAATGACGGTGCAGTGGATGCCGATGCGCGTGTAGTCGCCAATGGTGACATCGCCTACGGCATTGTTGATACAGCAGTATGACTCAATGACGCTACGCTTGCCCAACCAGAAACGGCGGTAGGGCGGTGTGTCCATGCGTACACTGCCGTATATCTTAGAATGACTGCCACGATGCTGATAGAGCGGTGCCAGCAGACGGACATACCATCGTGGGCGGGCGTCGCGCTGGTTCATAATGAGGTAGTCGAGCCATCGCTTCAGGCGTGGCGAATTCTTCATTCTCTCTCGTAGTTGCTCTTTGTCTTTCATGATTCTATGATTTGGTGCCATTGACGGCTAATAGTTTCTATATTAAAGTGGCGCGCTATCTCGATGGCCTTCTGTGATGCGCTGGGCCAGTCGAGTTGGGTGGCGGCCAGCATTTGGCGAGCCATGCCGTTGACATCGCCATTGATGAAGTAAAGACCGAAGTCGCCCATAATCTCCTTGCTGGTAGGCAGGTTAGACGATATGACAGGCAGACCGTGCGCCATAGCCTCTACCAATACCAGTCCGAATCCCTCCCAGCGTGATGACAGCACATAGACCTGAGCCTCGTGGTAGTATTGCTGGATATGATTGGTGAAGGGATGGATGTGGATGCGCTCCTCGAGATGATACTCTTTGATGAGTTGATGGTAGAGCGATTCCTCTACACCTTCGCCCACGATGTCGAGCGTCCATTCGCTGTTTTGCTCAGCAAAGATGCGGAAGGCTTCTATCAGCAGGTCGAAGCCCTTATGGAGGCGCGAGAAGCGACCTACGGCGAGGAATTTCTTCGATGTGCCCTCTGAAGGTGCGTCGGGTGCCAGTGTCAGTGGATTATAGACAACCTCTGTGGGGAGGTGGTATTTCTTGGCGTCATCATTGCAGAGCACCAAGGTCTTGTCGAGTTTGGCAAGCAGGAACTCATAGTGCTTGCAGAGCTCAGGACCAATGTATAGCGAATCTTTGCCGAAAAGTGCCTCATAAGAATTGTGTACCCATCCGATGAGGCGTACCCCTTGCAGGTGACTGCGACAGCTGGCCAGACGAATAGCCAAAGGTGCATGAACACCAATAATGACATCGTAGTGGCCTTCCTGAAGCTCCTTCCAGAGCGCCTTGCGCTGTTCACAAGGAAACGAACTGTGAGCATAGATGTATGACGTCAGTTGCGTCTGTGGCAGGTGGCGACGATAGAGGTAGCTATAGGCCTTGCAGAAGAAATCCTTCCAACGGGCCACCTTGGGATAAGCAAAGAAACGGTAGTGGATATTGGCCTTGCCAAGATCGTAGAATGAAGTATCTTTCTCTTCTGGCCTATCAAGTGTAACAATAGTCACATCATAGTCTTTCGCCAATTCCTTGGCAATCACCGCCGTCACTCGCTGAACACCGCCAAACGAGAAGATGGAGTCGGTCAGAAAGCAGATTCTTTTCATTTTTGCATACAAAAATACGGATAAATCTTGATTAATCCAAATTTTCTTCGTAATTTTGTGGCATACTTCAAGAATAATGCGGATACTGTTCCTAACATATCACGGCTTTGAGGAGGCCAGTGGTATCTCGAAGAAGATGCTGGCACAGATTAAAGGCTTGCGGCAGAACGGTCATGAGGTACATGTGTGCTATTACGACCTTGCTGCCGACGGTTCGCGCTGTCGCTATGTGGACGGAAAGGTTATCTGTAACTATGGGAAAGGCCGCTGGGCGACACTCCTGCAACGTATGGACTATCGCTGCGTGAACGACTATTGCAGAGAACACCAGATAGAACTGGTCTATGTGCGTTGTTTCATGAATGCCTCGCCGTTTGTTATCCGCTTGTTCAAACGCCTGCAGAAAGATGGCATCAAGGCGGTGATGGAAGTGCCTACCTATCCTTATGATGGTGAGTTCGCTTCGTTACCCTTGAAGTATAGAGTGGAGCATATCTTCGATAAACTGTTCCGTAACAAGCTGGCATCATATATGGATGCCATCGTTACCTTCTCTGATGAACAACAGATTTTCGGCCAGCGCACCATTCGCATCAGCAATGGCGTGGATTTCGACAGCCTGCCACTCCATCACCCATCACCCATCACTCATCACCCAACAGCTCTCCACCTGATTGGTGTGGCTGAGGTACACCCTTGGCACGGCTTCGACCGCGTGTTGACTGGCTTGGGAGAATACTACCAGAGGGGTGGGGAACAGCCTGTTGTCTTTCACATCGTGGGAGGTGTCAGTGATGCGATGATGCACGACTTCCGAAGCATCATAGAGCAGTACCACATAGAGGATAAGGTCGTCTTTCATGGTAAACTCTTTGGAGAGCAGCTTGACGAGGTGTTTGCGCAGAGTCAGTTCGCTATCGGCTCCCTGGCGCGTCATCGTAGTGGGATTACCCGTATTAAGACACTGAAGAATAGGGAGTATGCGGCTCGTGGCATTCCTTTCATCTATAGTGAAGAGGATAGTGACTTTGATCAACAGCCCTATGTACTGAAAGCCCCTGCTGACGAGTCGCCTATCGACATAGAGCGCATCATTAGATTCCTGTCTGAGCATCACGAAGAACCAGCCGATATTCGCAAAAGCGTAGACCACCTGTCGTGGAGGGCGCAGATGCAGCAAGTGTTAGACCAATTATAATAAGAAAACTAAAACCTGACGAAATATGATACCTAAGATTATTCATCTTTGTTGGCTCAGTGGCGATGCCTATCCTGCTAAGATAGCCCGATGCATTGAGTCGTGGAAAAAGTTTCTGCCCGACTACGACATCATGCTGTGGGATACCAACCGTTTCGACCTCAGTAAGTCGCAGTGGGTGCGTGATGCCTTTGAAAAAAAGAAGTATGCCTTTGCAGCCGACTATATCCGCTTCTATGCGCTTTATCACTATGGTGGCGTATATCTGGACTCTGACGTAGAGGTGTTGCGCAGTTTCAACGACCTGCTCGACCTGCCGTATTTCGTAGGTGCTGAGAAGGCGCAGACCCCTGAGGCAGCCATCATTGGTGCGGAGAAGGGATGCGACTGGATTAAGCAGTGTCTGGACTATTACGACGGACGCCCCTTCGTGAAGGACGATGGTAGCTTGGATATTCGTAAGTTGCCAGAGATTATGGTGGAAGAGATAGAGAAACTCAAGCCGTTGCGCGTGTTGAGCATAGATGACAGCCTAAATATTCGCCAACTCGATATGCAGCAGGAGGTATTAGAATTCAACGATGCCTTCTTTTCGCCTAAGGTGTTCGACTCTCGTGAGGTGGAGATAACGCCCTATACCTATGCCATCCACCACTATCAGAACTCGTGGTTCTCACCCAAGGCAAAGGCATATTACCGTTTCCGTGCCTTCTTGGTAAAGACATTCGGACTGTCATTCGTACGTAGTGCCGAGAAGCTGTTGATGCCTTGGAAGTTCAGATAATCCTTAATCGTAATAGTACATCATGGTGAGGATACTCTTTGTTCTTAGGTCTTTTGCGATGCTCGCAGGTACTGAGCGCGTGGTCAGCAACAAGCTAAACTGGCTTGCCAATCACGGTTATGAGGTGGCGCTGGTAACCTATGAGCAGGGTAGCCACCCGATGGCTTATGAGCTGCATCCCTCCATTCGTGTTACCGACCTTGATGTGCGCTTCTTTACTACCAATCGCCTGCCGCTCTATCAGCGTTATATTGCCTATCGGCGTATGAAGCGGCTGTTTCGTCAGCGTCTGCAACAGGTAGTAGATGACTTCCGTCCGGATATCATCATGACCACGACCTATTCGCTGAAGATTGCCGATGAGATACTGAAGGTGAGGGGAGGGACTCATCTGGTGATGGAGTCGCACGAAACCTGCTCAACGGTGATGAAGGCCTACGACTATCGTTCTCGTCCGCTGATGCGTATGGTGGCACAGTGGTATGACAGACAATATTATCAGATAGTGGACCGTTTTGACCAATTGGTAACGCTGACAGCAGGCGATGCTGCTGAGTGGCAACGTCATATCAAGGTTCCTGTTAGTGTCATCCCTAATCCACTGATGTACTATCCTTCTACTCTGTCAGATAAACCGGCAACAGGACATCGTTTTATTTCCGTAGGACGTCTGGAACGTGTCAAGGGCTTTGACCGCTTGATAACGGCTTTCGCGCGTATAGCCGAACAGTGTGAAGACTGGTGTCTGGATATCTATGGACAAGGCAGTGAAGAGGTCGCTCTGCGCGCACAGATAGCACAATACGGTCTGGAACAGCGCATCCTGATTCATCAGCCTACGCCCCATATCTATGATGCCTATCAGCAGAGTGACTGCTATGTACTCACATCCCGCCATGAAGGCTTTGGAATGGTGTTGTTGGAAGCAATGTCCTGTGGCTTGCCCTGTGTGGCTTTCGATTGTCCCTACGGTCCTGGCGAGGTGATTAAGAATGGTGAAACAGGCTGGCTGGTCCGCAATGACGATGTGGAACAGTTAGCTGAGCGCCTCTTATGGGTTGCTACACACGATGACGAGCGCCAGCAGTTAGGAGAAACTGCACGTCAGCAGGTTCTGCAATATCAGAACGATGCCGTTATGCAACAGTGGACTAATCTGTTCAGTACCTGGTCTTAGTGACGATAGCGCCTGATTCGCTTGAGTAATTGGCGAATGCGGTAGCTGCCATCGATATAGGTGTGAGGCATCTTCCAGAAAAGGAAGGTAGAAAGCTGTTGCTTACATGTGTTATGGAATGCAATGTCGGGTGCTTTCTCTTTCAGGAAATCCAAAAGTGGGTAGCGATCCTTCGCACAGGGAATACTGTATGCGATGAGACTGATTAAGAACAGGAAACTTGTATAAACATTATTCTGCAGCTTGCGTAAGGTTTGTGGCGTGTGGCCCTCCCAATGCGTAAGTTTCCACGTCTCACTAATGGCGATACACAAGTCCTTGCCCTTCTCTATTGAGAAATAGCGCGTGGCCGACTCATGTCCCATACGATAGATATTGAGCAGCTGGTTGGTCTTCAGGCATTTATCAGCCTTTAGGTAGCACTCCTGAATAAAGGGAACGTCTTCGTAGCGGATGCCAGGATAGAACGTGATGTGATTCTCAGTGATGAATTCCCGCCGGAAGAGCATACGCCATACATAGCTGTGGTAGGGACTATAATCCTCCAGAAAGACTTGTGTTCCCGTCTTCTCTATGTATTGAAGGGTGGGTTGTTCTACTCCATTAAAGTGGCTGACTTGCTCGTCGTTCATTACGAGATAGTCGGCAGTAACAATATCTGCGTGGCTCTCAAGTGCCAGATTCAATAAAGGCATCACACTATGCTCTATCAGCAAGTCGTCAGAATCGGGCATAAAGACATAGGTGCCTTGTGCCATCAGAATACCGTTGTTGCGCACTACTGAGAGTCCTTGATTCTTCTGGTGAACAACCCTGATATTCTGATGTTTGCTGATGAAGTCAGCAAGTACCTCTATGCTGTGGTCCTTCGTTTCGTCGTCGATGATAATTACCTCAAAACGCTCTTCATCGAGTCCTTGCCGATAGATGCTCTCTATGCTGGCGAGGATATATTTCTCAACGTTATATACTGGAACTATGATAGACAAATCCATGGTAGCTGGTTGTTTTAGGTTATATTCAAATGCAAAAATAAGAAGAAATATTGATATTTACAATTTTTTTTCGTATTTTTGCAGCATACAAGGTGTGAAAATATGAATACAGCCCCTTCACTGAGAGATTTACAGCTAAAGATTCTGGAGATTCTAGATATCGTTATCCGTATCTGCGAGGATTATCATATTCAGTACTCATTGTGTGGAGGAACTGTTGTGGGTGCTCATTTGTATAAAGGATTCCTGCCTTGGGACGATGACGTAGACCTGATGATGACGCGAGAGAATTACAACCGTTTCCTGGAAGTGGCTCCCTCTTGTCTGCCAGAAGGTTACTCGTTGGTGGACTACCAGATGGAGGATGCGTTGTCAACTCGGCTGATGATGAACTTCTCGAAGGTGATGGATAACCGTACTACCTATGTACACAACGAGGGCTATATCATGGGCGTCTTTGTAGATATCACGGTTTATGATCGTGTGCCCAAAGGAATGCTGCGATATGTTGACCTCTTTCTATATAGATGGGTGATGTCTGTCAATAGAGGGCATCTGACTGGTCGTAGTCTCAAGAATATGTTCCGCAACTTCTTGCTGGACCATGTCCTGCCTGAACGTATTCGCTTCTTGCGTTTCTATCAGCGTGTGGTAGAGCGATTGAGTCACACCCAGCGTTATACCTATCGCGAACTCTTTGGTGCCTACTACTATAAGAACCTGATAGCTTATCGCCCTTCTGTTTTTGAGCATTATACGACCATTGACTTTGAAGGACGGCAGTGTATGATAGTTCGTGACTATGTGGAATATCTGCAAACACACTATGACCGTACAGACTTCCATGAGCCTCCGCTAAAGCAAGTGCCTCTACACTACGTTTATTTCGATCCCATTATTCCTTATAAAGACTACGTGAACGCAAAGCATACATCATAGAATTATGGCAAACTGGTACGACAAATACATGACCATCTATGGGAAACCTTTTAGTGAGGTGCCCGAAGATATTATAGTAGGTACACGCGAGCGTTTGGCTGCATTGCAGAGTGATAAACCGCTGGCCAGCATTGTGGTAATAGGTTATAATGAGGAGACCCACCTGCAGGCTTGTCTATGGGCTATCAGTGAGATACAGTGTAAATATCCTGTGGAGATCATTGGTGTGGACAATGACTCTAAAGACCGTACTGCTGAGATTTATGAGAAGTCGGGTATACCTTATTATACTGAATATCAGCACTCGTGTGGTTATGCCCGTCGCTGTGGCCTTCAGCATGCCAAGGGGCGTTTCTATTTTGATGTCGACAGCGATACACTATATCCTCCGCAGTACTATGAGATTATGCTGGAGCATCTGCTGAAGCCTGGTGTCAGTTGTGCCTCAGCCACTTGGAGTTACTTCCCCGACGAGAACCACTCAAAGTTGTCGCTATGCCTCTTTGAAATGGCGCGTGACCTGTTCTTGTGGGTGCAGCATTTCAAGCGTCCGGAGCTTAGTGTACGTGGATTGGTCTTTGCATACAATGCCGATTATGGTCGACAGGAACCTTATCGTGTGGATATTATCCGTGGCGAAGACGGTTCGATGGCACTGAACCTGAAAAAGTATGGCAAGATAGTGTTTGTGCGCGATCGTCGTTGCCGAGCTATTACAGGCTATGGCACTATTGGCAACCAGTCGATGTGGCAGAGTTTCGTTGACCATGTGCGCATTCAGTTGCGAGGCATTACGCGCATCTTCCACTCTACCGACCACTACGATGATGCGGAAGATAATCTGGTGAAGAATAAGTAATACCTGCTAAATCCTAATTAGGGTTGAACCCAGATTGCCTAATTGTACAGCATAGATGCCTTTGCCCAGTGTTGGCAAGGGGATGCTGACGTTTTGCTGGTTAGCGCTGACAGATGTCTGGTAGACGCATGCGCCTGCAGTGGAATAAATCGTCAGCGTAATAGGTTTTGAGGGATTCTTTGCAAAGACAATGTGTAACTGTCCGTCTTGTGCCCAGATGGAGACATCGTGGGGCTCATGCCAGCTCACTTCCTTGATAGCCGTGATGCCCAAAATGTCCAGCAACCCAGCATAGCCGTCAATCTCACCATAACCATATTTGTTGTTGGGATAGTCAAGATCTTCCTCAGGATGGCGACTGGTTCGCTGCAGAACCTGCATAATCTCGTCGCGTGTCAAATCTGGTTTCGCCTGTAGCCAAAGAGCAATGATACCCGCTACCACAGGACACGACATTGATGTTCCTGAGTCTGCATGCCATGGATATATGCGTCCGTTGATTTCCGTATTGGCAATATCACTGCCCGTTGCTGTAGGATGCGCCTCGCGATAGTAGCTGCTATAGGCAGAGATGACATTCCTGCCAGGAGCCGTGATGTCAGGCTTGATGCGTCCATCGAGGGTAGGGCCAACTGACGAGAAAGGACTCCACAATCCTGCTTCTTCATTCTTATAAATACTTTCCACCCATTTTCCGTTTATATTGCGGAATCCCTTACGATGGGTTGTGGAACCTACCGCAATGGGCGCTTTCAGACAACCTGGTCCTAAGATGTTGTGGCCTATCGTTGCATCATTCCATTGTGGGTCAGTATCGAGTGTGGTTAAAGCATTCGATACAGAGCCGATTACCTCTATTTGCTGTTCCTCTCCACTAACTACGAGGGCGATGGGTGGCATCTTGTCGAGTGGCACATTGCCATACAGCTGGAGCATATAGTAGGTCTGTTGGTCAAATGCTGAGGGGTAGCTGTTGATAGCAATAGCCAGCGTGTCGCTTTCAATGAAGAGCGTATCGATAAACATAGTATTCCAACGTTCATCATCAGCGCTTATCTGTATTTGGTGGGTAGGAGTATTACTGTCTTTGTAAGCATACAATGTCAGCGCTGGTGGCTGGTTGCTTCTGAGGCGATAGAGTGGGGCTTTCTCTCCTGTCTTGAGGAAAGCTCCTGCTTGTTCTTTGCCCACAGGTTTGTCGAGATAGGTCAGTGCCCGACTCTCATTACCTGCTGAGATGACAAGAATGCGTCCTGGGCCGATAAGGCGTTCCAGAAAGTCATTTAACAACAGGTCGTCATCATCCATATAGGGCGTATAGCCTTCGCTGAACGATACCACGCAGGGTTTCTGCTGTTGCTCAGCATAGTCGAATATGTATTTGAAGGCTAGCGCATCAGTGGCAGAGGTATAGAGGTATTTTTCTTGTGGGGCGATGTATGCCATGTCGCTTCCTACGGCATTGGCCACCAGACAGATGTCGCTTTCGCGGGCCACTCCGGCATAGGGCGACTCATAGCCGCTACCTGCGGCGATGCCTGCGGTATGAGTGCCGTGTGTCTGGCTTTCTCCATCCGTAGCACAGCCCTGTGCAAGAATGTCGTTTTCTGTGAGAAACTCTCTACCAACGGGAAGATTACCTGTTGAGGCTGGGTCGCGTGGAGCTATCTGATCCCAGAAGGCCTTGATGCGATAGTTGTCGAGCGACTTATCATGATAGAAGGTGGGATTTGTCAGGTCGAATCCCACATCGACAACTCCCATGATAACACCGCTACCCGTGAATGCCTGATGTTGAGGGGTAGCTTGGTAGATGGGCAGGATGTTATTGACCAGTGGTATGGTGTCGAGTGTCAAGTCCGCACGCTTGTTGGCTTCCACACGCAGTACGGTAGGGTCTTCGCTCAGTCTGCCTATCTGCGACATCGGAATGGTAATGATGCTCACGTCGCCCAGTTGTGCATAGATGGTACCGCCATATTCCACCAACTTCTCGTTGGTGAGCGTTTCGCTGGTACGCACAAACACAGTGGTGAGTGTCTCGTCTCCTGCTCGTCTCTTAGTTCCTGCATCTGATTTAAGATTCATCTGCATCTTCTCCTGAAGCCAAACGGACAGCTTGTTGCTTTGCGCAGATGTCATCAGTGGCAGCAATAAGAAAAGTAGTACTGTCAGTGCTTTAAAGAACTTTTTGGCGTAGCTCTCCTTGTCGAATCCATGGGAACGTTCTTGAGCGTTTTTACTTAATTGCAGGCGCTGTTCAGGATGATGATAGAGGGTGCGAATGGCATCCGCTAAATGCTCAGCACAGTTATCGCGTTCCACAAGGAGGGCGCTGTCTTCGCAGATCTCAGGAATGCCACCGCTACGGGTTGCAATGAGAGGCAGTCCTGCTGCCATTGCCTCAATGACCGTCAGTCCGAAGGGCTCTTCCCACAGAGATGGTACTACAGCGATATTAGCAGTCTTCAGATAGGAAGGTACCTGTTGGTAGTCAACAAATCCTGTCAGTATGATTTTCTCTTTGATGGGTGCTGTAGCCTCTTGTAGCTGTCGGAAGAAGGGAGTTGGCTCGCTATCATTACCATAGGATGATGCTCCCACAACTAATAGTTTTAGACGGGGGATGTCTGTCAGTGTACCGATGGCTTCTACGAGTGGTAAGATACCCTTTTCCTCATTTAGTCGCCCACTATATACGATGACGAAATCATCCTTACTGAGACCGATGGCTTCTCTGTCCAGTGGTGTGCTATCTAAGAAATGTTGAACATCAATAGCATTGTGAACGGTTACGCTCTTCTCCTTGCCATCGGGTATTCGTTGGGTGATATAGTCTGATACACAGATAATCTTGTCGAATCCCTTAACAATAGAGGTGGCTTCCTTGCTCTGGCTGTTTAGAAAATCGTTATGCAGGTGGAGTACACAGTGGGCATCCGTCAATGTCCTCAACTTAAGGATAAAGGCGGGGCGATTTTCTACAATGATGACGTCAAAATGCTGACGACGGATATCTTGTAATGCCTGATGCAGAAAAAATTCTATCGAGGGGTTGTAGTAGTTGTGATGATTAAACTGGAGCGCCTTTCTGATTATTCCCCATAGCGAGAAAGGATTGATATAGCGATAGTGGTTGACAGATGATGATAGGGCGGGGTGATGAATTACTGCCTTGTCGGCCACACTGTAGATGGTAATATCGTGCAACTGATGCTGCTCGTTATAGGCCAAATACTTGTCGATAAGGTTTTCTACGGCACCGCCCTTGACGGCAGGCACCGGCATTACTCCTGATGTCAGTATCGCTATTCTCATCTACCAGTCATAAATTTCTTTGCCGTTCTCAAAGTGGAAGAAGTCTACGATGCGCGAGAAACTACCATCAGTGAACTGTTGGTCTTTCGACTCTAAAAAACACAATGGAACGCGTCCGATAAATGAAGCCCATCGTGAATAGCTGCTGAAGGGCCCTGCTATGCGGTCACAGAGTGCCAATGTGTAGAGATCAAGGATAGCGCCCGACGGCTCTTTGCCGAAGCGTTTACAGTAGCAACCCTTGAAGCAATCCAGATCGAAGTCTTCATTAGAACTGATGAAGAAGCTTACCCTACGTTCTTTATAGAGCTCCTGGATTCGTAGCATAAACTGGTGGTACTCTCCTAATTCATAGAAGAAACGACCATTATGCCAGGTGGCATAGTCACCACGGCGTATGTGAATACCCACCACCATATCGCTCTCCGTTCGCAGCTGAGCTATCATGTCCTTGGCGCGTTGCATAATATTGTCTGTCGGACGGAAGATATGCTGCAGTTCAGGTAGTGTCTGTTGCAGGTATCGGGTATCGTTGCGTGTACTCCAGCCCTTTGTGAATCCTAACAATTTGAATAATCTATCCCACTGCTTGTTATGAGTCGCCTTCCACGTTAGTCCCTTATAGTTGTTCCATCCGTTTCCACGCTCCAAATACCACTTGTGCCATAGCGGGAAATAGATAAACGGACAATGCAGCAGATTAGGAAAATCCTCAATAGTCCAATCGAAGAATAGGATGGTCATTTTCCGTCGTTCGGCAATACACCGTGCCACACTAGCTACATAAGTCCATAAGCGGTTACAAGTCTGTCCTGGGGCATCACAAATCACTCTCATAGCTTGCAGGGGTTAGATAATTTCTGCAAAAATACAAAAAACTTTTCATTCTGCGCATTCAACTCCCTTTTTTTTCGTATTTTTGCAGAAAAATATAGAAAGCTATGAATAAATCCTCTGCCATCACCTGCGCCCCTTCATCCAATTACTTTGCTTGGCTTGACTGGATGAAGGTGTTGGCACTCTTTTCTGTCATCTGGGGCCACTTCTTCTCTTTGGGTTATCAGTATCACTACGTCTTCAACGTACAAGCCTTTTGCGTTGTATCAGGTTTCCTCTATCGTCAGGCACCTGATTGGCGTAGCTGTTTGGAGAAGAATATCCGACAGTTGCTGGTGCCTACCGTCGCCCTCAGCCTTCTCATGCAGTTGGAGGCTGTAGTGCGCTGCTGGTTGATGGGCACCACTTATGCGGTTTCATGGCCATGGTATTTTGAATACTTGCTGGTGGGCCATCGTTGGTGTATGGGGCCCTGCTGGTTCTTCTATACACTCTTCATCATTCGCATGTTTATGCAGTTGATGCCTCGTAAATGGTGGCTCTCTGTTGTGCTCATCATCGCTTCTGCAGCAGGAGCCATCGCTATCAATTATCAAGGTATGGAATTCAGTAATGCATGGGTCAATGTGCTGGTATGTCTGCCACCTTTTCTCATCGGTCAACTGTTGCAACCCTTGAAGTCATGGCTTGTTAATTTCCGCCATACATTGTGGGAGATAGTCCTCTTGGTGGTTGCTGTGGCGCTGGTGTGGCTATGTGCGCGCTATAATGGAGAGGTGTGGATGTATCTCTGTGGCTATGGCAACAACTTCATTTTGTTCCTTGTAGGCACGCTGGCAGGCACAACCATGTTGTATGTTCTCTCGCTATGGTTGAGCCGTCTGCATGGTATTAGTGTTATTAAGATGTTGGCTCGAGGTTCCATTCTCGTCGTCGGACTTCATATCATTGTTGTCCGTCGGCTTTCCGAGTTGCCCAATCGCCTTTGGCAGGAAGATTTCCTCTTATCCTTACTGATCCTTATGTCTTTCTATCCTCTTGTCCTCCTCTCTCAGCGTTATTTCCCTTGGCTGATGGGACAAAAAAAGAATGCCAATAACATTTTACCAACGAAAAACGATTAAGGAAGTAAAGTGATACAATCTTTGCTTACTAAGCAACGTGTTTGTCAGATAGTTGGTAACTACTTTGTGAGACAGGCTAAGACAGTTCTGGCTTAGCTTATCCCATACACAGGACAGCCTATCCCAGCGCTGGCTTAGCTGTTCTTTTACCAAAGTAAAGTTTGGTGTATCTTTTTGGGAGAAAAGAAGGTTTCTTGTTTTAGTATTTCTCCAAGACCCAATGCTGATTATCCTTGCTTAGCGTAAGGTGGTCGCTATCGAGGGCATCGATTCTGACACGGATGTTGGTGAAGGGTTTCATTCCAAACTCGTTTTCAATCATTGTGGTGTCTGACTTCTGTTGCTTAATAGACGAACATTGCATGAATAGGCTGTCGCCCACATGTTGGAATTTGGCAAAGACAGCCTGACCATTGTTTTTGCGGAATTGAGTGATGCTTCCTGAGAAACTGACATACATGTCTTCTTTTGTCGTAAGGCGCCACTGTCCCAATAGGTCACCTGCGTCGCCACCTTCCTGACAGGAGGTAAAAAGAATGATAGATGACGTAAGAAGGAAGAAATATTTAGAGAATCTTGCCATGATAGTTGACTTTTAGGTTAAACGTTGAGCAATCACCATAGATATTGCCCTTGTCGAAGGCGTAGGCGGCCGATATTTGCCAAGGTCCTTTGGTATAGGTGCCCTGTAGCATAGCATCGAAGGAGTGACACTTAGGATATATTGGCTGATAATATGTACCCCATCCTTCTTGATAGGTACCTTTTACGAGATATGAGATGTTTTGCGTCAGTTCACCATTAACTGCCATATGCCACGCCTTGACGCGATTGTTGCGATAGCAGTTATAACCGTCGGTATTGTATATTGGTGAAGTGATGAGCGGGTTACCAGGAGTCATGCCATAGTGGGCATAACCTGTGTAGTACAGATGGTTATAATAGTCATCATTACCTGTTACGAGATCGGTAATTTGGCTGCGGATGGGCTCAGGATAGTCACCACGATCATAGTGCAGGGGGCCTGACTGGTTGGTGCTTTGGAAATATTCTATCACAGCTCCGCGTACCCACTGACGACCTGCAGCTTTGTTGGTATATTCTATACCCCACAAACCGTCCCAACCATTGCCTTTACGCATACCGGAACCATCTTCAAAAGGATCGTCTACATATACTTGCAGCAGATTGTCTTTGTTGATATTCCAGCCAACCTGAATGGTCATGGAACCCAAGTGATTGCCAAATATCCAATCCTCCATGGCGTCGTTCTCAAAGTAGTTGCTATCGCCTAAAGGAAGAATAATGTCAAGGAAGTCTTTCATTCTGACAGACTTCTCTTTGGCGTGAATACCATCGGCCATACGCTCATAGCTGTTGCCGCCAAACTGTGCCACATGTTCAATACCTGCTGTGACGAAGAAACGCTTCTCTGGATTGGTGCGGAAGTAGAGATGCTTTTGGTGGTACCAACTGCCTGTGGAATAGCGTTTGTTGATACTATTGTCTATGTATACATCCTCGCGGTAACGACTATCCATAAATTTACCATATCCTCCCTCAAAGTGTATCTGCAACCATCCCTTAGTATAAGGTACTGTCCAGAAATCAGTAGTGCCGATGCGAACCTGTGGTATGGGCTTGGCATTGAT
>JAILMS010000105.1 GCA_024692385.1 Prevotella sp. | reverse complement strand
AGCCTGATACGTCGCCACGAGATGGAATCCTTTGTAATTATTGAACATGGTTTGATTATGTTATTTTTTTGCGACTGCAAAGGTACGAAAAAGTCAGAAAGAACAACATAAAAGTAACACCCTTTTTAGACAATGCGTTATATAATGATAGAAAAAAAAATACTCCACTCTGCAGAATAGTTTTATTTGCAAAGTGGAGTTATCAAAATTGACAATATAGTTAGTTTATTCTATCGTAAAGGAGTCAACATCCACATAGCCACCAACCTTCTGAGTAGCATAATTGAAGATAGCATATTTCGATCCCATAAAGAAACGCTGCCAGTCGAAACGCAGGCGATAGTCATTACCCATCTTCTGCCAATTATCACCATCAACACTATAATAGAAAGTGGCAATATCGGTTCGTGGTACAAAATTACCATCAATACGCAGCCAAATCTTAGTTGTTGTCAGTGGCAGACTCTCTATGACTTTCTCCGTGACATTCTCAACAACTTTGTCACGTTGCGACAGCTTTACTGAAAGTTCACTAGCGCAAAGCGTCAGTTTCTTGCCATCCTTCTTAATCATAAGGGCACCGGTCTCGTCATTAAAGGCAGCAAAACCTGCACGATCACCAGCCTTCATGTGAGACAAATCAAGCGAAACGACAGCACTGCACTTTGGACCTTTCATGCGCTGTGTCAGAGTGTTAGGAGCGAGATACAGATTGGGAACAACACGACTGGTCTTCAAGCGGAGGAATCCGGGGCGCTCAGCCAATGACCATGCATTATTCACAGGGTTATGATTCCACTGCCAGTGCAAGCCCAGTTTCTTTGAAGAGAAATCATCGCTACAAATTATACTTTTCTCTGGCTCACCACTAATCAGTGGACGGACATGGTCAGGAACACGACCATCCTCATCACCCAGCATAGGCCATCCATCAATCCATCGACAAGGTGATAGAGTTAACACGCGTCCTACTCCACCACGATCTTGGAACATGACACCATACCAATCACCATCTGGTGAATCCACAATAGTACCTTGAGCCAAATAAGAGAAACCGCCAAAATCGGACTCCAAGATTGTATTTTTCTCGTAGGGCCCACGGATATTGTCAGAACGGTAACATACTTCACGGCGGTGACGACCCGGTGCATAGACATGAGAGATCATCAACAGATAATAGCGACCATTATGCTTTATCACACGCGAACCTTCCAACAAGCCCGTCTCATCTGCTTCACGCTGGAAAAGTTGCACATGTGAACCCTCAATTACATCGGAGAGGTCGGGTTTTAACTCCATCATCTCACCTGTACCATAGATAACATATACCCGATCGTCGTCATCAAAGAACAATGAGCAATCGTGGAAGTGACGCATGCGAGATACTAAAGTCCACTCACCAGCGGGATCTACAGCAGAATAAATATACGTATCACCCATAGCACCCTGCTCGTTAGGAGCAAAGAGCACGTAAAAGCGTCCCTTATGATATTTCAAAGAGGTAGCCCACTGACCGCGACCATAAACAGTACCCTCTTGCAAATCATATTTAGGCGAGTCTGTAAGACGATCATAAACGTAACCAATTGTCTCCCAATTCTTGAGATCACGAGAACGCATGATAGGAGCACCAGGCATCAGATGCATGGTGGTACTGACCAAATAATAGGTATCACCTACGCGTATGATATCGGGATCGGGCACATCAGCCCACAACATTGGATTCTCTACAAAAGCGCCGTTAGAGCTGCTGGAACGCTTTCCAGCAGCATCTACGGTTACAAAACAAACTACTAATGATAATATTACTACTAAAACAAATCTTTTCATCTATAAAAAGCGGTTGTAGTTACCGAGTGCAAAGATACATACTTTTTCGATAACAATGTTTCTTTTATGTTTCATCTAATTTCCCAAATGTAACAAAGCCCTCCACGAGGTCGAAAAATAACACTTTTTGGTACTTTTTTCTGTTTTTCTATGTGCCAAGCGTGAGATTTTTCGGGATCGTCAGTTATCAATGTCACATTTTTTCCTTCAAAAGACAATGGAACTTCTTTTACATCATCAGTACCATTGATACCAGCAAGATACCATTTTTTCCCACTTCGACGTGCCATGATAACATATTCGCCAGGATAACCAGCAATTAAGCGTGTCTCATCCCATGCTGCAGGAAGTGAAGATAAAAAATCTTGTACCTCTTTAGGTTGCGAGAGATAGCTCTCTGGACGATCCGCCAAATGTTGCAGACCACTCTCATAAAGAACAGTCAGTGCCAATTCATGGCCATGGCTTGTAATGTGCGGATGTTGTGAGTCGCTGAATGTACATGGCGTGTAGTCCATCGGGCCTATGACATTACGAGTAAAAGGCAGTGTCGCATTATGACGAGCTGCCTTTTTTGTAAAGGTAGGTACATTATTATACCACTCAGCACCATAGACACCCTCTGTGGACAGCAAGTTGGGATAGGTACGCTGCCATCCACGGGGAATGGTTGCGCCATGGAAGTTTACAAGTAAATGATGGCGCGCGGCACTCTTAAGCAAATCGATGCAATAGTCCATATTTTTCTGATTGTCACCTGAGAAGAAGTCAATCTTCACACCTGCGACACCCAGTTTCTCACACCAAGCAAACTCACGCTCACGATCTTCAGGGTTGTTGAGTCTAAACTTGGGACCTGGTGCACCATCAATCCATCCTACCGACGAGTTATACCAAATCAACGGCTTGACACCTTTCGACTTAGCATAAGCTATGGCATCCTCAATAGTTTTACCCTCATTAGAGGCCAATTTAGACATATCATCCCACTCAGCATCGATAAGCACATAGGGAAGGTGGAGTGTTTCAGCCATATCGACATATTTCTTGATAATACTATAGTCGTTAGAGCCGTGATTATATGCCCAATATATCCATGATACTACACCAGGATGTATCCAACTCACATCATCATACTGGCAAGGATCAGCAACATCAGTTATCAGTGTAGACTCCACGATATCCGCCAACGTACCAACCATAGCAACCCGCCAAGGCGTATGATTAGAGGCACAAGGATCCGCTACAGTTCGGAACAGTTCACCATCGTTATAGAGACAAGAAGCACTCTGTCCACGTTCGATATTCGCCTCAGAAAGCAGCACGAAGACATTGGGGACAGGCTCTAATAATGCAGGATATCCCCAACGATTATTCCATCCCTCCGCAGATTTAAAGACACCGCTAAAAGACGGTTCTGGCTTTACTTTACAGGTAGTAGATTCCGGAAAGAATCCCTCATAGGCTTCAGTCCACTGTTGCATCCAGCGCTTCATGCCCTCCGGAATACGATATATGGTAGAAGGAGGCGTTTGAAGTGTGGATGAATAATCTATACGAAAAGCTATTCCATTGTTATACACACGCAGTAGTAAGGAGCCACTGCGATACTCATTAGCCTCATTAGTACAATGAAGGCGTTTGCCTGCCAACATCTGATAATCAGCCTTTATCTGCTGTACATATTGCAACTGAACCGGACCATCGATTCCAACTGAAGGAATCTCCAATACGGGAGCTTTGCGATAGCTTATAACAAATCCCGCATTTTTTTCCTTTACAGTCAGAAGACCATTAGGCGAAGATGCATCATGAGCAATGGCCGACATCCATGACAATAAGAATGTCAGCATCAATAATTGTTTCTTCATATCTTATCTTTTTGTTAATTTCTGAACATATTTTACCGGTTCGCCCTCGCCCTTCAGTACATCAGCAAATTTCTGTGGTTTAATGGTGACTGGACCGCGCATAAACTCCGGAATATTATAACACCTCATAAATTGACGATGATAGTCTGGATCAGAGCAAGGTAACTCGAAAGGTTTTGTACCATGCCCATCCTTATCGACATGGGCAAAAAACGGACGTGTATAGGTTCCGTCATCACGTCTACTACTGAATACAACCCATTTTCCATTGCTAGACCACGAATGATAGCTCTCCGTATCAGGTGAGTTAATCTCCTCTAAGGGTCTTGTTGCACCCGTCTGAAGATCAATCATCCAAAGGTCTGCATCGTGATGCCAAATATGAAAGACGCCAAATTCAGCAAGAGCAAACATCAGATAACGGCCGTCGGGCGAGATACGTGGCAGAGTAGCACTCTTATTGAGACTATCTGCAGAGAACACTAGTTCACGAGGACCGAAAACCATCGTTTCTGGGTCGAAACTCTTGCGATAGATATTGTATTTCAATTCCTTCGAACGTTTAACTATCTCTGAGACTATTGATAAGGTTGTATCCTTTTTCTCAAAATGGGCACTGCAATAGTATAGAGTCTTTCCATCGGGAGCCCAAGCTGGGAAAACTTCAAATTCGGTGCTATCATTCTCTATATTTGTTACTTCACCATTCTCTACATTATATGCAATAAGATCACTCTGTGTATCATATACTTCAATTTTGTTATGATGAACAGTATGAAAACTCTGAAGAGTCTTATTCGTAGAATAAACTATCAGGTTCAACCACGGATGCCAAGCAGGATAGACACCGGCAGAAAGAATGGAATCATTTTTCATATTCACCTTTTTTATCTTACCGTCATAAGCAACAATAGTACCACCATTATTCTGACGAGCATGAAACTGCATACGTTTGGGGTTATATTGCTGATAATGGTGGCAGTTGATACACTGACCTTCTTTTTCGAAGCTACAGAGTACATTATCATAGATAACACTCTCATCATAATTTTCCAAACAACGCTGGTTAATGGTCAAAGCCTCATAACTGATGAAAGACGGAAAGATAAGACGGTAACTTAGATAACTATCGATACTATCTGGCGACACATAGATATTGAACGGTTTATAGTGTACCCATTGTTCTGCCTGACGAGCATAGACATCAACAGTGATAGCATCCCCTTTCGCTTTTTCTGCGAGTTTGCGCCATTCATCAGCCTTTGGCTGTGCTTTTCCAGCACATACAATCTCATCATTGCCCACGGAAAAGCGTGCTATCATATCATCGGCAGTCTCATCGAGTTGGAAAGTGAGAGGTGCCATATTAATCGGCACAGTGACATTTGTGTAGTCAGGATAGATTTGGGGCAAACGGTCTGTCTCAGTGTAGACATCTGGGACAGAGGGGTTGGCACACCCTATTACCATCAGGCAACAACCTATATATAATAATTCTCTAATTCTCATTATCTAAAGCTTTATATTAGTATTCTGGCAATTGACTCATCGCATAATAATCAAAATAATAAGTTTCTCCAAAGAAGGGATAGAGTCCCTGACGGAATACCTCAACTTCTTGCTGATTATAATTAGAAGCGGACGTAGCAAAACTTTCGAAGGAATCCTTGATATATGCATCGAAAGGCATCTTGTCAATATCCTCCCTGCCCTCAATCTGACAGTAGAGATAAGCCGCTTCCTGATAGTAGCGTGGAATAGGCTCATTGGGATGTAACCTTACATAGACCTGAAAATGATGCCAGAAGTGGCTGACATCTCTCGTCCACAAAGTGGCTAACAATGCCTGTTCTTGAAAAATCGGATCGTCAGCATAGGTACTTTTTGCCAGCTGCTTCATCAAGAAACTCTCCGTATTGCCCTGATCACTGCCAAGAACATTATCATAATGTAGCATGTGTGTAATAGGCTCTCGTTCAGCATCTTTGGCAACAAGCTTAGGATGTCCTAAAAGAGTCTCTGCCTGTTCAGCCCAGTCTTTATAAAACAAGGTCTGTTTTAGAATGCCTATATACTTACGAGCAAGTGGTTGGTCATTTTCAAGAAGTGCACAATTTATCAACCATTTATAGTCCTCTACACGAAAGCCAAACTCCACGCCCATCTCCATACACAGACGGTTGCAGTAGTTCAACATACCATACTGATAATAGATAAGCTGTCCCGCAACCATCATTAGACGCATGCCAAAAGGAGCATCATATTCTTTAGAGCCATTCTTGTAGAGGAACATCTCATTTCCTTGTCTACCCAAACGACTTAGGGCTATATTACGCATTATCACGACAGCTCTTGTCGGTTCATCTTTCTGAGTAGCAGCCTCTTCCAGTACACCATTCCAATCACATTGTGAGATACAATGCTGCATCGTCAGTTCATGATGAAAATTCTCATCTTTCATCCAGAAGGTATATACACCAACAATCATCAAAGCTGCTATTACGCCTTGACATAACAAATAATAAAACTTATTAATTGTCTTGTTCTGCAGAGAATGGGGGGTATAAGTCACTGCTAAGATGACGAAGAATAACGCCAACAAGAAATACGGCATATAATAGGTCGGATGATTTTCCGTTATAAAATACAACGGTAATTCTGCCCAATAAATATTGGCAAAGTTCGTCTGATAATAGACATAACGATAGCAGAACAACGGCACAGCAACAACTGTCAGGACTGCAACCGAGCTATTAACGACAGCCTCCATACGTGTGGCAGACAGTCTCCATGACCAAACGCCCATTAACAGAGTTGCAGCCAATCCATAAATACCGAAGAGCGGATAGCCAAAAACACCAACAAGCAAGAGATATATTGCACGAAAATAGTTCTTGTCAGGAATACATCTAAAGCCCCACAACAAGGCGACAACTACTGTAGTGCCTATTGTTGAAATAAAGAAATGCCCGCGTAATTTCAGCATATAAATCCAGTAGCCCAAATCCACATTGGTCAGCAACAGGAGGGCAACGGGAATAAGCATCAGTATAGCCCATCGGTCAGGGATGCTGAAGGTACGTTTAATCATATACATCAGCAATAACCACCAACAGCAAAGTAGCAATACCCCAAGCCAAGAGTAATACAAGAATTGAGTAAACCACATGCCAACCCATGTGAGCATGCCGCCAGGAACAACTAATTGTTCTTTCAGAAACAACAGAGAATTGAGAAACAAGTTTCTCTCCTGGATTTTCCAAAGCAGGTCATTCTCACAGGACAATAGCACAATGGCCACAATCAGGAGTGTTGCCATCCAGGCAACAATATAGACATTCGTTTTTAGGTATTTCAGCAAAGTCATTTCGTAGTATGTAATATTTCAGGCTACAAAGGTATTAAAAATCCGTGAGACAACACACACGCACTGTCTCACGGATTTTTTCTAATGTATCATTTTACGCTGGTATGTTACTTTTTAGGCGTCAGACTGAAACGGTAAGCCAACGAAAAGAGTACATAACGACGCATATTGTTCGTCCACATCTCCGTACGACCTGTAGAGTTAACCCAATACTGCCAGTGAGAAGCCTGAGCTAAGATGTCATAAGCTTTTATCTTAGCAACCCAACGTCCTTGTTTCCATGACTTCGTCAAATTAGCATCCCAGTAAAGACGGTTGTAATTCATCTCGCTATCTGCATACCCACGACGCGAATGCATCTGCAAGTCGGTATCGATGGTGAAGTTCCAAGGCAACTTATAGTTAGCATTAAAGCCATAGTTAAAGTCGTACATATTAACAGCCAATCCTTCAACCTCGATGCTACGATGGATATGCCGCCAGGTGGCATCAGCTCTGAGCGTGAAGGTCAGTTTTTCCTTTTGATAGCGCAGATTGGGTGCAAAAGTCATACTGGTGTTGGTGACGCGGTTGCGCTCTGCCTCTGTTTTTCCTACAATCGACGCCATGTCAGTGCTTTGACCAACAGAACCTGAGAGGTTGGCACCGATGTGCCAGAATTTCTTCTTGTCAAGAGCACGTCCGTAGTCGATATTACCACCCATATTCCAGTTACCATTGATATTCTCCGTCCATGTGGTACGCACGCCAGTCGTAGCATCATAAGTATATGCCATAGCCATGGCATTGTGTTGGATGTTACCATTCAGACCGATAGTCAGATGTTGATCAATGCTATCGACACGTGCCCGGTAGCTGGTATTGAGCCACCAATAGGTCATAGGCTTCAGGTCGGAATTACCTTTGCGGATGTTGAGAGGATTGTTCGTCTGTGTAATATCCACCAACTGTCCGATATCAGGTAACGAGATTGAATTTGATCCATATGCATTGATAGACTTAAGATTCTTGTCGAAACTATAGTGGAAATTGAAGTTCAGTTTCGGATAGTTGTAGTTGCGGTTCATTGTAGTATTCAGAACATCGCTATCATAATACATGTGTTTCCAGCGGAATTCCTTCGACAATACAACATAATAATACAGATAGCCGTTATTGTCTGCCAGCGACTTGCTGTAATTAACCATCATACCCACGCTATATTGGTTCTCGCGACTGCCTTGCTCCGAGGAGTTTGACGCATCAAGAGTCTGCTGGCGCCAGCCGTCAGTTTCAGGAAGTTCGCCAATAGCATGCTGACCATCTACTGCCCACTGTGGTCCCAGCCAGTCCAAACGATAAAGACGGCTATCATTATTATTATAGTTATAACCTATGTACGCTCTGGGAGCTATAGATAAGTTCTCCGTTAAACGCATCCTATAAGAGAGACTACCACTGATATCATAGTTATTATACGGACTGTCACTATACTGGTTACGCTGGTCGACTGTTCCCATTTTACATATAGTATAGTAATCCTGTGAGAAGCTATTACTATTCCACTGGCGCTGCCAGCCAAGATCAAGTCCCAACTCCAACTCGTCACCCCACGGCAGTTTCACGTCACAATTCGTATCCCAACTTCCTCGCAAATAGTTCTGTTTAGAAGAATAAAGACTTCTCGTATGATTCACACTATCCGTCATTTGCTGGTCGTTTGCTGTCAGCGACCAACTGTCTCCCCAATTCTTGTAACGGTTATAGTCTATGTTTAGCCATGAATACAGATAAATGGGTTTGCGGATGTAGAATGTGTTGTTGAGATTCAGTTGGAAAGGACGGTTCTCACTTTGTGAGCGCGACTGTCCGAAGGTGCTAGCGCCAGCAAGAAAGTTCTCGCTATTGCGCTCGTTCTCTGAGTGGACATCCTCCCAGTTCATCTTAAAGGTCAGGTCGTTGGTGACACGTTCCTCCGGAGCATGCAGCGACCAGCTACCACCAACTGTTTTGACGTTGCGGTCGCCAGCGGCCTGCGTACGATCCTGCTCGTTGCCCTCACGGTCATAGTCGATATATTCGTTTAGGTTGTTCATACCACCAAAGAGCACAAGACGACTCATGTCTGTATAACGCAGTCCGAAACCACGAGCCTTATAACGGTCATCGGTACCATAGCCTGCCTCCAGATTCACCGTACCACCGACCTTATATTCTTTTTTCAGCTGCACGTCCATCGTAAATTCCTTTTCCTCGACGTCACGTCCCAAGAATTCACTCTTCGGAGTACGCTTATTAAACACCTGTACGTTCTTTACCGTGTAGTATGGCAGGTTTTCGAGCATCATTTTATTTTTACCCTTAAAGAAGTCGGCACCATTCAGCGTCAAGTTTTCTATTTTCTTGCCATTGACAAATATCTCTCCGTCATCCTTCAGTTCTACACCAGGCAGTTGCTTGATTAGTCCATCGAGCATGGATCCTTCCGGAATATTGAAAGCATCAGCATTAAAAACGATAGTGTCACCCTTATACACCATTTTTACCTTGGTGGCCTTCACTACCACCTCCTGCAGGTTGCCACCATCCTTATCGTAATTGCTGCGCTGGATGCGCTTCATACGGATGGAAGGCACCTCAAATTCGCGGTTGCGTGCCACATGCTTAATCTCATAATTCTTATAGGTAGTCTCATAGTCGGGGTGTGTGCACTTGATGATATACTTGGCAGGCTTGGCAGGCACCTCCAGATAGTATTCCGAAGACTTAAAACCTCGATAGCTATCTGTGTCGACATGTGCCGAGTCGACCAACGAAGAGTCGGCACGAAGTATGACAACCTTGACATCGGGGACATACGACCTTGTGAACGAATCAGAGAGAAAGCCCCATAGATAGACTTTCTTTTCTTTCTTCTCTTTCTTAACACTAATAGAGTCCTGCTGTTGGGACTGTGCATAGCCCGACAACAGGACACCGAAGAATAAAATGGTTGATAATAGTTTTTTCATTACTGAATCAAAATCTTTACCTGTTTAGAAATACCTTTTTGTTTTATTATACGTCAAGTACAGGGTAAAAACTTGCACTAGTTGTCTTAAAATTTCTTAATACGGGAAAATTATTTCACAACCACACGTGGATGATACTCAAAGAGCTTCTGGTTTTTGCGTAGTTCATCAACACTGATATTATGTTTGACGCTACCCTCCCAGTTAGCACCCCAAGCAACGAGGGGCTCACCCGCCGGTTCAATATAGGTAAAGGTCGTTATGTCTAAGGGTAATGGGTCGAAAACCATCATATAGGCAAGATAGTCGCCAGCGTTTCCCTCCATAAAAAACATCTCGTTCTGCGGGATGCCCTGTACTTCGAGGAGCTTATACTGACGGCCCGCATCGTCAAGCAACACGTCACCTCTTTCATCTCCCCAGGAGAATCCCCAATACTCGCGCGTCCAGTTCTGCTCATAGGCAACAGCCAAATAGGTGGCCTCTGGCGTGAGCCACATTGCCATTGTACCATCCTGCAGCGGTTTGATGAGGTGGGCATCCGTCAAGACTTTCCAGGTGTTCCAGTCCTGTCTATCGTATGGCTTGTCCTCATACATATGCTCCTTCAACAGGCGAGGCTTGTGGAACTGTGGTTTGGCGTCGTAACCATAGGCCGTTCCATCCAAGCTGCCATCGTGCTGTTGTCTAAGACTTATCTTATTGCCCGTCAAATACCAGTTGGGAATACCAAAGACAACCACCTCCTTCGTGCTTTCTGGCAGTGGCGGGAAGAAAATTTTCAAATCAATCACATCGCCCTTCTTCGCCTTCACACTGAAATGCTTACGGTAGGTTTCGGGCTCCGTGCGACGGATACGGTACTGTACACCGGTCTCAGCATCCACAAGACAGGTCTCCTCGGATGTCAGCCAGAGGTGAGTAGCCTCATCAGCAGGCATACGGAAATAGCAGTGCATCACCGTTTCTCCCCCTTCAGCTGTCAATCGCCAACTCATAGGCAAATAAGGCTGGGAGTCTATTTGCATGCCAGCCATCTCAGGGAACAATTGATCGAAGTCTTTTACTACCGTCACAATCTTGGCCTCACAACTGTCCTTAATCCAATCATTGTTTGTAGAGTGCCAAACGGCAGAGGTCTTTTTGGTTTTCTTATTCACACTAATCTCCGGACGGGGAACAAAGACACCTGTACTAGATGCCAGTACTTTCACTTCTTGTTCTTGTGCCTGCATAGTCAGACAGGCAATAGCCATCAAGCTAAGGGTTACGATACGTTTCATAGTGCTCTTGTTTTGGTATTAATAATTTTGGTATGCATTAATTGATCACGATAATCTTGGTAACAGGCTGAAGAGGTCTTTGCGCCTATAGGTGCGTTGGTACCATAGAGCAATATCATACCGTTTACACGTTCGGCAATCCAACGATAATGCAGCTGCTTGCGCATATCCTTTAACTCGAAGAAGAACTGCTGGTGCGAGAAATTCAGAAAGTAGCCTGGCGTATCGTCGCTATAACAACAAGCCACCTGCAACAGACGACTAAACACGTCAATCTCCTTTTTGTCAGGGAAAACATAGACAGCACTTACCATATTGCTATCTAAAGGTGCTGAGCATAGCAACTCACCCTGCTTAACATGATAATAACCAGCCAACTTCGCAATGAACTGATCTACACGTACTGGATCCTGGTAAGGAACAGTATCCTTCGTCGCTTCTATTGCAGCGTAGTGCAGATTGGAGTCTTCCTCTGCTTCCACAAGAATTACGGGAACTCGTTTTTGATTTTTTCTAAATACATCTTTTGGGGTTCCATGTTTTTCACGATTCTGCTTCACAGCAATCTTTTCCTGTGGTGTAACTTCCGGTTCAGCAGACACTGACACTGGAGTTGGCTCGGCTTTTGCAACAACCTTGGGAGCTTCTAATGAAGCATCCTCTATGGACACTATCGTCATGCCTATACCTATTATTAATAGGACGCAGGCCGCAGCAGCCATCCAACGCCAAAGTTTTCGGTTCTTGAAAGCAAGTCGAGGCTGAAGCAGACTCTCCATGTTGGCCATGAAGTCATCTGGCAGTTGTGGCGTATCGGCATATTTTCGCTTCAACGCCTCATGCAAGTCCGTGTCTTTATATTTTTTATCCATTGTAAACTATCAACTTCTTATACAATTTCCTACGCGTCCGATAGAGACGATTAGCAAGAACCTTAGACTCAACACCCATAATATAGGCTATCTCTGTCAACGGCAGCTCGTCGAAGTAGTAGAGTGTCAGCAACATCCGTTCATCGTGTGGCAGTTCGTCTATCACCTCTTGCAATCGCTCGATGCGCTCCTCACGCCCAGTGCTGAGCTCTGCTTCCAACTCTTCGTCACTGATATCTGTCTTAAACACCTCGTTGTCTTCCATAGCGATAACCAACGGTCGACGGCGTTTCAAAAAATCGAGCGTCAGCCTGTAGGCGATACGACAAAGCCACGTTGAAAGTGAGCTTCGCTGTTGGTCGTAGCTATCGATATGACTGAAGGCCCGCATAAAGGTGTCCTGTGTCAGTTCCTGAGCATCCATCACGTCGGGCACCAGCTTCACAATCATGGCAAAGATACGTTGAGCATAGCGACCAACCATCTCCGTCTGCCCTTCACGACGTCTTTTGCGAACGGCCTCCACGATGTCTTTCTCTGTTAGAGCATTCATCAGTGATTCGCTTTCATTTGTTATACGACAAATTGAGGGAAATATCTCGCATTTCCCTCAACTATTTATTGATATTAATATTTTTTAAAGATCCTCCACTCTTCTTACGTCCTTTGTCTCAGCAGGACGTCCTAAGAGAAAGCGATCTATAAAGGCTTGTACCTCAGGCCACTGGGTCTGTGGCAGTTGACAATGTCCGTGTTTTCCAACAATGCTCCATCCCATGCGGTCACCAATACCAAAACGTTCCCATACCTTCTTGGCAGCCTCAGCAGAAGGTAGCATAGAACCATCGGCTAGCCACTCGTAATCAGGGTTACCTAACAGCAGCAAAGCACGCGGACATACCATCGCACAGAGTTCATGCTGATCATAAGGCAGGCGGTAGACGCTGTCACCATGGAAATTCTCCTTCTGACTCTCCAAAAACCAGTGATAGTCAGTCTTGTCAAGATCCTCCAAATTCTTGCCAGCCAATGTCGACTCGTGCGACTTACGCCAGGCGGCAGCACCGCCACCACCAGGTTCCTGAGCAATGGTCAGCGCAATACGCTCATCGAAAGCGCCACAGTAGAGCGCCATCTTACCGGCATACGAGCAACCCGTCACACCAATGCGCTTAGTATCAATCTTTGTCACCTCCGGTCCCAACTGTTGCAGACCATCAATCAGGCGACTCATGCCCCATGCCCACTCACTATAGGCACCATTGTCCTTCAACTGAGAATACAGACGATCGAAGTGATGCTCGCCTCGGTCGTGGTGCTTACCAAACTGCTTGTAGTCATTGACCTGTGCCGAAGTAAAGGTAGTAGTTGCAATAGGTCTGTCTTCAAAGAGCTGGCGAGGGATGGCAATCATATCCGTACCAATCATCAGTGCATAGGGAGCCTCCCCTACCTTGGGATAGCGGATGACAGACTTCAATGTCAGCGTCTCCTGACCAACGGTCACATCGACAATCAGCGTGTCGCCATCCATGCGAGCCTTCACTTGACTGGCCTCTACAGCGGGTTTGGTACCGATGCCATAATGCTGAATCATCTGCCCGATATTACTACGACGCTTCGACCAGTCTTTGAATGAGCGCACTCCCTCCAGCGGGTCTGGCAGTTCACGAATAATGGGTAACTTGTCTATGGTTAGCATCTTAGGAGCTGCAAACTTGCTGCCCGTATGCTCTACATCATAAACATAAGGTAATTCACTCTTTTGTGCTGACGCTGCATTTATAGTCAGCATCGCTAGCAAGGTCATAATAGTCTTCTTCATAATTTGTGTGTTTGTGTTGAAAATTAATATTGATAATAATTTAGTATATTTATAGGTTATCAATCAGTGACCTCCACCTCCGAGAAGTAGTGGTCACGCAGTGGTTTGGTAACTTTCTCGCCTTTCAGAGTAATGTCCTGTTCCAAACGAATATCAGCTGATGAGGCACCCACCTTCACCACATATGTACCTGGCTGGACGTTCCACTGACGCTGTCCGTCATTGGTATAGTAACCAAACTGGTCAGTATAGAGTTTCATCTCCACACGCTTGGTCTGTCCTGGCTGCAAGTCCACGCGAGCAAAGCCCTGCAACTGAAGAGGACGCAATGGCTGATTATTGGCCGTGGGCGACAGATACACCTGTGCTATCTCAGTAGCGGCCATCTTACCCGTATTCTTTACCTCAAACGACACCTCGATATAGTCTTCGCTGACACGTGCTGACTGATCCATTAGCAGGTGTTTATACTCAAAGGTGGTATAGCTCAGACCATAGCCGAAAGGCCACTGGATAGTTGATTGGCTATTGGGATAATTATAACAGATGGGCTTATAAAGTTCCTCGCTGGGATAGCTAACAGACAGCTTAGCAGATGGCGACACCTTGCCATACAGGATGTCAGCCACAGCATGACCACCCTCCTCGCCAGGATACCACGCCTGAATAACAGCGGCACAACGCTCGGCGAGGTCACCGATAACCTGAGCACGACCACCAAACAGAACCAGGATGACGGGTTTGCCAGTAGCCAGCAATGCCTCCACATACTCTTGCTGCTTACCTGGCAGACGCAATCCCTGACGATCACGGTTCTCACCACAAACCATCACGTTCTCACCCATGGCGGCGATGATGACGTCGGCAGAGTCGGCCATGGCCAGTGCCTCTTCCTTATTGGCAGTCTCACCAGAATCTACCTTGCGATGCAACAGCGGATACTCCCAAGAACGCTTGTCACCAACATGCGAGAACTTCGTTTCTATCTCCTCCGTCCAGTCACAGCCTCTCGAATAGAGGATGTTGACATTGTCGGGCTTATGGTTTTGCATGCCTTCCAACAATGTGATGACATGCGGATGGTCTAAGTCCTGTTCTACCTTCTTCCAGAAGAACGTCATTGCGGGGAACGAATAGTCGCCACACATGGCCCACATAGAGTTGGCATTAGGACCAGTGACGAGAATTTTCTGTGGTGCAAGGGTATTCAGAGGTAAGAGATTGCTGTCATTCTGCAAGAGCACGACACTCTCTACAGCAATGTCGTAGGCAGTCTTACGTTCCTCAGGAGTATCAAGCACGATTTTCTCCGTGCTATACAAATATGGATTTTTGTCGAACAGTCCAGCACGGAACTTATAGCGCAGCACGTCCTTGACGGCACGCTCCAAAGTCTCAGACTTGACGAGACCGGAGTCAATAGCCTCCTGCAAGTACTGGTAGTTAGCACCAAAGGGGAAGTCAACATCATTACCACCATTGATAGCCAACGCAGCCTTCTCCATAGTGGAGAGGTTAGCTGGTAACTGATCAATGGCTGTATAGTCGCTGACCACCATACCATCGAAGCCAAGGTAGTCACGAAGGATATTTTTCAAGATGCTGCTGTCTGCCACACATGTGACAGATGCAGACTTCATGGCATGATAGCCAGGCATGACAGCCTTACTGCCAGCCACACGAATCATCGTCTCATGGGGTAGCAGGATTTCTTCCATCAGCTCTTTCTCATCGGCATCGCCACCACCTCCGTAACCAAGATAGTGTTTGGAACAGGCGCCGACACCCTTACGCAGGTCACCCTGTTGTAAGCCACGAACAAAGGCAGTACCCATCACTGCCGATAGGTAGCCATCCTCACCATACGACTCTTCCAAGCGATTGAACGAGGGGTTACGGACTACGTCGACCATCGGTGAGAGTGAAAGAATGCCACCCATCTTACGCATCTGAGTACTGGTCTGACGTGTCTTCAGTTCTGCCAATTCGGGATCAAATGAACATGCCTGACCAATCTGCTGTGGATAGATGGTAGCACCCTGCGTATTGATACCCGACAGCACCTCCTCATGAAACAGTGCCGGAATACCATTGGGTGTGTGATGCATCAACCAATCCTGCACAGCAGCCACCATGTCGCGCACCACATTGGGATCGCGTGGTTTCTGGAAGGCATACTGCGAGAAGTGGCCGATACCGAAGGGTATCAGCTCACGGCACTTTACGGTATCCAACTGGCCCTGCTCGTTGAAGAGCTCTTCCATATACATACTCTTCAATTGGGCGATACGCTCCTCTTGCGGCATCTTCTGGTACAGCGCATCAACCTGCTGTTCGATGTCAATATCGGGGGCCGTCTGGCAGCCTGCCAATAGTGCGGTCATGCACGTCATAATGAATCCTCTCATTTATTTTTCGAATAAATTGTTCTTCTCAATAGTCCAGTCCTTACGCTTCAGGATTTCGCAATCCTTACCACGGAACATCTTAGCAGCCTGCTTGTCGCCCTTCAACTGCCACTGCAGCCATGCCAGTGCAACCACGCTGAACTCACCACCGTGAGGCTGACGATAGGTACCGCCGTGACCAACAGGGAAGTTGACAGCACAAGCGGGCACATGGTCAATACGATGGAAGTCGTCCATACCGTTCTCATAGGCGATATCGGTCTTGCCACCCAGCAGATACATGATAGGCGTATGGATTTCCTTCAGTTTTTCCTTTGGAGGCATAGGCATACCACCGACAGCCTGATTGGCATTCTGACGGTTGAACAGTCCGCTGTTGCAGACCATCAGTGCCGTGATACGAGGATCAGCACAGTTGAACAGTGTCTGCAAGCCACCACATGACATACCCGACAGGCAGATGTTCTTAGTGTCTATCTTATTATAATAAGGTGATGACTTGTCCTGATTTTGTGCGAATACCCAGTCAATGCTTTCTATCTGCTGCTGTGTGGTAGACATCGGACCACGATAAGCTTCTTCTTCCATAGGGATATAACCAGTAGCCACCACGATGAAACCATAGCTGGCGATCTCGTTAAGGAACTTAAAGTGTTCCCAGGGGGAGTTGGTGCAAGCACCATTACCCCAAACGAGGACGGGCAATAAATTCTTTTTGCCGAACTTCGACAGGTCCTGTGGCACAAAGACTGTATGCGCCTGCAGTCCAGGCACCTCAGTCATGATAGCCTTATAAGGACCCTGGCCACCATCTTCTACAATCTTTGATTTCAATGCGTCACCCTGTGCCATTGCCAATGCGGCCATGCACAGCATACATACTGATAAGAGAATCTTCTTCATGATTATTTCTTTTGTTAATAGTTTCTTTAATAACGTTGATAAGACTCGTTTTATTTTACGACGAACTTCTTTCCGTCCTTGATATAGAGACCTGACTTCAATTGAGAAGTTACCTTACGGCCTTGTAGGTCGTAAACTGTTCCGTCTGTTGCGACTGAGTTGCATAGCACTGCACTAACGGCCGAGGGGTTCAGCGCACGATGTCGCAGGGCTGAGCGCACACCATACCAAGCGGGCTTCTTACCCATTCCAGAGTCGTAAAGCAACGGATTAGATCCCGATCGCCAGCTATCGTTATCCTTGATACCCCAGATAACCATGCTGGGACAGTTGTCGTTCTTCAGCACGATATCGGTAATCATGCGATACAAGCGGGCCTGCTCCTCCTTGTTGGTGGCAGTCGTCGAGGGAATACCCATATCCAACTCAGTGATGATACACTTCAGACCAGCCTCAGCAAAGCGCTTGATGGTACGGTTCAGCTTCACACCATCGACCTCACCAACAGAGAAGTGACACTGCAGACCAACACCATGGATGGGGATACCTTTCTCCTTCAGGCTGACGGCCAGATTATAGAAGGCCAGCGACTTAGCCTTACCCTGCAACTCTACGCCATAATCGTTAAGGTAGAGGATTGCATCAGGATCAGCACGGTGGGCATAGACAAAAGCAGAGTCGATATAGTCATCTCCGATGGCACGCTGCCATACACTCTGCTGACGCAGGTCATAACTATTGGGATTGCTACGTACAGTTGTCTGGTCATCATCCAGGCACTCGTTGACGACATCCCATTCGCGTACCTTACCTTTATAATGCGTCATCACCTGGGTGATATGATTCTTCATAATTTCCAAAGCCTCTTCGCGTGTCCAGTTCTTGTCGTTCTTCTTACCGTCGGACGACAACCATCCAGGCACCTGTGAGTGCCATACCAGACAGTGGCCGCGAATCGCCATGTTGTTCTGCTGGGCAAGGCTAACCAGATTGTCAGCGCTACCAAAGCTGAAGCTGGCCTTAGAGGGTTGCAAGGCATCCATCTTCATCTCGTTCTCGCAGACCATCATATTAAACTGTCTGGCAGCCTCAGTTCGGTCACTGTCAAGACCCTTATAAGTACATAGTGCCACACCGATGCTCTTATGATTCTGATCTGCATAATATTTCAGCGTATTTTTGTCGGAAGTATCACTGATGCCATCATCGTAGAAGGCACCCATCGTGTAGATGGGGTCATTGGCCTCATCGTCTTCATCAGGATCGTCAGCAATCTCCATATCAGCATATGACTCCAGACGTACAACAAAGACAACATTGTCATTTTCTTGGCGTTCTTCAACCACCCACGTATATTTATTGGCACGTACGTCGAAGTGCCAGTCGCCGGCAGCCTTACTATTGACAGTCAGCACACGGAATTCCGTACCAATGGCGATGTCGGCAGTCTGCTCGAGTGCCATCTCAATGACGGGCATCTTGTCGCTGGTCGAGAAGTCTTCCTGGATATTGTTATAGCTCACGCAGCCATCAACCACCAGCTGGTCATAGCTATTGGCAGCAGCCACCTTGAAGCGCAGACGTGACGAAGGACGTACGGTGAGGTTGGCTGCTAAGTCGGCAGCATAGTTTTTCAGCGTCAGCACGCCGATACCGTCAGCACCTGGTTCTATCGTACCATAGTTGTCGACCATACCGCCAACACTACCTGTACCACCCAACACGCCCTTGCTAAACACATAAGCGATAGCATCTGTCTCATTAGGTTTGGCACCCAACGCACCACGCAACTGCTGGTTCTCAGCCTCAGCACGGTCGTTCATCACCAGTACCCTACCCTGCAGAATGCGCAAGGCACCACTCAGGTAGTTGTCATTGCCTGTGATGGTGAGTACTCCAGTACCCTCCTTGACGATGCTCAGCATCGTTCCATTGTCATAGTCAGTAGGTTTGATGGTGCCAGCCAGTGTAGCATCTGTATTCATGCCACCCAGCAGGTAATAGACAGAACGAGACTTTTTGTAATAGCCCGACAGTGTGGAACCTGCCTCTGTATTCAGTTCACCGATGCGGAATCCTGCGCCACTGGTATTCGCTTCACAAGTCATTGTAGCTCCAGTGTGCAGCGTTACTCGGTTATTGGCCATCGAGGGATTCACCTTACCCGACTTTGCATCATCTAATGCATTTTCTGGTGTTGACGACTTGCCACCATGAGCCAATAATACTCCATAGGAGCCAGCCGACGAAGAATTCTCCGTAAAAGGATAGATATGGATGTTGCCAGTATAGCCAGTCCAGGTAGGCCATTTCTTATCAGAGTTACCTAGATAGCAGCGCTCACCACCGCCATAGAGGTTGAGGATGCCACTACCCGTGATAGTAGAACTGAAATAGCAGTAGCGTGCCATCTTCACGTTGACGATATCGCCCTCAGGAATAGAAATAGCAGTATTATACGTCTTATAACTCGACGACGTGTTATCACCACTGATGTCGATGGTTCGCTCTTCAGCTGATATAGACTGCGAACTCATGGCCAGCAGGAGGCCGGCCATGAGCATTGTGTTTTTAAAAGAAATAAGTGATCGGTTACGTGTTACTAAATTCATTTTGTTATTATTGATTTCCATTATTAATTTCCTTGGAAGCCGCCACCAAAGCCACCTCCGCCGAAGCCACCACCTCCACCGAAGCCGCCTCCAAAGCCGCCACCGCCAAAGGATGGCATCTGTGGAGCGGGCTCTTTACCGATGGCCAGCAACAGGCGAACCAGTGCACGACGACGCTGACTCCATGTGGGATAGTCGTCAGCACGTAGCGTTCGTACTTTGAAGCCAGGCATTTGGGGCATACCTGCATTCTTCATGAACTCCATGTCACTGGTGGTCAGAATGCATGGTTTGGTTTTGCCGTCAGCCAGCAGGCGGTCTACAATAGCATCGGCACCACCTACCTTAAACCAGCTCTCCATGGTGTCTCCCTCGCCAGGTACCAGCTGTATCATAACAGGCATCATCATGCCGCCCTGCTGAGGCATAGCAGAAGTGTACCACGCCTCGTTGCGGTCCAGTTCATAAGCCACACGACCGTGGGCGATATTCTCCTGTGAAGCGAAGTTGAATGGAGAGTTGGGATTGTCGCAGATGCTGTACTTAAAGCCTTGGTCAGGCGAGAGGTACATGTTGCTGGGGTCAGCCACACGGGTACCATCCACGACAAAGCAGTATTTGAAGGTCTCAAAGAGATAGTCAG
>JAILMS010000044.1 GCA_024692385.1 Prevotella sp. | reverse complement strand
GCCCAACGCTGGATGCTCAAGGAGATTCTTCATGCGATGAAGGACAAGAAGAGCGGTCAGCGCACCTACCAACTCAAGAAGTCTTCTTTTCAGCATGCCAACGACATCCTGCTAAAGAACCACACCATTGAGAAAGCTATTACCTATCAACAAATCACGAAGCCATGAAGATACCCTCCTACTCTACACAAAGAAAATCACTGGCAGGGCGTCTCACCCGCTGGATTATGTTCACGGTATTCCTCATTATGACCTTCGTGACTTTATTGATTTATCTAATCTCTATGGGAGCGATGACCAATGAGGCCCGGGAGCGCTCTCAGGGAATCATGGCCAATACCAATGAGAACATCAATAGCGTACTCAACACGGTAGAGGTGGCCATTGCCAATACTGTGCCTGAGATAGAAGAGAGCCTCGACAAGCCAGAAGAGCTCTACCAGATTGTTGAGCGCATTCTTCGACTGAACCCGTTCATTGTGGGCTCAGCCATTGCCTTCGAGCCTAACTACTACCCAGAGAAAGGTATCTTCTTCTCTCCTTATGCCTACTATAAGGATTCTGTCACCATTACCACCAAACAGCTGGGTACTGCCGACTATGAATACCACTATATGGACTGGTATCAGATTCCCAAACTCTTAGGCAAGCCCCACTGGAGCGATCCCTACTACGATTCAGGTGGTGGTGAGATGACCATGACGACCTATTCTCTGCCACTGTTCAATAATCATGGTGAGATGTTTGCTGTCGTTACGGCCGATCTCTCTCTCGACTGGCTGACCCGCCGATTGGAGGAGATAGACAAGGCCAACAACAATAGTAGCTACGAGAATTGGGGTCAGATAAACTCCTATAGCTTCATCATCGGTCGCAATGGTACCTATATCGTTCACCCCGACAAGGAGCGCATCCTTAACGAGAGCTATTTCTCCTATGCCCTGGAGACCAATGATACCATCGACGAGTATATCGGCTACGAGATGATCAACGGCAGGCAAGGCTATACCAGATTCAATAATGACGATATTCCTTCCTACATCTTCTATTCGCCCATAGAGCGCACAGGATGGTCGATGGCTATCATCGTACCTAAGTCCAGCATGTATCAGAAGGCATACTTCCTTGGTGGCTTTATCATCTTCCTGATGGTGGTAGGACTGGGCATTCTCTCTTTTGTCTGCCGCCTTACCATCCGTCGCATCACGCGCCCCCTCTATCTCTTTGCCGAATCTGCCGACGAGATAGCGAAGGGTAACTTCCAGAATGAGTTGCCCGTCATTAAGAGTAAGGACGAGATGGGCCAGCTGCGCAACTCCTTCCAACAGATGCAGGCGTCATTGATACGCCAGATAGAGGAGACGAAGACCGTCAACGAGGCCAAAGGTCGTATGGAGAGCGAGCTGCGCATTGCCCGCAATATCCAGATGTCCATGCTGCCAAAGATATTCCCACCCTATCCCGATCGTGATGACATCGATATCTTTGCCAGTCTGACGCCCGCCAAGGAGGTGGGTGGCGACCTCTACGACTTCTTCATCCGCGACGAGAAGCTGTTCCTTTGTGTGGGCGATGTATCGGGTAAGGGTATTCCCGCCTCACTGGTGATGGCTGTCACGCGCGCACTGTTCCGTACAGTATCAGCCCACGAGAGCAATCCCGCCAAGATAGTAGGTCATGTCAACGATATTATCTCAGAAGAGAACGAGTCGAATATGTTCGTCACCTTCTGGGTAGGTGTCCTCGACCTACCAACAGGTCGCCTGCGCTACTGTAATGCGGGCCACTGCGCACCGCTGCTCATTGGTTCTGGCATCGGCTTGATGCCCATCTTCCCCAACATTCCGTTGGGCATCATGCAGGGGTATAAGTTTGAAGCCCAGGAAGCCACCATCTGCTATGGCACGACGCTCTTCCTCTATACCGACGGACTGACAGAGGCTACCGACAATCATAACGAGCTCTTCGACGACCAGCGCATGCTGGATACCGCCCATCAGATGTATGACACAGGACATTATGACCCCATACAGGTCGTAGAGACGATGGAGCAGGCCGTCAAGCAGTTTGTAGGCGACGCCGAGCAGAGCGACGACCTCACCATGATGGCCGTACAATATCGAAAGAAACAGAAAAACATACGTATGCAACACAGTATCACCCTCGTCAACGACATCGAACAGGTGCCACAGCTCGCCGACTTTGTCGACATGGTATGCGAGGAGGTTGGCTTCGATCCCTCCCTGTCCATCCAGATGAATCTCGCTATCGAGGAGGCCGTCGTCAATGTGATGACCTACGCCTACCCCGCTGGCACTGTAGGTAATGTTAACATCGAAGCACAGGCCAATGACGAGCGTCTGAAGTTCACCATCACAGACAGTGGTACGCCTTTCGACCCCACCGGCAAGGCAGAGGTAGACACTACGCTCAGTGCTGAGGAGCGCCCCATCGGCGGTTTGGGAATCCATCTGGTTCGCCAACTGATGGATAGCATCAATTACGAGCGCATCGACGGCAAAAACGTGCTGACACTGCGCAAGAAATTCGACAACCCTCCTGTATCGCAAGAGTAATTGCGCCCTATTTAATGTTTTTTAACTGCGGGGAGTAGACCCTAGTGTGAGATTTTTAATAATTTTGCAAACAATATATATTAGGCATCATGACAGCATGAGCCGCCAAGAGAGAGATGACAGATATCATACTATCCAGCTTCATTAGCTTGTTTGCCCTTTTCGGCAAAGAAGAACAGGTGGATGAACGACGGGCAAAAGAGATGCTCGTCAGCTATTTGCGTCGTCATTTCGGTATCCGTAATGTCGACCTATATCTCGACCTCTACAGCGATATGCGTATGGCCTATGAGATGAGTGACGATCTGGATACGGTGGCTACAGTCAGTGGTATCTGTTCTACCCTTCATGGTAACATCCGTTCTACGGAAGAGGCTCTGTTGCTGCTGCGTCTCATGGAGTTTTGCAGCGACGACGGCTTGCAGGCTGAGAACATCTTCAAGACGATGGCACAGATTTTCGGCATCTCCGAGAATCACTACAACTGCTATCTGGACTATGTCAACAGCAAGCCCTCTGAGTATGTCATCCTTCACCACCTCAACCAGTTCGACGGTGTGCTGAAGACGCTCCTCGACCCTGCTACAGGCCTGTTGCTCTTCACCTATATGGGCACGGATACCGTATTGCTCAATGATATCCCCGTACTTCCCGGCACCTATCAGGTATGGCTGCAGAGCAGTGTGCTGAAGAGTGCTGGCGGCAAGCCCGTCTACTATTCATCCATTATCGGCAGCTACGGACAGGGCGACAATGCCACACAGGCCGTTACCTTCTGTGGCCGCGATATCAATTTCCGCTTCCCCAATAGTGACAATGGCATGCACGACCTCAACTTCACGTTGCACAACGGTGAGCTGCTGGCCATCATGGGAGGCTCAGGAACTGGTAAGACAACCCTTTTGTCACTACTCAACGGCACGCTGATACCCCAGCAGGGCACCATCACCATCAATGGTCACAGCATCATGGAGCCCGCTGCCAAGGCACTAATCGGTTTTGTGCCACAAGACGATCTGCTCATCGAAGAGCTCACCGTCTACCAGAACCTCTGGTACACAGCTAAGTTATGTTTTGAGGGTATGAGCCACGAAGACCTTGACCGTCGCGTCATGAAGACGCTGAAAGACCTCGGTCTCGATGCTGCCAAGGACTTGAAGGTAGGCTCACCCATCCATAAATACATCTCCGGTGGTCAGCGCAAGCGCCTGAACATCGCCTTGGAGCTCATCCGCGAACCGGCGGTACTGTTCCTCGACGAGCCCACCAGCGGTCTGTCGTCAGCAGATACGGAGAAGGTCATCAACCTCTTGAAGGAGCAGACGCTGAAGGGTAAGCTCATCGTGGTCAACATCCACCAGCCCTCCAGCGACGTCTATAAGCTCTTCGACCGCCTGTGGCTGCTCGACAAAGGAGGCTATCCCGTCTTTGACGGTAACCCCATTGATGCTGTTACCTATTTCAAGGAAGCAGCCAACTATGCCGATGCAGAGACCAGCGCCTGTCCCACCTGTGGCAATGTCAATCCAGAGATTGTCCTCAACATCATCGACGAGAAAGCCCTCAATAGTAGTGGCGAGCTCTCCGATGAGCGCAAGACATCACCGCAGGAGTGGCACGAGCTCTATCTCAAAGCCCAAGAGAAGAAAGGACTGGGCAATGTGCAGGTCACTGCAGTCCCCTCTTCTGACCAGAAGAAGCCGGGAGCCCTCAAGCAGTTCCTTATCTTCCTGCGCCGCACCATCCATACCAAGATTACCAATACGCAGTATATGGCCATTGCCCTGTTGCAGGCGCCCCTGCTGGCATTGGTATGCGGCTATCTCACACGCTTTGCGCCCCCTGAAGGCTATAGCGTCATGAACAACAAGAACCTTGTAAGCTACTTCTTTATGGCTGTCATCGTGGCCACCTTCACGGGTATGAGTGGTAGCGCCGAGGAGATTATCAAGGATCGTGCGCTGCTCAAGCGTGAGCGCTTCCTGCACCTGTCATACGGCAGCTATATATGGTCAAAGATTGTCTTTATGGCAGTCCTCTCCCTGATACAGACCCTGCTGTTCATCCTGGTGGGCAACACCATGATGGGCATCCACGGCCTGTTCCTCACCTGGTGGGGCATCCTGTTTACCACAGCCTTCCTCGCCAACCTCACTGGTCTGCTGCTCTCACAATGCCTCAACAGCATCGTGGCCATCTATATCAGCATACCGATGCTGCTCATCCCACAGATACTGCTCTGCGGACTCGTGGTCAGCTTCTCCGACCTGACTCCTAAGAGTACCACGGGCAACGTACCCTTAGTAGGCAACCTCATCCCCTCACGCTGGGCTTATGAGGCAGTGGCAGTCACCTCGTTTACTGACAACGACTACGAGAAGAACTTCTTTGAAGTAGACCGTCAGAAGTACGAGAACCAGTTCTATAACATGGGATACCTCTATGAGCTGCAGTCACAGCTGCAGACGCTGCGCGACGAGCAGAAGAATGGCAAGCCCGTAGACCCCAACCACATGGAGGTCATACGCATCAATCTGCCACGACTCACAGGCTATTGCGCCATGCAGCCCTATCAGGGAGACTACAGCTACCAGTCGCTCTACGACTATATGAAGGAGGCCGAACAGCTGCTCAGCAAGCGTAGCAACAAGCTGGCACTACAGAAAGAGGCCATCACCAACAAACTGCTGCGCGCCATCGACAAGGATGGCCTCCAGCAGCTGAAGCGCGACAACTACAACCTCAAGCTGGAGGATTGCGTAATCGGTGCCGATCAGCACTCCATGGTCGATGTTGTTGACAACATCCTCGTGCCACGCACGGGACTCGTCTTCCTGACGCCCTTCAGTACCTGCGGCAATGCACCGTTCTATGCCAGCCAGAAGGTAGTAGGCTCCTGGCATGTCAAGACGCTGTGGTTCAACCTCTCCGTCCTGCTGCTGATGAGTATCGTCGCTATCATCCTGCTACTCACCGACTGTCCAGGCAGATACATAAGGAAGTAAATAACGAAAATAAAACAATAAACATTATTAATAACTCAAATTTTAAACAAGAAATGAAAAAGTTAACTATCCTGGCTCTCGCAGCCATCGCCTTCGTAGCATGCGGAGGAAACAAAAGTGCTAACAACGAAGCAGAGGCTGACACTCTGAAGAGTTTCGAACAAGAGCAGATTGAAGCCAGCATCAAGATGCACTTCGACAGCATCGCCGCTGAGTTCAGCAAGATGGAGCAGCCCGGCTTCGTAAAGGAGACTAAGGACGGTATCGCCCTCACTAAGGAGGAGAAGCAGGTTAAGCCAACCTATCTGCTCAATGCAGCAGTAGCTGACGATGCTACCACTCTCGCCGAGAAGTATCGCGTACTCAGCGCCCTGAACGTTGACAAGCGCATCGCTGCTCTCTATGAGATGCCCGTTGAGGACTACGACAAGGCCATCACCAAGCTGGCTGCCGACATCGACGATCCTTCTTTCAAAGCTATCGACGACGCAAGCTCTATCTTCGAGACCTCTGCAGCTCTCTATGACGCTATGAACGAGAACGGCCGCATCAACTACTTCTGGCAGATTGCTTCTGCAGCCCTCGTTGAGCAGCTCTACATCGTTAGCCAGAACAAGGACAAGTTCCTGAGCACCTTCACCGACGAGACCGCTGCTAACGTAACCTTCCGTATCATCCTTATCCTCGACGCTACCAACCGTCTGTCTCAGTACGATCCTGAGATCAAGCCCGTAGCATCTGCCATGACTCCTCTGGAGCACCTCAACGCTACCACTGTTGAAGAGTTGAAGGCCCAGATGGACGACATGAAGGATGAGATTGAGGCTGCCCGCAAGGCCCTCTTAAAGTAATCCCTTTAAAACAGAAAACACTATGATTTTTGATATTCAAGAGAAGCCTCAAGGCATGTACGCTACTGTCAGCGGTCGCCTCGATACCCCTGCAGCCGTTAAGGCTCAGCAGGAGATCGCCCCGCTGCTGGAGAATGCCAGCAAGACCATCACCCTTGACTGCAAGGACCTGGAGTACATCAGTTCATCAGGTCTGCGCCTCTTCCTGACCATCCGTAAGGAAGCAGCAGCTAAGGGCGGAAGCGTCACTATTGAGAACATCAACGAAGACATCAAGAAGGTGTTTATGATGACTGGTTTCTTCAACCTCTTTGATATCCGTTGATGAATCCGCTCTATAGCGTATAATACAACCAGTATGAGACCATTCCAAGCGAAAAAGTTGGGATGGTCTCACTGTTTTTACCATTTTTTTTCGTAACTTTGACTTCGTCAAACTTAAATAGCACTCGGAAATGCAAAAAGAAAGACTACTTTCCTTTTGCATTTCGCTCGTTTTTTCGTAACTTTGCACGCTGATATGGAAATGCCCATGACAAAACGACCGAAGGTAGTCGTTGTAGGTAGCAATACGCTGGCACTGATAGGACTCAGACAGCTGTTGCAGAGCGTGATGCCAATGCTTGAGGTAGACACGCTGGGCTCCTTTGCAGAACTCACTGCCAACACCCCCGACCAGTATTTCCACTATTTCGTATCTATGGAAATCGTGCTTAGCGAGCGTGCCTTCTTCCTGGAGCGCCGTCGTAAGACCATCGTGCTTACCACCACACAGCAGGAGACCAC
>JAILMS010000158.1 GCA_024692385.1 Prevotella sp. | reverse complement strand
AAAAATGGAACGGGCTGCCTCTGACTCATCAGATGGGCAGCCCGTTCTCCGTTAGTATGTTATGAAAAATTTCCGAAATGAGAAACTTTTGGCCGTTTTTTATATGAGACAGGTACCAGTCCCTGTTTAGTTCTCAGCGTGAATGTCGGGATTATTATTTATCATTTTCTACTCAGAGGGGAGTGCTCATAGTGTGTTTTCTTGGTTAAATGTTGCGGACGAGGCGGACGGAATAACCATAGGTTCGGTTGTTACTGAGCGAGGAGCTGAAATCGCCTGATCCATAGTAGTACACGCAGAAGGCTTGGTAAGCACCATGTATTGTTGATGACCAGTAGTTGATCTTCTGGTTGACTTTGGATATTGTCGTACTAACACCCCATCGTTCGCCAGTAGCGGGCAAGAAAGTACAACCTTTAGCGGCAAGGGCTGTCCACTGAGCAGAGGTGCATTTGGTTGCCCAATCACTGGTTTCGTTAATGGCACCCCATGTGGTGGCTTCACTGGCCGCAATGGCGACACCATCGGGGAACACGATTAAGCCGTTCACGCTAGTGTCGTCGGTATTGATGCTGGCCATCGTGTATCTTGCATTTTCTATGCCGTTGACGGTGCTGCCACTAGCACGGGTGTCGAACAGGTAGGTCCACTCACCCGAGCTCAGTGTATACCAGTCGTAGCTGCGCTGACTCTCGTCTTCCAGCAGACTTTCCTTCATGAAGTCTCCACTACCCCAGGTACATTGGGATTCATTTGAGGTAACGAGGATGGGGTTGGGGTTATTGCCAGTCCATGTGCCCCAGTTGAAGTGGTCAACCCATTTTGAAGTGTTCCAGCTTGTAATACAATCGTACTGGTGTGGGGCGAAACGCCATTTGTATGTCGTCGCATTGTCCTTGTACTGTAGGTTGCCGGGGGAGAAGGCAATCTTCTTGTCTGCGTTAACAGAGAAGGCTGGCAGCACTGCTGCTACTTTACGTCCCTTAGCACGTGCTGCGGTGTAGGTGCCGCTGGTCTTCATCGGGCGGGTGATGGTGAGCAAGAGTAAGTCGTTGCTATTGTATGCTGTGACGGTGACATCGGTATAGTCGCCCGTCGGCAGCGGCAGGTTGATATCGTAGTTTTTTGCGGCTCCCGTCAGGCCCGTAATGGTGATGATATCGTCAGTGCTGGTGGTAGCACTAGTGGCGATGGTTGATGTGCCAGCTGTAACAGTGCTGGCGATAGAGAATGCGCCCTGTACCTTTTTGCCGTTGAAATCAATCTTCAGATAAGTAGCTGTGGCGGGGATGTTGTTCACGGTGAGGCGCAGCATACCACAAATCTGCTTGAACGTCAAGCCGCTGCCAGTATTGGAGGCAATCATAGGACAAAGAGTCGTAGTGCCGCTTACCTCACCAATAGCATAGTTGCCAGGTAGGGTTATGTCAAGAGCCTTGCCACTCTGGCCGTAGTTGGCAGCATTTGCGGCTACGATAGAGGCGGGATAGACTGCAAAAGCGTCGCGTGACTGTCCGTCGGGATAGGTAACACTAAACGTTGCATCGTTGGTGGCTTCACCAGAAGTGAGCGTAGCTGTATAGTAGCTTCCGTTGCTCACGTGTACAGCAATCTGGTCGCCGGTAGTCCAAGTAAACTTAGCGTCGCTGGCTACGGCTGCACGTGTGGCGTCGTCGCCGTTGGTGGCTATAATGGTCTCGGTAATCATCTTACCGTTGGTTGTGCCGTTGTTATTAAAAGACAGGATAGCGTCGTCTTCGTTGCTGCAGGCAGCGGTCAGCATGCCCAGTGCAGCGATATAAATGATATTCTTTTTCATCTTGTTCCTTTTTTACATTAATGGTTTTACATCGATTGTTAGATTTCTTCGTCCCATTCAAAGTCTTCACCCTGGGTGCTTAGTGTGCTGCCAGCCAGCAATTGGTTGGTTACTTGCAATTCGACGACCTGCATCGTCGGTGACTCATAATTTTTTCTTTCCATTTTGTGTGTTGTTTAAATTGTTTATGATAATGTTTTTATTTGTGTTTCAGTCGCTCTATCTCCATTAGCATGCGCTCCAGTTCCTCACGCTGGCGAAGGCTTTCTTGGAAGAAGCGGCGCAGGCCCGTGAGCAGTTCTGCGTTGCGCCACCTATAATATATAAGGAGGGCGACGAGACTGGCTATGATGGCCAGCACAATGGCGGCAAGGGCTACGCTGAGAATGAATGATATGTTCATAACTGTTTTGTCGTTGTTCTTGTTTGTGTTGGCAAAAGTACGAAAAAGGCTGCGCCCCTATGGAACGCAGCCGCAAAACGATGGAACTGAGGCGCAAAACCTACCTTTTTACGCCTAAATGTTACAAATGACAAAATGGAATGTTACAAAACATGACGAGCCTGGCGGAAGTCAGACGGTGAAAGACCGTGCTGATCGCGGAAGGCGCGGGCAAAGACCTGACGACTGTTGAAGCCTGAAGCAAAGGCAATCTGCTCGATGCTGTCGTCGGTTTCAGCCAACAGGCGCGTGGCGTGGTTGACACGATAGGCGGTGAGGAACTGCTGGAAAGACAGTCCACCAGAGCCCTCACGGATGGCATCGGCAACATAGGTGCGGTTGGTGGCCAAACGGCTGGCTAGCTCGTCGCGTGAGAAGTCGGCATCGGTATAGAGATGTTCCTGACGCATCAGCTCGCAGATGGATGCATAGAGCGGGTTGGCCTCTGGACTGGTGAGCTCTGCTACGGGCTGGCGCTCGACTTTCTGCAACAGCATGATTTGCTCGTAGAGCTTGCGGTTCTTCTGCCGTACGCGTCGGGTATAGATGATGCCAAAGGCTACGATGACCAGCAACAGTACGACAACGGCCAGCGAGAGGTAGAGGTGAGAGCGCGTGCGCTGCTCGCTGAGCTGTAGCTCGGCCACCTCAAAGCGCTTGCTGAGCACGTTGAGTTGTTCACGGTTGTCGGCCTGTATGATGGAGTCGTTGAGCTGCGTCAGACGTTCGTGGTCGGCCAGTGCCTCGGCATAGCGTCCTAATCCCTTCAGCGCCCTCACACGGTCTTGAAGGACTCCAACCACTGTGGCATCATCAGTGCCGGCAGACATCTGTAGCGAACTATCGGCGTAGGCCAGTGCCTCGGCATAGTGTCCGCGGGCGTTGGCCAGCTTGCTGCGGTCGCGTAGGATGATGATGATGTTAGCAGGGATGTTGCCGTCGATGACTTCATAATAGGCGGCAGAGTCGAGTGTCACTGCTGCCGCATCGTACTGGCCACGCTCCATCTGCAACAGGTATTCGCAGAAACTGTACAGCACGTGCCAGTTGGCAAAGAGGTCGCGATTAGGACTGTCGTCAGCGACAGGATAGTGGTTTAGCAGCTGGCGCCACTGTCGTTGCAGCTCAGCCATGCGGTCGTAGGCCTTGAGATGCACCAATGCCTGACTGTAGCCATAGTAAAGCATGTTCAGATACGAGGGGTTCTCGTCCTCGGGATAGTACTTGACGGCCTGCTCGAAGTGGTTGGCGGCCTCGGCAAAGTTGTCCTGTACATTATATCCTTGCGCCAAGACATAGTAAGCCAATGCCTGACCATAGTCGTTGCCGCGCTTGACGGCATCGGTGCGCATGGCCTCAGCCTCGACGGCCACACGGTCGTATTCTTTCTCCCATACCAGTCGTTCTGCCAGCCGCTCCCAAGCATTGTAATAAATGGTCCATTCCGAATGCTTACGACACAATTCCATCACGGCAGGAGCCTCAGCCAGCATGGAATCGTACTCTCCGGCAAAGTAATGGTCTTGTATGTGGAGGTAGGCATCCATGCACTGACGGTGCCAGTTGACAGCGGTGGAATCAGAATTGTCAGATGTCTTTCTATCGGGTGCAGCGCCATTGCAGGCAGCAAGGAGCACTGCAAAAATGGCAATATGGAGGAACAGAATCTTTCTCATGACTGCAAAGGTAAGAATTTATTCCCAAACATATTCCGTTTGTCAGAGAAAAAATGAACAAAAAATGGAACGGGCTGCCTCTGACTCATCAGATGGGCAGCCCGTTCTCCGTTAGTATGTTATGAAAAATTTGAGAGAAATGAAACTTCGCAGTTTCTTGTGTTTTAACTAAACATGATTTAATATAGAGAAAGCATAGAAAATTATCAATTTTTGGGCCTTTCCATGAGAATGCTGGTGCTATCAGCATTGTCGCTCATGTTCTCAGCCTGGATGGGACTTACGGCAGCTACACTGTCAAGGTCTTGCTGGAATCGAGCATAGTCCTGAGGTGTGTTCCAGTTGTTGTCCCAAGGAGCTTGTAAGGCACCACCTATGGTGAGAATGATGGCAATGACTGCAGCAGCCTTGAAGAGTGGCATCATGCGACGCGTGAGAGATACCTCACGGGCCTTGACAACCTTTGGAGCCTCTTCCTTACCAATCATCTCCAGGATACGGGCATCGAAGTCATCGCCTAACTGCTGGCGGCTTGCCTCATCGGCAAAGAGGGCGCGCAGGGGTTCCATCTCTGCGGGGATATTCTCCTGACGGAAGAAAGAGCGCAGGATGCTCTCCTCTTCGAGAGTAGTCTCCGCGTTCCAATAGCGCTCCATGAGTTGTTCGATGTACTTGTAGTCCATACTGTTTTTTGCCTTTTCTATATTAAAGACGTTTGTTAAAACGAAAAGTTACAGGAATTTCTTAAATTTTTCACGAATTGTTTGTCGAGCACGGAAAATATTGACTTTTACCTGCTCTTCTGTGATGTCGAGGATGGTAGCAATATCTTTATAGCTCTTGCCTTCCATGTCGCGTAACTGCATACAGCTGCGTTGCTTCTCGGGTAGCTGGCTGATGAGCTGGCGAACGAGTTGGATGCGGTCGCTCTGGATGGCTTGCTCTTCCGGATTGGAAGCGACATGCTGGTCTTTGGGATCGTAGGCAGCATCCAGCGACTGTGTCTGGTTATCCATTCGTCGCACCTTGTCGAGTGACAGGTTACGGCAGATGGTCAGGCAGAAGGCTTCTATGGATTCTATCTGTTCCCACTGGTCACGGCGATTCCATACCTTCATCATGGTTTCCTGGACGACATCCTCTGCTTCCGCAGCATTCATCGTGATGCGGAGTGCCAGTCTGTAGAGCTCGTTCTTCAGCGGCAGGATATCGGTTTGGAAGCTTACCATGGGTGATGGGTGTTAGGCTTTGATGATGGTTCCATGCTGGCCATCGATAGCTGTAGCCAGCGTGATGATGACACGCCCTACCCCAGCATCTACAGCACTGAGCGCATTCTCTATCTTTGGCAGCATGCCTCCACTGATAGTGCCATCGGCCTTGTAGCGGTCGAAGTCGGCATGGGTGATGACGGGTATCACGCTGTCGTCATCATCAGGATTGCTGAGTACGCCTTTCTTCTCAAAAGAGAAGATAAGGGTTACGTCGTAGAAGGGAGCCAGCGACTTAGCCGTTTCAGAGGCTATCGTGTCGGCATTGGTATTGAGGATATGTCCTTCGCCATCGTGGGTCAAGGGTGCCATAACGGGAGTGATGCCTGCCTCAATGAGGCGACTCAGCATCTGGCCGTCGGCATGGTCTACATCGCCTACCCAACCATAGTCGACACCCTCTTTAATAGGGCGCTTGTGGCTGTGGATGGCATCAGCATCGGCTCCAGTGAGTCCGAGGGCATTAACGCCATTAGCCTGCAAGCGGGCAACCAGATTCTTGTTGACCAGTCCGCCATAGACCATCGTGACTACTTCCAGCATGGCGGAGTCAGTAATGCGGCGGCCATTAACCATCGTGGTCTCGATGCCGAGGCGCTCAGCCATCTTGGTGGCCTTACGACCTCCGCCGTGTACCAGCACCTTACGACCTTCTATTGCCGAGAAATCTTTCAGCAACTGCGTGAGTTGGGCCTCGTCTTC
>JAILMS010000136.1 GCA_024692385.1 Prevotella sp. | reverse complement strand
TGAGTCATACATCCTGCCACTCGCCGTAGTACTCTCCGTACCATTCGGTCTGGCTGGCTGTTTCCTGTTCACAATTCTCTTTGGCCACGCCAACGATATCTACATGCAGATATCACTGATTATGCTGATTGGTCTGTTGGCTAAGAACGCCATCCTGATTGTACAGTTCGCCCTGGAGCGCCGCCACATGGGTATGGCCATCTCATGGTCTGCCGTGCTGGGTGCTGCTGCTCGTCTGCGTCCTATCTTGATGACCTCTCTGGCTATGGTTATCGGTCTGCTGCCTATGATGTTTGCCTCAGGTGTAGGTAAGAATGGTAACCAGACGCTGGGTGCTGCTGCCGTAGGTGGTATGTTGGTTGGTACGCTGTTGCAGGTACTCGTCGTTCCTGGCCTTTTCGTCATCTTCCAGAGCTTGCAGGAGAAGATTTCTCCGATGAAGTTCAACGACGAGGAATGTGCCGATGTCACCAGCGAGATTTCGCAGTATGCACACCATCCAGTAGATTACGAATTGGAGAAATAAGTTATGAAGAAGTTTATGATATTTTTTTCCGCTACGCTGCTCATGAGTAGCTGCGGACTATATAATAAGTACGAGCGTCCTGACAATGTAGAGACACAGGGTCTGGTGCGTGACATACTGTCTGACCGCGACACGCTGGCTGTGCAGGATACTGCCTCTTTTGGCAATCTGCCCTGGCGTAGCGTCTTCACCGACCCACAGCTGCAGGCACTCATCGAGCAGGGCTTGCAGAAGAATGCCAACCTGCAGAATGCCGTGCTCACCGTACAGATGTACGAGACCATGCTGAAGGCTTCTAAGCTGGCGTTCCTGCCTGCCATCCAGATTGGTTCTACCAGTCCTATGGGTTCTATCTCTACGCTCTATACCGATCCGTCAGTAACCACTAAGTCATACTCTCTTCCTGTATCAGCAAGCTGGACAGTAGATCTCTTCGGCAACATCCTGTCGCAGAAGCGCTCTACCCAGATGAAGATGCTGGGCATGAAGGACTACCAGATGGCTGTACGCGCTCAGATTGTAAGCGGCATTGCTAATGCCTACTACACCCTGCTGATGCTCGACAAGCAGCTGGCCATCGTTACTGAGATGGGCAGTATGGCTAAAGAGACGTGGGAGATGATGCAGCAGCAGTTCACCTTGGGCCGTGTGCGCTCTACCAGCGTACAGAGTGCCGAGGCTGTCTACCTTTCCACTCAGACACAGGCCAACGACTTCCGTCGTCAGATTCGTTCTACTGAGAATGCCCTCTGTCTGCTTATCGGACAGGCTGGCCAGCAGGTGCCTCGCTCTACTTTAGAGGCCCAGTCGCTACCTGCCGAGTTCTCTACTGGCGTAGGTGTTGCCCTGTTGCAGAACCGTCCTGACGTGCATAATGCAGAGATGCAGCTTGCTGCCTGCTTCCATGACATCCAGACAGCACGCTCACAATTCTATCCTTCTGTCACCATCGGTGCTCAGGCAGCCTTCACCAACAACAATGGCGTGTTGACTCCTGGCAAGTGGCTCACCACACTCTTTGGCAATCTCACTCAGCCCATCTTCATGCGTGGCGCTCTGACTGCCAACCTCAAGGTATCAAAGATTAAGTACGAGCAGGCCTTCAACACCTGGCAGAACAGCATTCTGCAGGCTGGCAACGAGGTATCTAACGCCCTCACAGGCTACAACTACTACGATGCCAACTCTAAGCTGGAGACTCAGCGTGTAGAGATTCTCACCAAGAATGTAGAGGATACCCGCGCCCTCTATGAGAGCAAGGGCTCCAGCTATCTGGAGGTGCTCACCGCTCAGAGCCAGCTGCTCTCTGCCCAGCTCTCTAAGGTCACCGACGACTTCAACAAGATGCAGGCAGTGGTAAGCCTCTATACTGCTCTTGGCGGAGGAGGAAAGTAAGAAGTAAGATGTAAGAAGTAAGAAGTAAATATTATGGCTAGTGAAATATCCCCTAAAGCTGAGGTAAGCCCAAAGGCTAAAATCGGCGACAACGTAAAGATATTCCCCTTCGCCTATATCGAAGACGATGTAGAGATAGGCGATGGCTGTATCATCTTCCCCTTTGTCAGCATCTGTTCTGGCACGCGCATGGGTAAGAAAAACAAGGTGCATCAGGGTGCTGTCATCGGTGCCCTGCCACAGGACTTCGAGTTCCGTGGCGAGAAGTCAGAGTGTATCATTGGTGATGGTAATGTCATCCGTGAGAATGTCGTCATCAACCGTGCCACGCATACTGGTGGCCAGACCGTTCTGGGCAACGAGAACGTGCTGATGGAGGGTGCCCACATCTCTCATGACACTAAGGTAGGCAATGGTTGCGTCTTCGGCTACGGTACGAAGATTGCGGGCGACTGTCTCATCGAAGACCACGTCATCTTCTCTTCCAGCGTTATCGAGAATGCTAAGACGCGTGTGGGTATGGGTTCTATGATTCAGGCAGGTACCACCTTCTCTGAGGATGTCCCACCTTATATTATTGCAACCCGCAAGGGCCTGTATGGTGGTGTCAACTTCACCGTTGGTCGCCAGCATGGTGTCGACGAGAAGGTGCTCAAGCACATTGCCAACGCCTACCGTCTGGTATTCAATGGTGGTGGTTCTCTGCTCGATGCCATCCTGCAGATAGAAGAGCAGGTACCCTCTGGTCCACAGATCGACCATATCGTCGAGTTCCTGAAGACCACTAAGATTGGCATCCTCTCTAAGAAGGTCTATTGATTTACACCTTATTATATTATAAAGCCCTGCACTCCGCAGGGCTTTATTTATTCTTGATATTCACTGGGCGACAGCCCCGTTTCCTGTTAGAATATCTTTTGGAAATACGTACGGCTGAAGCCACAGTGGTCAGCTACGGCCTCGTTAGTCCAGTCATGATGCTTCACCAGCACACGCTTGGCCTCTTCTATGCGCAGAGAAGTTATCCAGCGAGTAAACGAGTCGTGACCAGATGCCTTCACCCATGTCGTCAGCTGATAGCGAGGAATATTCATGGACTCGGCAGCCACCGGACTGGTGATGCCCGCCTTCAGATAGCCTCCCGTAGCCAGCCAGCGCTCCACAGCCATCTCCACGTGGCGCATAACATCGGCAGAGAGCTTCGCGTCCTGACTCTTCTCTCCTGCTACTTCCACATTCTCTTCCGCCTCGCGCACCTGCTTCATGGCACTGCTCGTAAAATACTGCACAAAGCAGAACCACATCATAAAGATGCCCCAGAAGAAGGTCAGCGAGAAGATGACAATAACAATCTGTGGACCGAATATCAGCATGGACACAAATACCGCCAACATGCTGTTCACGCCGATGGCGTGCTTCATCCATTGCGTCAGTCCTTTGCGCTCGTTGTCGTAGTAGTTCTCGATGGCATCCTCCACGCGCAGCAGCTCCTTAAACTGCAAGAAGCAGTAGCAGCTCCTTAAACTGCAAGAAGCAGTAGCAGCTCTGCAGAATGGCATAGAGCAGACTCATTACCACCTCCGTCCGCATCACGCGCTCCGACAGCTGTCCTATGGGATGCCCATCGGTAGCCACCGCTATGGCCAGACAGGCCGTCACCACCAGCGTCACGCCTACCCAGCCCCACCGTTCCAGCCACGTCAGTCGTCCCAGTCGTTGCAGGTTCAGTATCGTCAGGTTCATCAGCGACGATGCAGGCACAAAGAATGTCAGATTTACCAATACAGCCTGTGTGATGCCCATGGCGCGCAGTTGTGTAATATACTGCACGATGAACTGTGCCCCTATCAGTCCCAATGCCCCCACCATGAGCCAGCGCGACTGGTTAATCACCTTGTCGCGCCTCACTCTGTTAGGCATCAGTACGATAAGGGCTGAACACATCATGGCCATCATGACGATGGCGGCAAACTGCATTTCTTCCATTTAGGTTTTTATTTGGTATGCAAAATTACATTTTTTATTCATATTACCAAAAAATTGTTCAAAAACCATTCTTTTGGTACTTTTGAAAAGTACCAAAAGGATTCTTTCAAAAACATTTTTTTCATAACCACCCAACCCTCCTTGTCTAAGGAGGGCTTCGACCACTCCCTAAATCCCTCGCCAACCTCGGGCAAGGGACTTAAACTCATGTTTGCGGAAACCGACAAAACCTGAGTAGGTTTTAGTAACGCGAAACTCGCGTTCTCTTTTTTATCGGCTAGCGCCTAGCTATATTCATCTATAACTACTGTCACTCTGACTAGTGCATCAAAGAATGCTGAGGGAAACTGGGTATTTATATATACCGTAACAACAAATCCGTAATCATCATCCGGAATAAGAAGGGAATGGAGGCCGAAATGCCCTCCATTTCTTTTTCTTAAATAGTTACTTTAACTACACCGAACTAATGAGGCAATAAGAAAAGCTCAAATAAATTTGGCTTTTCCTTCGTTTTTTCATATCTTTGCCATCAGAAATAAAAGATTAACAAAACAAATAGAGACAATGAAACTGGTATCATGGAACGTGAACGGACTAAGAGCCTGTGAGGGTAAGGGCTTCAGCGATATTTTCAAGCAACTGGACGCCGACTTCTTCTGCCTGCAGGAGACCAAGATGCAAGCCGGTCAGCTCGACCTGCAGTTTGAAGGCTACCGCTCCTACTGGAACTACGCCGAGAAAAAGGGCTATTCGGGCACGGCCATCTACAGCCGCCATGAACCGCTGTCGGTGACTTACGGACTGGGCATCGACGAGCATGACCAGGAAGGGCGAGTCATCACGCTGGAAATGCCCGACTTCTATCTCGTGACGTGCTACACGCCCAACAGCCAGGACGAGCTGCGACGGCTGGACTACCGCATGACCTGGGAGGACGCCTTCCGCGACTACCTGCTCAATCTGGACAAGAAGAAATCCGTCATCGTCTGTGGCGACCTC
>JAILMS010000004.1 GCA_024692385.1 Prevotella sp. | reverse complement strand
GAACCCTGAATCTCACAGACGTTAGAGATCAGACGGTTGACCAGCTGCACATTCGACATCTCCAAAGAGAAGAATGCCATCGGCACCTGATAGTCTGCCGCAATATTCTTAGCCATAGAAAGGGCGAAAGACGTCTTACCCATGGCAGGACGACCAGCGATGATGACCAAGTCGGAAGGTTGCCAACCAGAGGTGATATCGTCGAGCTTATGATAACCCGTAGGAACACCCGTCAGACCATCCTTGTTGGCTGCCGCCTTCTGGATAACAGCCACCGCATTCTTCACAACGGGATCAATCTGCGTATAATCCTTCTTCATGTTACGCTGACCAATCTCGAAGAGCGTGCCTTCAGCCTCTTGCATGAGGTCATCCACATCCACCGTCTCATCGAAAGCCTTTGTCTGGATATTACCTGTGTAGGAGATGAGCTGACGAGCCAGAGATTTCTGGGCGATGATGCGCGCATGGTACTCGATATTAGCCGACGAGGCCACATGCGACGTCAGCTCTGCCACATATCCAGGACCACCCACCATCTCCAGGTCGCCCTGATGAGCCAACTGTTCGGTAACCGTCCAGATATCTACCGGGCGCTCTCTCATCGACAGTTCCATCACGGCCTGATAGACACGCTGGTTGCGTGGTTCATAGAAGCTCTCAGGAGACAAGGTCTCGCAGACGATTGCGTAGGCGTCCTTGTCAATCATGAGTGCGCCGAGTACGGCACGTTCTATCTCTACAGCTTGTGGTTGAAGATGTGCATAAGTATTATCTACTGGCTGTTGTTTACGCGGTTTGGATGTTTTCTGTTCTGCCATATTATATTTAAGGTGTATTATCTTTTAGGAAATCGTCTAAGGTCATACGCGGATGATGGTGGATAAAGGTTGATGCTGCATCCACATATTTATTATCGAACACACGGCGCTGCACCAAGCGGTTTACTGCCCACATAATGCGGCCCATATGTCTGTCACTGTCTTCCTGCAGGTGTTTCTTTGGCAAGGGATAGAGGCTCAGCAGGTAGAAGCTCAGACAGTCGGGAACTATCATGTCGCGATGCATCAGCTGGCGCTCTTGGTTGCCATAGTGGTCACGATAGAAGGGATAGTCAGCTCCGAGGTATTTGTCTAAGCTCACACCCAGTGCCCCACCCGACACCACGATGCTCTGGTCGAAGGAACCAATCTGAGCATATACGTTAGGAAGCACGATATCAGGAATCTCTGTTCGCAGACGGCCAAAGGCCTCCGTCAGCTGTTCGTCGATGTCGTCAATATTGGTATATTGCTGTTGCACATCGCTCAGCATCTGCTGCAGGGTAGAATCCTGGAAGAAAAACAGGAATCGGGCACTGATATCAGGGTCGTCAACACGTCCCAGCAGCAGCATATCCTCCAGCAGCACACGCGTCTCCGTAGGGAAATAGGTCTTCATCTGTTGCAAAGCAGAATAGTCGCCGGTAGTGAGATAGAGCATCTCAATACGGTCGAAGCGCTGGATGCGGACACGATTGTCTGACGCATCCGTCTCAGTGGGTTTCAGGTGCCACTGACAACCGATGCAGACAAACATCAGTATCACTAATAATCCATATACTTTCTGCACGATACTAACAGGGAAAACATTAATTTTCTTAAAAATACGATGCAAAATTACTAAAAAATATTTTTTATGCCAAATTTTAGACTGAAAAGATAAAAAAACGTTTGAGAAATGAGTAAATTTGTAGCTGATATTGACTTTTCATAAAAAAAACATAGTAACAATTAAACAATTACTTTATAACAACTTTAGTTAAACAATGAACAACGTACCTACAATTAAGATTGGAATCGTCGCCGTATCACGCGACTGTTTCCCCGAGTCATTGGCTGTTAACCGTCGTAAGGCTGTTATCGCTGAGTATGAGAAGAAATTTGGTAAGGAAGGCATCTACGAGTGTCCTATCTGCATCGTTGAGAGTGAGATTCACGCCAAGCAGGCTCTTGAGGATATCACAAAGGCAGGATGTAACGCACTGTGCGTTTACCTCGGCAACTTCGGTCCTGAGATTTCAGAGACCATGTTGGCTGACTGGTTCCAGGGTCCCGCTATGTTCTGCGCTGCTGCTGAGGAGACTCAGGACAACCTGATTGACGGTCGTGGTGATGCTTACTGCGGTATGCTGAACGCTAGCCAGGCTCTCTCTCTGCGCAAGACTCGTGCATATATCCCTGAGGAGCCCGTTGGTGACGCTGCCCAGTGCGCTGAGATGATTCATGAATTCCTGCCCATCGCCCGCGCTATCGTAGGTCTGCAGAACCTGAAGATTATCAGCTTCGGTCCCCGTCCTAACAACTTCCTGGCTTGTAACGCTCCTATCCGCGCCCTCTATGATCTGGACGTTGAGATTGAGGAGAACTCAGAGCTCGACCTGTTCGAGGCTTACCAGAAGCACGCTGGCGATCCCCGCATCGACGCTGTTGTAGCCGACATGGCCAAGGAGCTCGGTACTGGTAACAAGATTCCTCAGGTACTGCCTAAGCTCGCTCAGTATGAGCTGACTCTGACCGACTGGATCGAGGGTCACAAGGGTTCTCGTCAGTTCGTGGCTATGGCTAACAAGTGCTGGCCTGCTTTCCAGACTCAGTTCGGCTTCGTTCCCTGCTATGTTAACAGCCGTCTGACCAGCCGCGGTATCCCCGTAGCTTGTGAGGTTGATATCTATGGTGCTCTGTCTGAGTTCATCGGTACCTGCATCACTCAGGATGCCGTTACCCTGCTCGACATCAACAACTCTGTACCTCGCGACATGTACGAGGAGAGCATCAAGGGCAAGAAGTTCGAGTGCGATACCTACACCGACAAGGAGATCTTCATGGGCTTCCACTGCGGTAACACCGCTTCTTCTAAGGTTTGCAACTGCCAGATGTGCTTCCAGCGCATTATGGCCCGCGCTCTGCCTGTAGAGGTTACCAACGGTACTCTGGAGGGTGACCTGAAGCCTGGTAAGGCTACTGTATATCGTCTGCAGTCTACCGCTGACACCAAGCTGCGCGCTTACATCGCTCAGGGTGAGATTCTGCCAGTAGCTACCCGCTCATTCGGTTCTATCGGTACCTTCGGTATCAAGAACATGAGCCGCTTCTATCGTCACGTCCTCATCGAGAAGCACTACCCACACCACGCAGCCGTTATGTTCGAGCACGCTGGTAAGTACATGTGGGAGGTTCTGAAGTACATGGGTATCCCCGTTGAGGAGATCGACTACAACTTCCCGAAGGGTGACTTCTACCCCACCGAGAATCCTTTCGCATAAGGTAGATTTTCATATAGTAATGAGCCGCAGCATTTGTTGTGGCTCATTATTTTTATATGTATCTACAAAGATAGCCATTATTTCAGAGTAGTTTTTTGTTGTTATCAAATATTTTTTGTACCTTTGTGCCGTCAATATAGAGAAAAGAAAACGTTGAAAGCGTGATAGAGAAGCATATAGTATTAGAGGACATTGATCCCGTGGTATTCTACGGGACTGGCAATCAGCACCTCCAAATGATTCGCGCTCTGTATCCAAAGCTTCGCATCGTGGCCCGTGACAACGTGATTCGCGTATTGGGCGACGAAGAGCAGATGGCAGCTTTTGAAGAGAGTACTGAGCGTATGCGCCAGCATGTGCTGAAATTCAACTCTCTGAGCGAAGAAAATATCCTAGACATTGTGAAAGGCCGTCGGACTACCGACGATATTCCTGACGACGTGGTATGTTACTCCATGTCGGGACGTCCTATTAAGGCCCGTACTCCCAACCAGCAACAGCTCATTGATGCCTACAATAAGAATGATATGGTGTTTGCCGTAGGTCCTGCAGGAACAGGTAAAACATATCTATCTATTGCACTGGCTGTCAAAGCATTAAAAGACAAGACGGCGAAGAAGATTATCCTCTCCCGTCCGGCTGTAGAGGCTGGTGAGAAGTTAGGTTTCCTGCCTGGTGACATGAAAGACAAGATAGACCCATACCTGCAGCCATTATACGACGCATTGGAAGACATGCTGCCACAGGTGAAGCTACAGGACATGATGGAAAAGCACGTCATCCAGATAGCCCCATTGGCCTTTATGCGTGGTCGTACGCTGAGCGACGCCGTGGTCATCCTTGACGAGGCACAGAACACGACACCTGCCCAGATTCGTATGTTTCTGACGCGTATGGGTTGGAATACCAAAATGATTATTACGGGTGACATGACGCAGATTGACCTGCCCCGTTCGCAGAAGTCGGGACTGGTGGAAGCCTTGGACATTCTCCGTGGTGTGGAGGGCATCGGTATCGTGGAGCTGAACCGCAAAGACATTGTGCGCCATAAGCTCGTTACCCGCATTGTCAATGCCTACGAAAAGTTTGATAAGTTGACAGGTGACGAGGTGACAGGTGACAGGTGATAGTTGACAGGTGACAGTTGAAAGTTGAAAGTTCTTCGACCTGAAGGTCGAAGTGTGGCTTCGCAATGACAGTTGAAAGTTGAAAGGTGACAATTGAAAGTTTATAATAAAATGAAAGCATTAACAAAGACGGACTTTAAGTTCGAGGGACAGAAGAGCGTGTATCATGGAAAGGTACGCGATGTGTACAACATCAACGACGATCTGATGGTCATGGTGGCCACCGATCGCATCTCGGCATTCGACGTAGTGCTGCCCAAGGGTATTCCCTTCAAGGGTCAGGTACTGAACCAGATTGCCGCAAAGTTTTTGGATGCTACTACCGACATCTGTCCGAACTGGAAGTTGGCTACTCCAGACCCCATGGTTACTGTTGGTTTGAAGTGTGAGGGCTTCCGTGTGGAGATGATTATCCGCTCTATCCTGACTGGTTCTGCATGGCGTGAGTACAAGAACGGTTGCAGAGAGCTGTGCGGCGTGAAGCTGCCCGACGGTATGAAGGAGAATGAGCGTTTCCCCGAGCCTATCATCACCCCAACTACCAAGGCTGACGAGGGTCATGACATGAATATCTCGAAGGAAGAGATTATCGCTCAGGGCATCGTATCTGCTGAGGACTATGCTATCATGGAGGACTACACCCGCAAGATTTTTGCCCGTGGTCAGGAGATTGCCGCCAAGCGTGGACTGATCCTCGTTGACACCAAGTATGAGTTTGGTAAACGCGACGGCAAGGTATATCTCATCGACGAGATTCATACTCCCGACTCAAGCCGTTACTTCTATGCCGATGGCTATGAAGAGAAACTGGCCAAGGGTGAGCCCCAGCGTCAGCTTTCTAAGGAGTTTGTCCGTCAGTGGCTTATTGAGCACGACTTCATGAACGAGCCCGGACAGGTAATGCCTGAGATTACTGATGAGTATGCAGAGAGCGTGAGCGACCGCTACATCGAGCTCTACGAACATATCGTTGGTGAGAAATTCGACAAGGCCACCGAGACTGGCGACATTGCCCAGCGCATCGAGAAGAACGTCAGCGAGTGGCTGAAGAACAGAAAGTAAGAGGTTGCGACTGAGTCGCAACAAACTGAACAAGAGAACAGGAGCGAACAAACAAGATAATGATATGTACGAGCAGGAGAAGATAACCCCGTACCACGTCAGTAAAAAAACGGACCACACTCAGACCATCAGGTCTGAGAAGGCCTCGCAGGTGGAGCAGATGTTCGACAACATCGCACCGACCTACGACAAGCTGAACCACCGTCTGTCGTGGGACATCGACAAGGGCTGGCGCAAGAAGGCCATCAAGGCACTGGCGCCCTATCAGCCCCAGTCGCTGCTCGACATCGCTACCGGTACTGGCGACTTTGCCATCCTCGCTGCCCAGATGCTACACCCCCAACGGTTGGTGGGCGCAGACATCAGTGAGGGCATGATGGAGATTGGCAGACAGAAGGTCAAGGCACTGGGTCTGGATGACGTGGTGACATTTGAGAAGGAAGACTGTTTACACCTTTCTTATAATAGTGACACCTTCGACGCGGTGACCGCTGCCTTCGGCATTCGTAACTTTGCCGACCTCGACGCAGGACTACGCGAGATGTATCGTGTACTGAAGCCCGGTGGACACCTTAGCATCATCGAACTGACGACACCCGTCACGTTCCCCATGAAGCAGCTGTTCCACATCTACTCCCACACGGTGCTGCCCATCTACGGACGACTGATCTCCAAGGACACCAGCGCCTACTCTTATCTGACCAAGACCATCGAAGCCTTCCCACAAGGCGAGCGCATGATGGACATCTTGATGAAGGCAGGTTTTGCCGAGGCATCGTTTAAAAGACTTACCTTTGGCATCTGTACCATGTATTTAGCAACTAAATAGGTATTAAAGAAATGGACAAGTACGGACTAATCGGCTACCCATTGGGACACTCTTTCTCCATCAGCTACTTCAACCAGCGTTTCCAGGACGAAGGCATCAATGCTGTCTATGAGAACTACGAGATTCCCACCATTGAGGCACTTGACGAGGTGTTAAACCTCAATCCCGAGCTAAAGGGACTCAACGTCACCATTCCTTATAAAGAAAAGGTGATACCCTATCTGGACAGTATCTCACCAGAGGCCAGAGCCATCGGTGCCGTCAACGTCATCAAGGTGACGCATCAGGGAAAGAAAGTAATACTTAAAGGCTACAACAGCGATGTCATCGGCTTCACAAAGAGTATTGAACCGATGCTCGACAAGAACTGGCATAAGAAAGCGCTCATCCTTGGTACTGGCGGTGCGTCAAAGGCTATCGACTTCGGTTTGCGCAATCTGGGACTGGAGACTGTCTTTGTGAGTCGCTATGAACGTCCTGACACCATTCAGTATGAGAGCATCACTCCCGAAGTGGTGAAAGATTATAACGTCATCGTCAACTGCACGCCTCTCGGCATGTATCCGAATACGGAGGAGTGTCCACTACTACCCTATGAAGCGATGGACTCTCATACCATCCTCTATGACTTGATCTACAATCCTGATGAGACACTATTCATGAAGCGTGGTGCACAATATGGTGCTCAGACGAAGAATGGTCTGGAGATGTTGCTGCTACAGGCTTTCGCCTCATGGGAATTCTGGCACGAGAAATAAGTTATGACCTACACAGACCAACTCCGTCAGCTGACCAGCAAATACAACGAGGCCGTTCGTGCGCTGGATGACTCTTACTCTGTAGAGAGTACGCAAAGTAAGGGTTGGAATCTGACATCGTCGCATCTGAAAAAGCAGTATTCCAAGCGTTATGATGCGCTGGCACGGGAATACCGCGGCAAGCGTAACGAGTTGTTTGAAGCCTACAAATATGAGCATCCCGAATGGACCAAGGCCCGCCGTATGTGGGGCTGGACATTCGTTATTGGCGTCATCATGGCCATGGTATGCTGCACTGCTGCTATTCCTGTTGAAGAAGAGCCAGAGGCTGCTGCCCTGACCACTACGATGAATGGCGACGCATCATCAGAGGTTACCTACTGGAATGCCGACAATATCCCCATACCCTACCTGAAAGACTCTACGCAGTATGTGTCTAATCCCGACCATGTGCTTACACAGCAAACGGTAGAGCGCATGAACGTGACACTGCAGAAGCTGAATCTGGAATTGGGCATACAGTCGGTCACCATCGTTGTCAACCATATCGAGAATGACGACCCGTTCCGTATGGCACAAGATGTAGGTAATAAATATGGTGTGGGCCATGGCGATCGCGGACTGATTGTCGTTGTGGCTTACGAAGACCACGCTGTCACCATTGCTCCAGGACGTTCGTTGGAGGCCGACCTCACCGATGCTGAGTGTCATCGTCTGCAACAGCGATATGTGGTTCCCGCTATGCGTCAGAACATGCCTGACAGTGCTATGATCTATCTCACGGAGGCCCTCTACTCTACCCTGCAGAAGAAAGCAATGCCAACGATGACGCTTAGCCAGGATAGCGACGAGGAGGACGACGAGATGGCCTTTATCATCGGACTCACCTTTGCCTTCCTCGTTGGTTGGGGAATATTCTTTGTCCGCAAGAACCGTATCTACCAGTGGATTGCACTGAGTAGTGCCGTCAGTCTGCTGGCCAATCCCTTCTATGAGGCTCCCAAAAGTAGCGGAGGTTTTGGAGGTGGCCACTTCGGAGGCGGTGGCAGCGGTGGCGGCTTCAGCGGAGGATCCTTTGGAGGCGGCAGTTTTGGTGGCGGTGGTGCCACGTCGAGATGGTAAGGTGACAGTTGACAGTTGACAGTTGACAGTTCTTTGACCTGAAGGTCAAAGTGTGGCTTCGCAATGACAGGTGACAGGTGATAGGTGACAGTTGACAGGTGACAGGTGACAGGTGACAGGTCGAAGTGTGGCTTCGCAATGAAAGTTATATATTAAAACATATAAAGGTATGAAACTCAGTAAATCTACAATCGGAATTATCGCAGCCGTTGTCATCATCTGTATGTGGGCTGCCAGTGCTTACAACTCAATGGTCAGTGAGCAGGAGAAGGCTACTACCGCTTTGGCAAACGTACAGTCTGCCTATCAGCGTCGTGCCGACCTCATCCCCAACTTAGTGGAAGTTGTCAAGGGCTATGCCTCACATGAGAAGGAGACTCTGGAAGGTGTCGTTGCCGCCCGTTCTAAGGCTACAGAGGTAACGCTGGATCCCTCCAACATGACTCCTGAGAAGATGAAGGAATTCCAGCAGGCACAGGGCGAGCTGGGTGCTGCCCTTGGTCGACTGATTGCTATTCAGGAGAACTATCCCGACCTGAAAGCTAATGAGAACTTCCGCGACTTGCAGGTTCAGCTGGAAGGTACCGAAAACCGCATCAACGAGGCTCGCAACAAGTTCAATGGCGTCGTACAGCAGTACAACATCGTCATCCGTAAGTTCCCAAAGAATCTCCTCGCTGGCATCTTCGGCTTTGAAAAGATGGATAAGTTTGAAGCAGAGGCTGGTGCTGAGAAGGCTCCACAAGTCAAATTCTAGTTGACAGTTGACAGTTGACAGGTGACAGGTGATAGTTGACAGGTGACAGATGACAGGTATTATGAAACAAAGAAGTATTATAGGTGAAAAAAGTTTGGCTTACGCAATAAGGATTGTAAAGCTGTACAAATACCTATATGAAAATAAAAGAGAAACTGTACTGTCAAAGCAACTGCTCAGAAGTGGAACTAGTATTGGCGCCAATACAAGAGAAAGCAAAAATGCCCAAAGCAGAAACGACTTTCTAAACAAGCTTAATATAGCCTTAAAAGAAGCCGATGAAACAGAATATTGGCTTGAATTATTATATCAGACTGAATATCTTGATGAAAATGAATATCAGTCTATACAAAAAGATACGAGTGAATTAATTAAAATATTAACATCAATCATTAAAAAGTTGAAGGAAGACAATGACAAATAATTGTCAACTGTCAACTGTCAATTGTCAACTATATGGACAACAGATATATGATGCGTGGCGTTTCTGCCGCTAAGGAGGACGTACACGCAGCCATCAAAAACATTGATAAGGGTATCTTTCCGCAGGCATTCTGCAAGATTATCCCTGACATACTGGGTGGCGACCCAGCGTATTGTAACATCATGCATGCTGACGGTGCAGGAACGAAGTCGAGCCTGGCCTACATGTATTGGAAAGAGACGGGCGACCTGTCTGTATGGAAGGGTATCGCTCAGGATGCTATCGTAATGAACACCGACGACCTGCTGTGTGTGGGTGCTGTCGACAACATCCTCGTCTCTTCTACCATTGGCCGTAACAAGATGTTGGTTCCCGGTGAGGTTATCTCAGCCATCATCAACGGTACCGACGAGTTGCTGGCAGAACTGCGCGAGATGGGCATCGGCATCTATCCCACCGGTGGTGAGACGGCTGATGTTGGCGACCTTGTGCGCACCATCATCGTAGACTCTACCGTAACCTGTCGCATGAAGCGCAGCGACGTGATTAACAATGCCAACATCCGTCCGGGTGACGTCATCGTTGGTCTGTCATCAACAGGACAGGCTACCTACGAGAAGCGCTACAATGGCGGTATGGGTTCTAATGGTCTGACATCTGCTCGTCATGATGTTTTTGCCAAGTACTTGGCTGAGAACTATCCTGAGAGTTTCGACCACGCTGTGCCCAACGAGCTAGTGTATAGCGGTAAGTATAAGTTGACGGATGCCGTTGAGGGTTCTCCCATCAATGCTGGTCAGCTAGTGCTCTCTCCCACCCGCACCTATGCGCCCGTCATCAAGAAGCTGCTCGACGAGCTGCGTCCAGAGATTCACGGAATGGTACACTGCACAGGTGGCGCCCAGACTAAGGTGCTCCACTTCGTCAACGATAACTGCAAGGTTATCAAGGACAACATGTTCCCCGTACCACCACTCTTCCGTGCCATCCACGACTGCTCAGGCACCGACTGGAAGGAGATGTATCAGGTATTCAACATGGGACACCGCATGGAGATCTATGTGCGTCCTGAGGTGGCCGAACAGGTTATCGCCCTCTCGAAGAGTTTCAACATCGACGCACAGGTTGTTGGACATATTGAGGAAGGCAAGAAGAGCCTGACCATTCATTCTGAATTTGGTACATTCGAATACTAACAATATCTCATTATAACATTAAGAGGGAGGCCGCCAAAGTCTCCCTCTTGATTTGGTTACAAATAAGCAACTATAAATATGTTCGTTCGTTAATTTTATCAGTCTTTTCACAATTAAAGCGTTAATTTCTAACAGCCGTTAAGTGTAATGGCGGAAGTGTTAAATTGCGACAAAAAGATACGACAATTTGTCAGTATATGGAAAAATGCACCTATATTTGCACTCGGTTAGAAAAACCAGACATAGCAATTATTATTAACATTTTAAACTATAATAGGAATATGAAAAAGATTGTAAAGAGCATGATGCCGGCGGTATATCTGATGTTTATCGCTTTTTCTGCAGCTTCATGCAACAAAACACAAGCAGCGCCTGCTGCAGCAGTTGGTACACCAGCACAACCCGTTGACCTCACCTATGCAGCTGAGAAGTCGCTGCCCGCAGTAGTATATATTAAGTCGGTAACGAATTCAAAGGTGCAGACTGTAGAGTACAGCGATCCGTTTGAGGATTTCTTCTCAGATCCCTTCGGTGGTTTCTTCGGTCGTGGTCAGGGCAACAATGGTGGTCGTAAGCGTCAGGTACAGACTCCTAAGCGTGCTGCTGCCGGTTCAGGTGTTATCATCTCTGCAGATGGTTATATTGTCACCAACAACCACGTAGTTGACGGTGCTGATGAGCTGACCGTTACGCTCAACGAGAATTCTAAGGAATATTCAGCGCGCATCATTGGTGCTGACAAGACTACCGACTTGGCTCTTATTAAGATTGACGCCAAGAACCTACCCGCCATCGTCATCGCTAATAGCGACGATGTGAAGGTTGGTGAGTGGGTACTGGCAGTAGGTAACCCCTTAGGTCTGAACAATACCGTTACAGCTGGTATCGTCAGTGCCAAGGCCCGTTCGATGAATACTGGCGGTATTACCTCTATGATTCAGACAGACGCTGCCATCAACCAGGGTAACTCTGGTGGTGCACTGGTTAACACCCGTGGTGAGCTGATTGGTATCAATGCTATGCTGTATTCACAGACTGGTTCTAATATCGGTTACGGTTTCGCCATTCCTACTACCATTGTCAAGAAGGCCATAGATGATTTCAAGAAGTACGGTGCTTACCAGCGTGCTATGATTGGTATCAAGGGTAGCGATGTCAGCACATGGGTAGATAGTGAGAAAGAGAAGGGCAACGAGGTTGACCTCGGCACCATGGAAGGTATCTATATCGCTGAGGTAGTAGAAGACGGTGCTGCTGCAGATGCCGGTCTGCAGAAGGGCGACGTTCTGACATCTATCGACGGCAAGAAGGTAAAGCAGTTTGGTGAGTTACAGGGTATCATTGCTCAGAAGCGTCCTGGTGACAAGGTTACCGTGAAGTATCTGCGCAATAAGAAGGAGAAGACCGCTACGCTGACACTGAAGAATGAGCAGGGCAACACCAAGGTGGTGAAGAATGCTGATGTTGACGTGCTGGGTATTGATGTCCGTCCTGTTACTGAGAGTCAGAAGAAGCAGCTGGAGATCAGCTACGGTCTGGAAGTGCTGAAGGTTAATGGTGGCAAGATGAAAGATGCCGGTGTTCCTAAGGGCTTCATCATCCAGGTTGTCAACGACCAGCCTATGCGTTCTTTCGACGATTTGCAGGAGGTTGTGGAAGATGCTAAGGACCAGATGTTGGTCATCAAGGGTATCTTCCCAACTGGTAAACGCGGCGGTTTCGTAGTTTATCTGCAGAATGAGTAAGTCTCGCTAACAGCGAAATATAATGAAAATAATAAGGCATTTTTTTGGATAATCCAGAAAAATGCCTTACTTTTGCAGTCAGCTATAATAATACGACTAAATGAGACAACTAAAAATCACTAAATCCATTACGAATCGCGAGAGTGAATCGCTGGAAAAATACTTACAGGAAATAGGCCGTGAAGATTTACTCTCCACCGATGAAGAAGTGGAGCTGGCGCAACGCATTCGTAAGGGTGACCGCAAGGCACTGGATAAGCTCACCAAGGCAAATCTGCGCTTTGTGGTATCAGTAGCTAAGCAATACCAGAATCAGGGATTGTCACTCCCCGACCTCATCAACGAGGGTAATCTGGGACTCATCAAAGCTGCTGAGAAGTTCGATGAGACTCGTGGTTTTAAGTTTATCTCCTATGCCGTATGGTGGATTCGTCAGTCTATCCTACAGGCTATTGCTGAGCAAAGTCGTATTGTTCGCCTGCCTCTTAACCAGGTAGGTTCGGTGAATAAGATTAACCGTATACTCAACAAGTTTGAGCAAGAGAACGAGCGCCGTCCGTCGGTCGACGAAATCTCTGAGCAGATAGACCTGCCAGAGGAGAAGGTCGGCGAGGCAATGCTGGCCAATACGCGCCATGTATCAGTGGATGCGCCATTCATTGACGGTGAAGACAACTCGCTACTCGACGTGCTGGTCAACGACGACGCCCCTATGGCCGACCGCCAGCTGGTTATAGAGTCACTACGTTCAGAAATCTCCAACGTTCTGCAAACGCTGAATGAGCGTGAGCGTTGCGTCATCAAGGCATTCTATGGTATTGGTGAGCCAGAGATGACACTTGAGGAGATTGGCAACAAATACGGTCTTACCCGTGAGCGCGTGCGCCAGATTAAGGAGAAGGCCATTCGTCGCTTGCGTGGAAGCACGAAGAACCATTTTTTAAAGTCATATTTAGGACAATGAAGTATTATAAGTATATTCTGATGACGCTGTTATTCTGCGTCGCTATGGGAGCTGAAGCTAAGCGCATACAGGCTCCACACATGTATATGTTTGGTTTTGCCGCATCTTTCAAGGATTCTGTTGTCTACATCACAGAGATACAGGATGTGAAGAATGTTTGGTATGATACCAAGAGTAAGTTTCTACTGGGACGTGACAACTATTCTGCTCAACTGAAGGACTACTTCAAAGATAAGATGCAGATGCCAGACAGAGTCTGCATGGTATTCTTCGCCAAGACGATGAAGGAGGCAGAGAAGAAATACCTGAAGTTGCGCAAGAAGTATTTAGGTGATGCTAAGCATCCTTCAACATACGAAGTGCGCTATGTGACCACTCAGGACTTCCAGTTCGAAGCGGTTGATATGTCAGAAGAACAATAAGTAAAACCAGAGAATAAGAAAAGAGGAACCGAATGGTTCCTCTTTTTATTGTTTTATGCGTTGTTAGCTTCAAAGATGGTCATGCGCTCCTCTAACTGAGCATATTGATGATCCTCGATAAATGAGGTACATACGCGCAGGCCTTCCTGGTGCGAACCCGTAGTAATCAGACAGATGGCCGACACACCATAGTACATCAGCTCTCTGGCCAACTCACCGCTGGTCATATTCTTATAGCCAATCGTAAAGTAGAAGCCATCGGCTACAGGCTGGTCAAGGTCTTTGTCATAAACCACATGGAAGCCATGACGGCAGAATATCTCTTTCAGTTTATGGGCACGCTGACCATAGACGCTGACCTCCTTGCGGAAATCATAAGTACCATCACAGGCCGCCTTCAACATAGCAGCCATTGCATACTGTGCTGAGTGGCTGGTACCACTGCTGAGCGCATAGAGCATACGCGTAGAGAACACCAGACCGAAGGGCAGTCCCTGATAGCGCTGTGCCAACTGGTCGAAGTGGCGGTGGAACAGCTTGTCACTGATACACACCACACCGATACGCTCGCCAGCATACGAGAAGGCCTTAGAGCCGCTGATGAGCAACATATAGTTGTCGGTATAGCGACCTACGCTGGGCTGATAAGGGGGCTGGAAAGGTACGCTGAGGTTCTGGCGGAAGTCCATAGCGAAGTAGGCCAGGTCTTCCATCACCACACAGTCGTACTGCGTAGCCAGCTTACCGATGGTCTCCAGTTCCTGCTCATTCAGACAAATCCATGCGGGGTTGTTAGGATTAGAGTAGACGATGGCGCAGATGTTACCGTTCTTCAGATACGACTCCAGCTTAGCGCCCAGCTTCTCACCACGATAGTCATAGACATCGAATGTCTCGTACTTCACGCCCATCACCTGCAGCTGCATCTTCTGAACGGGGAAGCCTGGGTCGATGAACAGCACGGTATCCTTGCCCTGCTGTGCCTGTGAACAAGTAAGGAACGAAGCAAAGGTACCCTGCATAGAACCCGTGACAGGTACACAACACTCAGCGGCGACATCAAGACCAATGAAAGCCTTGACAAAGCGCGATGCCTCTTTCTTCAGTTCGGGATAACCCTGGATATCGGGATAGGAATGGGCGATGCCTGCTTGCAACGCCTTGACCTGTGCGTCGACACCCACCTGAGCGGCAGGCAATCCAGGGATACCCATCTCCATCTTGATGAACTCTACCCCACTCTGTTGCTCTGCCTTGGCAGCTACCTGCTTCACTTCACGAATGGTAGCCTTGGCAAAATCAGTAATGCCGAGCTCTGCTATGAGGCCGTCGACAATTTCTTTCTTTATTGGTGTTGCTTTCATTTTTGTGCTTCTTTACCGATTGCAAGTGCTTTGATATTGGCCTCGACAATGGCGTCGCCCTTACGACCGAAGACACGGCGGATGGCATCTTCCAGTTTACCGTATTCAATGCCCAGGGCTTTCTGAGCGGCACCCAACAGGATGACATTGGCCGAACGAGGCACATCAGCCTCCTTGGCTTTTGCTTCGATGTCGAGCATAATGACGTTGGGAAGTTTATTCAGGTCAGCCTTAATCACCTCCATATCAGGATAGTTGGGGATATTGACAAACGGCGTGCTGCTCGTAATGATCCAACCATCCTTTGAGAGATATGGCAGATAGCGCAGTGCCTCCATGGGTTCCATAGAGATAATCACATCAGCACCACCCTTAGGTATGAGGTCGCTGGCAATAGGATTGCTTGAGATGCGCAGATTTGACTGCACGTCACCACCACGCTGTGACATACCGTGTACCTCAGCCTGCTTGATATAGAGATTCTCGTTCATAGCGGCTTCACCAATGATGGTGGCAATAGAGAGGATACCTTGTCCTCCTACACCGCAAAGGATAATATCTGTTTTCATTTTGCTGCTTTTTTCTGTTTCAAATGACGTTGCAGGGTCTGCATACACTCACGGCGCGGAATGATGACAGAGGTACCCTTGTAGTTAATCTCATCACGAATAATCTGTGTAATCTCAGGCATATTCTTTGGCAGAGGAACTACCACCTTCAGGTGTTCGTCGCTCAAGCCCAGTCCACGACAGATGGCCTCAAACTTATTGGTGCCGGCAGAATCCTGTCCACCGGTCATACCCGTTGTCAGGTTGTCAGAGATAATCACCGTGATATTGGCATTCTCGTTGATGGCATCCAGCAAGCCTGTCATACCACTATGCGTAAAGGTTGAGTCACCAATGATGGCAACGGCAGGCCACTGACCAGCATCGGCAGCACCCTTGGCCATCGTAATCGAGGCACCCATATCTACACAGGAATGGATAGCACGGAACGGAGGCAGGAAGCCCAGCGTATAGCAACCGATGTCACCGAACACACGGGGATTATCATACTCCTTGAGCACCTCGTTGAGGGCTGCATAGACGTCGCGGTGGCCACAGCCCTGACAGAGTGCAGGAGGACGTGGAACGACATTCTCGCTGGGAGCGAAGCCAGTTGACAGTTGACAGGTGACAGGTGACAGTTGAGATAGTGCTTGTTTAACGGAGTCGGGTGTCAGCTCACCAGTACGGGGCAGCGCACCATCCAGCTTACCATGAACGTTCTTCAGGTCAGCAACGCCACGCACGATATCCTCGATGAATGGCTGGCCCTCCTCCACGATGAGCAGCTGTTCACACTCATCCATCAGA
>JAILMS010000123.1 GCA_024692385.1 Prevotella sp. | reverse complement strand
ATGCCTCCTTCGATAGCAGCCTCCACTGCCTCGCAGCTCTCTTTCAGGTTAGTCTCACGAAAGACGCTGCCCAGTGATGACGCGCCAAAGCTCAGGTGGGAAATCTTCATTCCCGTCTTGCCTAGTTCTGAATATCGCATTGTTTAGAATAGTTGTTGATTAGGTTAGATATTATTTAAGTTTGATTGATTTCTATTTATTAGTCAAGGCCAAAGAGCACACGGAGACCACCGTCAACACCGCTAAAGCCCATAAAGGCCAGTGAGAGCAGACCAGCAGACAGCATGACGATAGCCATGCCACGCATACCCTTAGGAATGTTGACTAACTCCAGCTGTTCGCGCATACCAGCAAAGACGGTGAGTGCCAATCCGAAGCCGATAGCCGTAGAGAACGCATAGACCACCGACTGCAGCAGGTTGAAGTCTTTCTGGATAACCAGAATGGCAACACCTAGCACCGCACAGTTGGTAGTGATGAGTGGCAGGAAGATGCCCAGTGCCTGATAGAGTGCGGGCGACACCTTCTTCAGAATAATCTCGACCATCTGTACCAGTGAGGCGATGACGAGGATGAAGGCGATGGTCTGCAGATACTGCAAGCCAAAAGCATCGAGCACATATTTTTGTACACACCATGTCACGATGGTAGCCAGCGTAAGTACGAAGGCTACTGCTGCCGACATACCCAGTGAGGTATCTATCTTCTTCGACACGCCAAGGAACGGACAGATGCCGAGGAACTGCGACAGGATGATATTGTTGACGAATATCGCGCTAATGAAAATCAATATATATTCCATAGTCTATTGTCTTTTACTTCATTGACTTCTTTAACTCCTCACCTTATTAACAATAGCGATGAGGAATCCCAGCATGATGAAAGCACCCGGAGGGAGCACGAAGAGCAGGATATTGTAGGTCTCAGGCAACAGCACAAAGCCGAAGATAGAGCCAGAGCCTAACAACTCACGACAGATACCCAGCAGGGTAAGACCCAGCGTGAAGCCCAGTCCGATACCGATACCGTCGAACAGGGAAGCAATGGGCGAGTTCTTAGCAGCAAAGGCCTCCGCACGACCGAGAATCACACAGTTGACCACAATCAGTGGGATGAAGAGCCCCAGCGCAGCATCGATGTCAGGCAGATAGGCCTTGATGACCAGCTGCAGGATGGTGACGAAGGCAGCAATGACCACGATGAATACGGGGATGCGCACCTTGTCGGGCGTGATGCTCTTCAAGCACGATATCACGAAGTTGGTACAGATGAGCACAGCCATTGTAGCCAACCCCATCGACATACCATTCATGGCAGAGGTGGTAGTGGCCAACGTAGGACACATACCCAGCATCAGGACGAATGTGGGATTCTCCTTGACGATGCCATTTTTAATGATTTGTATTGCGTTCATAATACTATTCACTTTTCAATAATCATTATCTCACTTGTTCAGAAGCACCCGTCTGCCCATCGGTAGCAGGTGTCACCTTATAAGCCTTATACGCATTGTTCACAGCCTTGAGGAAAGCACGACTGGTAATAGTAGAAGCCGTAATGGCATCCACCTGACCACCGTCTTTCGATACCGTCAAGGGGTCAACGGGCGACTTACCAATGATATCGCCTTTCTGACCTTTCTTGAACCACTGGTCAGCCTTAGCGCCCAAACCTGGTGTTTCGGCATGCTCCAGCAGGGTATATCCGAGAATGGTACCCTCAGTATCAAAACCAACGAGTACCTTCAGATCACCACCAAAGCCCATCGTGGCAGACTGCACGGCAGCACCGAGTTCCTTGCCTTGCTGGTCTTTTATCTGATAGATAATAAAGGTGTGCTCCTTACCGTCAATGTTCTGTGTAATCTCATCGGTATTGGCAACAACCAAGTCGTTGCACACCATCACAGTCTTGATACCGTCTGCCAACGCCTTCTCCTTCTGCTGTTGGATAGGACCTTCAGTGAGGTGGTTGACAAAGGCGAGGATGCCACCCATGACCACTGCCACTCCTGTGAGCACCAGTGCCATATTCAGTAAAGATGATTCGAGCTTCTTCATTGTGCAACCTCCCCAAAACGTTTTGGTTTAACATAGGTATTGATGAGCGGTGTGAACGCATTCATAATGAGAATGGCGAACGACATACCCTCAGGATAAGCGCCCCAGTTGCGGATTACCACTGTCAGGAAACCGATAGCCACACCATAGATAATCTGGCCTTGTGCCGTCATCGGTGAGGTGACATAGTCAGTAGCCATGAAGATAGCTCCCAGCATCAGACCACCAGAGAGGATGACGCTGATAGGATCAGCATAGGCAGGATTGGCCAGATGACACAAACCGCTGAACACAAATACCGTAGCGATGATGCTAACGGGAATATGCCATGTGATAATCTTCTTCCACAGCATATAGGCCAGACCTAACAGCAGAGCCAGCGCACAAATCTCACCCATAGCACCAGCACCGTCGGGATGGTTACCGAGGAAGAGGTCGAGTGACGATGGCAACTGGTCAAGTATGCTGGCATCACCCTGTTTGATAGCCTCCTGCATGATGGTCAGCGGTGTAGCGCCCGTCTCTGCATCGAGATAGGCCCAGTGCTGTCCAATCTTAGGCCAGGTAGTCATCTGAGCAGGGAAAGCCACGAGCAAGACACAGCGACCTACCAATGCGGGATTGAAGAGGTTATTGCCTAATCCGCCGAACGTCATCTTAGCGACACCAATGGCAAACAGTGCACCGATGATGATAATCCAGATAGGCAGATTCGACGGCAGGTTCATGCCGAGCAGTATACCTGTCAGGGCTGCCGAACCGTCGAGAATGGTATTACGCTCATTCTTTAGAATGTATTTGTTGATAGCCCACTCGAAGAAGACACAGGCCACAACACTCGTCGCACAGACAATGGCCGAACCAATGCCGAAGAACCAGAACGATGCGAGCAATGCTGGCAGCAAAGCGATGATGACGCCATACATATTGCGCTCGACGGTATCTTTTCCGTGTGCGTGGGGTGACAATGAAACTATTAATTTACCCATAATTATTTCTTTGCATTTCTGTTTCTAATAATACCCATGACTGTACTCTTTGCCTGACGGATATTGTCGAGCAACGGACGGTGGGCAGGACATGTGAACTGGCACGAGCCACACTCAATACAGCTGACGACATCCTCACGCTCAGCACGCTCCCAGTTCTTGACGGCAGCGAGCTTAGCCAACAGATAAGGCTCCAAGCCCATCGGACAGGCCGAGACACACTTGGCACAACGGATGCAGGGCTGTGGCTCCTTGCGGAAAGCCTCCTCATCAGAGATGATGGTCACTGAGTTGGTACCCTTACAGATAGGCACCTCGACACTTGTCAGCGCCTTACCCATCATGGGGCCACCAGCCAACAGCTTGTTATCCCCCTCGGGCATACCGCCACAAGCATCAATCAGGTCCTTCATCGGTGTACCCATACGAACGAGGAAGTTGCCTGGATTCTGAAGTTTCTTACCAGTAACGGTGGTATAGCGCTCAAACAGTGGCTTGCGCTTCATCACCGCCTCGTAAACGGCAAAGGCAGTACCCACATTCTGCACGATAGCACCTACATTCACAGGAATGGCAGGAGGTGCAGGCACCTGACGATTGATGACAGCATCCACCAGTTGTTTCTCACCACCCTGCGGATAACGCTGAGCCAGAGGTACCACCTCTACGCTGTATTCGCTTCCACCGAACACCTCAGCGCACTTCTTGGTCATCAACTCAATGGCTGCGGGCTTGTTGGTCTCAATACCGATATAACCCTTAGTCACCTTGGCCCCCTTCATCAGCAGTTCCAGACCAACGAGAATCTCGTCGGCATGCTCCATCATCAGACGGTAGTCGGCAGTGATATACGGCTCGCACTCTACAGCATTGATGATGACACATTCGGCCTTCGCCGTAGGTGGCGGACAAAGTTTGATGAAGGTGGGGAAACAGGCACCACCCATACCTACGACACCAGCGGTCTTGATGCGCTCTACGATTTCCTCAGGAGTCAGCTCAGGATGGTCCTTCACCTGTTCCAGCTTATCAGAGCGGTCGATGCTCTCTTCCCACTCGTCGCCTTCTACATTAATGATAATAACAGGCTTGCGATAGCCGGTAGCATCAATAGCAGTATCAATCTTAAAGACCGTACCGCTGACACTGGAATAGATAGGAGCAGAGACGAAACCGCCAGCCTCGGCAATCATTGTACCCACCTTTACCTTATCGCCCTTCTGAACGACAGGTTTGGCAGGAGCACCAATGTGCTGACCCAACGGGAAGATGGCCTGCTTAGGCAGGGCAGCCACCTTGGTAGCTACTTCGTGCGTCAGCTTATTCTCTTCGGGGTGAACACCACCTATACTAAATGTCTTAATCATCATGCTTGTTCCTCCTTTTCTTCTTTGGGTTTAGGTGCGGGGAAGTTCACGGTGTGGATAGAGCCCGTAGGACATACTGCCACACACTTGCGACACAGGCGACACTTGGTATGGTCGATGTACGACACGTTGTTCTCAACAGTGATAGCACCAAAGGGACATTCCTTCTCGCACTTGCCACAACCGATACATGCAGCCTTACAAGCCTTCATGGCTACAGGGCCCTTGTCTTTGTTGACACAGGATACGAATACTCTCCTACCCTTCGGACCCTTCTTGCGCAGCTCGATGATGTTGCGAGGACAAGCCTTCACACAGGCACCACAGGCCACGCACTTCTCCTCATTAACCTCAGGAAGTCCTGTTTCAGGATTCACCTGGATGGCATCAAACTGACAGGCTGCCACACAGTCGCCACAACCCAGACAGCCAAAGCCACAGGCTGTCTCACCAGCGCCACAAGCATTCATGGCAGCACAGGTGCGCAAGCCACTATACTCTGCTATCTTCGGACGCAGGGCACATGTACCATTACAACGTACTACGGCCACCATCGGCTCACCGTTGGCAATCGCCATTCCAAGGAGATCGGCCACCTTGCCCATCACTTCCTGTCCACCGACAGGACACATCAGTCCGTCGAGACTGCCAGCATCGGCACCCTTGACGAGGGCATCGGCCAGACCGCCACAACCAGCAAATCCGCATCCACCACAGTTGGCACCAGGCAGTTGTTCAGTCACCTGAGCAATGCGCGGGTCTTCATAGACAGCGAATTTCTTGGAGCAGGCAAACAGCACCAAGGCGGCTATCAGTCCGATGGCCCCTAATACTGCTACTGCAATCAACATAAAATCCATAAATAATTATTTGTTTAGTTTATATTATTCTATTTCAAAGGCCAGCTGCTCGCGCATCTTGTCGCGTAACAGCCAGAGTATTAAGTAATAAGGAATGAGAATAGCGATGGCACTCAGCGCAGCCCATCCTTCATTGGCCGTCAGCAACAAGACCAGCACCAGTACAGCCATCATCAGGACAAAAGGTACACCAAAAGCCCACAACAATGCCTGGGCAGCCATCTGTCGGGATGCAGACACCACGACCTGCTGTCCTACCGTATATGCTGCGACGGAATCACAGAATACATCAATGATTTTCTCTTTCGACTCGGCAGCATTGCAATAGCCTGCAACCTTACAGGCAGCACACGCAGAAGTCTGAACGATACGAACATGTACGCAACCGTCCTCCACACTATCTACAATCCCCGAATGACGTATTGTTTGATTCATCTGCAATTGCAATCTCGAGTATCATTTGCAAAGATACAAACATTTTAAGAATTTATGGTAAGGAATAAAAGATTTTTTCAAAAAAAAGTCGTAATAGTTTGCAATTATCCTGCAATTTATGTACTTTTGTATCGTCATAACTAAAAAAGCTCATGAAAGCAACTGAACAAACATTGCAACAGGCAGAACGTGCCATCCGCAAGACTATCGAGAAATTTCCTCCCTCAGAAGAGGCAACTCTGCTGACTGATATTCATCTGCGTGTCAGTCAGGATACAGGTGAGTTGATTACTTTCGATGATGACGACAACGAGATTACGCGTTGTGTCGTAGAGCAATGGATAGACAACAAAGATGACAATTTCTATCAGGAGATTGCTGCCACGCTGCGTTCAACCCTTCACAAGCAGCGCGAGAAGATTGAGCAGATGTCAATACTGAAGCCGTTTTCTTTCGTATTGGAAGATGACGACAAGGAGCCCATTGAGGAACTCTATCTGGTAGATGACGACACCGCCATCCTGCATGAAGAACTGATGGTAGGTCTTGACAAAGACTTAAATGATTTCCTTGATAAACTTTTGAAAGACTAACGGCTATTCAGCAGCACCTGTCATCATGCGGTCAAGCTCTTCCAGAGCTTCCTCTTCCGTCATTTCCACCTCACCATTGTATTCGGTAGGTGTCTCTATAAGAGGCTCATCCTGCCAGTCTTCGTCTGCATTCTTCACCTCTTTATGGTGTGTAGAATCTACTGGTACACGCACCTGCATCACCTGCTTATCGTGATTGTGACGAATCTCACAAGCACTCAGCACAAGACCTATAAATATAAGGTATAACAGCTTCTTCATATTTCTGTCGATTATCTGATTCGTAAGGGGTCACCAACCTGAATGATATAATCAGGCGACAATTCATTCATCTTATAGAGATTCTTCAGGCGAATACCGAAACGCTGGGAAATGCTGTACATCGACTCACCAGCTTCCACTCTATAGACATATCCCTTATATTCCTTAGGAGCACGACGGCGCTTTTTCTTCAGCCAGATGCGCTCACCTTCCTCAAGCGCATCGTTCTTATCACGCTCGTTGAACTTGGCCAACTGGCGATAATCTACATGCACATCTTCACCAATAGACTTAAACGTATCTCCCTGACGAGCAACAACATAATAGTTATCATTAAACTGATTTATCTGATGTAGCGCTGGCTGAGAGAAAGACTGACGAGATACTGGTGAAGAGCTTACGAAGACGCTACCGCCACCACCTTTATCATACTTATCCAAACTATACAGCTCGATAATCTCTATCAGTCGTGAGGCATACGTCGGACTGGTGGCATAGCCACAAGCCTTCAAGCCTCTTGCCCATCCCTTATAGTCGGTAGTCTTCAGCTGAAACAAGCGGCTATAGCGCTGGCTATTCTTCAGAAACAGCGAGTGGTCGATATAACTGTCGAGGGCATTATCATAGGCACGAAAGCACTCGCCAAGGGCATCGTCGTCATGATAGGCCTTTCTACCCGTCCATCCGTTACACTTGATACCGAAGTGGTTGTTGCTCTTACGGGCCAGCTCACTCCTACCCGCTCCCGACTCCAGCACGCCCTGTGCAAGCGTGATGCTGGCAGGAATGCCATATTGCTTCATCTGACCAATGGCTACATCTTTATAATTATCGAAGTAGTCCTGATAGACTTTATTCCAAGAAATAGATTGTGAAAAGACCGATGACAGGCCTAAAAACAACAGATATAGGGAAAATATGGAGCGCTTCATGCTTTTTTTCTTCAATTTTTGTGCAAAAATAAAGAAAAATAATTATATTTGCAACAAAAATCTGAATATTATGAAAGATTTAGCCCTAAAATCCACTATCTATGCAGCTGATTTCTCTGAACTAACCGAACAGGAACGTGAGCTCATTGAACAAGCTAAGGCTTCTACTTATAATTCATATGCTCCCTATTCTCATTTCCATGTAGGTGCTGCTATTCTACTGAAAAACGGCGTTATCGTTCCAGGCTGTAATCAAGAGAATGCTGCCTTCCCATCAGGATTGTGTGCAGAGCGCTCAGCCCTCTTTGCTGCTGGTGCCCAGTATCCTGACCAGGCAGTACTGATGCTGGCTATTGCTGTTAGGGGTAGTAATGGGGAGTTTTTGGAAGAACCCGCAAGTCCTTGTGGTTCATGCCGTCAGGTTATCATCGAGACAGAGACACGCTTCAAGCAGCCTGTCCGCATCCTGCTCTACGGCACGAAACATACTTATGTGATGGATGGTATCAAGGAGCTGATGCCTCTGTCGTTTACTCAGATTTAGCGTCAGCCATCAGCGTATCGATGGTATGCAAGCCCTTGTCGGTACAGAATCCGCGCAAGGCAATCAAGAAACAGTTGGAGAACAACTCTTCAACAGAATACTGCTGTACTAGACTGTTGGAGAGAATGTATTGTCCGAGGGCATCGAAGATATGAGGCACTATCTCATAGTTGACATCCGAGCGGAAATAGCCCTCATTCACACCACGTCGCATGAAAGCGAGGAATCCCTCGCGTGACTTCTGCTGAGCCTCCTTCATGTAACGCGCCAACTTGGGATATTTCATCAAGTCAAGATAGAATGCAGGGTTCACGGCACGCACCTCTTCTACCTTCATGCGGTAAGCCTCCAGAATAATATCTATCACATGGTAGCGCTCATCCTCTGCATAGCTGCGCATATACTCATGCTTTCGCTCACCATAGACCTTGACACCTTCGAAGAGCAAGGTCTCCTTGTCTTCAAAGATTTCATACAGTGTGCGCTTTGAAATGCCCAGTTCATTAGCAAGATCATCCATCTTCACAGCACGAATGCCATGCATTGAGAAATCTTGCATCGCTTTTTCAATGATGCGCTCTCTCAAAGAGACTCGATAAGCTGTTGTTTCTTTCAAAACTTGCATAAATATCAATTTTACGGTGCAAAGATACTAAAAAGATTAAAAAACTGTACGTTTTTCATGGGTTTTTATTACTTTTGCGGAAAATTTTCTCGAAACAGGATTTAATAATACACTCAACACAAAATGGTAAAGATCTCGAAAGAAGCAGCTTTGGCCTATCACGAAGCTGGACGTCCCGGTAAAATTGAAGTCAAGCCCACCAAGGCCTATCGTACACAAACAGACCTCTCACTGGCCTATTCGCCTGGTGTCGCCTACCCCTGTCTGGAAATTCAGCAGACCCCTGACGATGCATATAAATACACAGCCAAGGGTAATCTGGTAGCCGTCATCAGTAATGGTACAGCCGTTCTGGGTCTTGGCGATATTGGTGCCATGAGCGGTAAGCCCGTGATGGAAGGTAAGGGACTGCTCTTTAAGATTTATGGTGGCATTGATGTCTTCGATATCGAGGTTGCCGAGAAAGACCCTGAGAAGTTCTGCGAGGCTGTAGAGCGCATTGCTCCCACGTTTGGTGGTATCAACCTCGAGGACATCAAGGCTCCTGAGTGTTTCTATATCGAGGACCGTCTGAAGAAGACCCTCGACATCCCCGTGATGCACGACGACCAGCACGGCACAGCCATTATCTCTGCTGCCGGTCTGAAGAATGCCATGGAGGTTATCAAGAAGGATATCAAGAAGGTCAAGATTGTAGTCAACGGCGCTGGTGCCGCAGCCATCTCTTGTACCAAACTGTATATGGCCATCGGTGCCCAGAAGGAGAACATCGTCATGCTCGACTCAAAGGGTGTTATCTCTACGGAGCGTCAGGACCTCAACGAGCAGAAGAAGTTCTTTGCCACCTCACGTACCGATATCCACACGCTGGCCGAGGCCGTTAAGGGTGCCGACGTCTTTGTCGGACTGTCAAAGGGTAACGTACTGTCTAAGGAGATGGTGAAGTCAATGGCTAAGGATCCTGTTATCTTCGCTTTGGCAAACCCTGTTCCTGAGATTTCTTACGAGGATGCTATGGACGCCCGTCCTGACGTGCTGATGTCAACAGGTCGTACCGACTATCCCAACCAGATTAACAACGTTATCGGTTTCCCCTACATCTTCCGTGGTGCCCTCGACGTTCACGCCCGTGCCATCAACGAGGAGATGAAGCTCGCTGCTGTTCACGCCATTGCCGATCTGGCCAAGCAGCCTGTTCCCGATGTTGTCAACGATGTCTATAAGGTCAACAACCTCACCTTCGGTCGCAACTACTTCATTCCCAAGCCCGTTGACCCACGTCTTATCACTGAGGTCAGCGCCGCTGTTGCCAAGGCAGCAATGGATAGCGGTGTGGCTCGCAAGCCCATTGAGGACTGGGATGAGTATAAGAAGTCGCTCAGCGTGCTGCTGGGTCAGGAGACCAAGCTCACCCAGAAGCTCTACGCTACTGCAGCAGCCCACCCACAGCGCGTAGTATTTGCCGAGGCTGTTCACCCCACTATGCTGAAGGCTGCCGTACAGGCCAAGGCTGAGGGTATCTGCTACCCCATCCTGCTGGGTAACGACGAGGTTATCACCAAGATGGCTGACAAGATGGACCTCTCACTGGAGGGCATCGAGATTGTCAACCTGCGTCACCCCTCTGAGCAGGAGCGTCGTGAGCGCTATGCCCGCATCCTTACTGAGAAGCGCCAGCGTGAGGGCTACACCTATCAGGAGGCCAACGACAAGATGTTCGAGCGCAACTACTTCGGTATGATGATGGTAGAGACAGGCGAGGCAGATGCCTTCATTACTGGTCTCTACACCAAATACTCTAACACTATCAAGGTTGTCAATGAGGTCATCGGTATCCGTCCTGAGTTCAAGCACTTCGGTACCATGCACATCATCAACTCTCCTAAGGGTACTCTCTATATCGCCGACACGCTGGTCAACGAGAACCCAGATACTGACGCACTGGTAGATATTGCCAAGCTGGCAGCCGGTAGCGTACGCTTCTTCAATGAGAAGCCCGTGGTAGGTATGGTCAGCCACTCAAACTTCGGTTCCAGCCAGAGCAATGGAGCCAAGAAGGTGCGCCAGGCTGTAGAGATTATGCAGAAGCAATTCCCCGACCTGCCCATCGATGGTGAGCTGCAGTTGGGCTTTGCCATCGACCAGGAGCTGCGC